>JAZSGG010000007.1:0-18772 GCA_045532595.1 Oscillospiraceae bacterium | reverse complement strand
TCTGCCGTAGAAGGTTCCCTGAACGAGATCCACGTTGTATTTGCGGATGCTCTCAAATACGGCAGGACTGTCGACGCTGCGGGCGCAGACGGTTATATCCTTTTCATGCGCAAGACGTATTACAGAGCGCAGGAAGGATGCTGAAACAGCGTCGTCACTGAAACGGTTGCTGCGGATCTTTATCGTGCGTACTGCAGGGTTTTCCAGCGGCGCCATAGTGAAATAGCTTCCGCCAGTATCATCTGCGATGACGTTTACTCCAATCTTAGCCATCTGCTGCAGGAACATATTGCCCGTGTACAGAGTCCTTGCACTTTCGGAAACAGAGATGCTGACCGCAGTTGGCGGCAGCTCATATTCTAACAGGGCGGAGCGAAGTGCTTCGATTCCTGTTTCAGTGTTGAGGATATTTTCGGGGATAGCGAAGCTTACACGGAACTGATCCACGCCGCCGGCCCTGACAGTGGAGCAGAACTCGCATATCTTATTAACAGCATAGCGATAAAGCTCCTTTGAGAATCCAAGCTGATCTATTATTGGCTGGAACTGCTCTCTCGGTACGGTAAGCTTGTCGTTTTCCCAGTACAGGTTAGCTTCGCAGCAGTGCAGAGCGCCTGTGTTGATATCTATAACAGGCTGATACAGGAAATAGAACCCGTTGAAATCATCTGCCACAGATTCTGCTATCAGCTTTTTGAGGACCTGATTGCTGTTTAACTGTTCCTCAAGACCTTCGGAATAGAAGGCCGCATCCTGCAGGTTCTGTTCCTTTGCGAGGCGGAGCGTCTGAGTGGCAGCATTCGTGCAATGATCGATATCCGATGAGTCGTCAGGATACATGGTAACGCCCGAGAACACCTGTAGCCTTTGCTCATTCTGATGGAGATACCACGGTGAGCGGAACTTTGAAAGGATGATCTGGGCGAACTGGCGTGCTTCCTCACGGTCTGAGCCGCTGAGCATCAACATAAGGATATCGTTGCTGAAGCGATACACCTTTTTGGCGGCGGAGCAGGGAACGGCTGAGATATATTCCGCAAAGCTCTTCAGTACGTCATCGGCGTATTCGCAGCCATATACCTCAGAGATGGATTTGAGATTGGATATCTCGAACGCTATCACTGCACCGCTTCTGCCGTCCTTGATCTCTAACGGGAAATCACGTTCAAGCATGATGCGGTTGGGGATTCCCGTATCTGTGTCGTAATAAGCGATGCGCTCAAGGCGAGCCTGAGAGGTAGCCAGCTCATCCTCCATAAATATCTTGTAGATGATGGTGGAGAGTATCTGGGTTATAGTCTTCAGCAGCTTGCGCTCACGGTTTGACCAGTTTCTGCCGCTTGTGTTTGCGGTATAGACGATAACGCCGTCGTCAGCACCGCTGTTGTAGGTACGTACCAGTGCACAGCTGAGATTTCTGCCGTCGTGATCTGCCTGCATGGTTTTTCTGTCGGTACATACCATGCCGCTGTAATCCAGCTCTTCGGCAATGGAGGGAACATGCGGAGTATTGCACACTACGGGCAGCAGCATTCCTGTATTATCCAGACGGAATACGTTCGTGCTCGTGTCGTTATAGTTGCAGAACAGCATATCCGAAAGGCTGAAGTATTCCAAAACCAGCGGAATGATGCCTGATGCAGCGGCCTTGGTATCGTCGCTGTTGAGTATCAGGGAGTGGATGTTGTTTACGAGTATCTGATCCTCGAAGTTCTGACCCAGCAGCTTGTTTGCGCTCTGGGAGTTTTCCATTTCCTCCACCAGTACCACATAGGAATTTGCAACACCTGAAACGGTGTTTACCATGGTCTCCAGCAGCTGCGCATGGTTATCCACTACCTGCTGTTCGTTGCCTGCGATGACCCAGGATGCAATTGCTTTGTGGCGGACACGGATGCTCTTCTTGCGCTGATAATCCATCTTGCCGAGATTGAAGTGCTTATCCTGCTTTCCTGTGGCAAATATAGTCCTGCCGTTGTTGTCGATAATGGCAGAATACAGACCGTCGATATGTACGAACGGGTTCTGGATGCGCACGAGATAATCCTCTCCGAGAATATCGCAGAGGTTGAAATTTGTGCTGTCCGAAAGGTTGGCTGCGTGCTTCTTGCGGAAACGGCGGAGAACAGCATCCTCCACATCGCAGTCGAGATAATCGGATACATTGAACATCATGCCGTCTATGCTTTCCAGCACGCCGCTGCTGCCGTTATGTGCGGTGCCTGTTATGTAATACCACACATGATCGTTGCCTGTTTTCAGGCGGGAATGCACCTTTATCTCACGGGAAGAACCGTTTATTATGTCGTTGATTACTTCGCAGAACGGCTGATAATCATCGGGGTGGATGATATCACTGAATTTTATCATGTTTCCGTCTGCAAATGGGTTGTTTTCAGTCAGTATCTCGGCAGGGAAGCCAAGACTGTACTTCATACTGAATGCAACATTGCCGCTTCCTGCGACAGCTCTTTCAAGCTGTGTCAAGATCATCACCTCTTGTATCGTTAAATCATTGACGATGTAATTACATAATATTTCATCATTGCTATTGTATATATTTTACCATAAAACTTTCAACATTTCAAGTGGTTATTTGTAATTTTTATTTAAATTTCACATAACAGGAGCCTTTTTCATATATCACCCCAAAAGACTCCCCGAAGCAATGCTTCGGGGGGAAAGATCATGTCAGTTTTTGTGTCGGAGCGTCCGAGACGATATTCTGCAGCCACACGCCGCTCTTCAGCATGAAGAAGCCGATCGTCACCTTGATTATCTCGGTAAACTGCACAAGGAACACCACTGTCACAACAGGGAGAGCGGTGAAGTTTGCGAGGATATACGCAAACGGTATCATTATCACCCAGGTGAACACGCTGTCAAACAGGAAGGTTACGATAGTCTTTCCGCCCGAGCGCAGCGTGAAATATGCGCAGTGGGAGAAGGAGCAAAGCGGCATTACCAGTGCGGAGACCAGTATCAGTGAAGCGGCAAGCTCTTTTATCATCTGTTCCGTGTTGTAGATATCGGGGAAGAATCTGCCGACTACCGCCATTATTGCAGCCACAACAGTGCAGCAGCCTACGCTGAAGAATATCATCTTGTTGTCTGCATCACGGGCTTCCTTTATCTTGCCTGCGCCGAGATATTGTCCGACTATAACGCTGATGCAGCCGCCGAGCTGGATATACACGATATTGAACAGATTTGTGATGGTGGAGGAGATATTCTGCGCCGCCACTACCTCGAGTCCACGGACCGCATAGCACTGAGCGATGACCGCCATGCCTGACGCCCACATCATCTCATTCAGCATGAGCGGCGTACCCTTTTTAAGTATGTTTTTGCATATAGCGGCAGGTATCTTAGGACTTCTGTATGCGCCGACGATGTAGCGATTCTTGCCCGGATGGGTGTGAGTCCATATCACTACTATAAGCAGCTCCGCAAATCGTGCGATGACCGTGGCTGTGGCAGCACCCTTAACGCCCATGGCAGGGATATGCAGGAAGTCGTTCTCGCCGAGAAGATTTGCCGAGCCGAAGATGAACAGGTAATCCAGCACGAGATTCACTGCCACGGCGCATACGCTGGCTATCATGGGGATAAGAGTCTGACCTGTTTCACGGATGGTGCTGACGTATGCCTGACATATCGCAAAGGGTATGAGGGAGAGCATCATCACGCCCATATATTCCTTGCCGTATTTCAGCGCAAGGGTGATATCACCGACTTCGCCGCTGTCGTTGAGATAGAGTGAGATAAGCTCGGTGCCGAGGAAGCCTGACAGAAGCAGCGCACCCACCGAAAACAGCAGCACGGTATATATCTTGAAGCGGAAGCAGTGCTTCTGACCCTCATAGTCGCCCTTGCCGAAGAACTGGGTGCTGAATATACCTGCGCCCGATACTCCGCCGAAGATGCAGATATTGAATACGAACAGCAGCTGGTTTACTATCGCCACGCCCGACATCTGCTCTGTGCCTATCTGACCTACCATTATGTTGTCAAGGAAGCTTACGAAGCTTGTTACTGCGTTCTGTATTATCATGGGCAGTGCAAGCATTATCACACGGCGATAGAAGCTGCTGTCGCCGATAAAAGTCTTTCTGAATTTCTGCAGCATTTTTTGTCTCTCTTTCTTTTTTTGTCCTGATATATTATATTGCGGAATGTGTGTAATGTCAAGTGTGTCTGTACCGCACAAAAGCGACTTCTGATATTAAAGTCAAAAGTCGCTGTTTCATTATATTGTGCGGATCATTCTTTTATTCTTGCGTAGCTGCCGAGCATTTCGCCGTTTGTCAGAAGAACAAGATAATCATCCTGATAGAAATCAAGCTGATATACTGTACCGTCGGCAGCAGTGAGATACTTTGTTCTGGGCGCATTCTGCAGGGGAATGCCCTCGGAGATATATTCAAAGCGTATTCCGTCTATCAGAAGAACATACGTATCATCGCTTAACTCAAAAGAGTATTCTTCATCTGACATGAATACCTCGTATGCATGCGCTTCGGAAGTATCGCCGCGTACGGTGTGGCAGGGCTTTCTGTGTTCGTCGTACTTTTCTGCGGAGCTGTAGACCCCGCCATCGTCCATATGAGTCTCGCTGACGATGATGGAAAGAGAGATAAATTCGCCCCAGTCTACAAGCTCGTAGTTCTTGTTATCAGAGCCTGTGTACAGATATGTTGCAGCATCACAGTCATAATTGAGATTGCTGTAATATTCAGGGGACAGAAGATAATAATCCTCGCCGTCATAGGTAACGATCTGCCTGTCTTCCGAAAAATATATCATCTCATCGGAACGGTCTGTTATTTCCGAATCAACAGGAACAGAAACTTCTCCCGTTTCAAAGCCCAGATCTATTTCAATGGTCTCGGCGTTCTCGCAGACGGCCTCCTCCATAACACCTTCCTCTGCTACGAATATATCGGCATTATCCGCAATGGACTTATCTTCAAAGAGCGAGGATCCATCATTTGCGCTGACAGTCGGTGCGGCAACTGCTGTGGTGTCATCGCCTGCGTCTGCGGCATAATCGAAGATGCTTTCACTTTCGGCTACAGCGTCTTCGGCGGCATCCATAGCAAAGTCTGTTATGATGTCTGATGCGCTGTCCTTATCGGCTGTTACGCCGTTGAGAGGAGCGTATTCCTCCTCTGCGGCAGAATCCTGATACACTGCTGTAACGCTTTCGTTTGCGGCAGCGTCTGCGGTGGCAAGCTCAGTCTGCATGGAGGGCAGCAGCTTAACTGCGCCCACTGTGATTACGGCGCAGGCAGCTACAGCACCGCCTATATAGGATATCTTCTTAAAGGGTATTGCTTTCTTTGCGGGAGCATTTATCTGCTCCATTATGTTTTTTGTCATGCGCTCCATAGCCTCGGCGGAGGGAGTCATGACTTCTGCGCTCTTTTTGTATTCTTCTCTGAAATCCATCAGAAATCTACCTCCTTCAGCATAGGCTTCAGCATGTCTCTTGCACGGCTGAGCTGGGATTTTACAGTAGCCTCACGGATGCCCGTAGCCTTGCTTATCTGGGCAACGGACATATCCTCGAAATAGAAAAGGTGAATTACGGTACGGTATTTTTCGGGGAGCTTCATCACTGCGGACATAACGGCATTTTTCTGCTCGATCTTTTCAATATCGCCGTCGCTGCCGGGAATCTCGCCGTTTTCCTCCATGTTTTCCAGACCCTCGTCGGACGCACGGTGTCTGTACCACGCAGAGGTCACCAGCGTTTTGGTGCAGTTTATCGCACAGCGGATGAGCCACGCCTTGCGATGCTCCTCATCATTGTACTGTACGTCGGCACGGAAGTATTTCAGGAACACCTCCTGAGTGATATCCTCCGCTTCGTGGGAGCTTCCAAGGCGTGAGAAAGCTATTCTATACACCATCGGCATATAGAACTTCATCACCTCTTCAAAGCTTTCGCTCGTTTTCAGCGACATTGTGTCCATAGCAATTATCTCCGTCCGAATTCATAAGTAAAACCATATAAGTTACAAAAAGGTTGCAAAACGGTTACAAAATTTTTTTCAGCTTATTCTCTGCTGATAAAATGCTCTATCCCATCGGAAATATCCGTTATCTTTTCCTTGATGAACTCGGGATAGATGTTCATAGAGCGAATCTTTTCAAGCTCTGCCCATTCAAAAAGCAGACTTGCACCGATCTTATGCGAGGTGAATTTCTCATAGGGAAAGCCGTCGCCGCAGCTTGCAAGGAAGTAGAATGTAATGGTGTGGTTATCAGTGCCACGGCTGCTCCAGAGGTTTTCATCCACCCATATCAGCCTTGTGTGAGTGATCAGTACGCCTGTAGCCTTGCGGAATTCCCGTATAAGGGTCTCCTCGGCGGTGGAGCCTACGCTTACTCTTACAGCAGGAAGCGCATATTCCCTGTCGGAATGCTGGACGAGCACTCTGCCGTTATCTATAAGCACCGCCGCCGCACGGAAGGTGCATGCCTTGTCGCCTTGCCTGAAATGCCAGTCCATACGTCATTCTCCTTGCTTGTAATGTCAGTTTATGGCTCAGAAGCGTGCCGAAAGCTCGTCAAAGACTGTTTCGGCAGATATTTCGGTGAGCGCATGAGAGAAGAAACCCTCGTTGAAGAGCTTGATTGCTGCGTCAACACCTGTTTTGTTGTATACAGAGAAATCCTCCAGCATGCGGCGCTTCTTGTCCTCGTCCGTGTTATAGAGCAGCTCACGGACGGCCTGAAAGGCACGCTGCATATCTCCGAGAGCGTCATCACGCCAGGTTACCTTTATTCCCTTGTTCCGTGCGAAATCGCTCAGTTCTATGAGTTTCATCGCACCGCCGAAATCATCCCGTGCAGCGATCTCAACATTTCTGATGTGTCCCATCACCAGCGTTCCCATGCACATTATGCACGGCTCAAGTCCTGCGTAAAGCGTGTAGGTTTTCGGATAGGGAAATCTGCTCACGTCAAGGTTGCGTATCGCTTCTGCCTCTGCATGGGCGGTGGCGGGATTTGGCACATTGTACTCGGATATCTGATTGCGCCCCTCGGAGAGGATATTCCCCTCGCTGTCCGCTATGACTGCCGCAATAGCCTTGCTGCCCTCGCAGACGGACTTCCATTCAAGCTCGAATATACGCTGCCAGTGTTTCGGGAGATCGGAATACTTCATGTGGCACTCCTTTTCAAAAAATAACGGTGGATCTAAAAAATGTACAGAAACAGGATGATGTTTATAAGAACATTGAGTATGGCTGCAAGCATCAAAATTCCCTTTGAACACTGCAATGTGCGTTTCAGTCCGTAAGCATCGCCGAAGTCGAATACTACTGCAAGCAGAAAGTGTGCGCTGTCGGTAATCAGAAAAATGCCTGCTGCTATCATGAAGAACAGCCTCACATATCCTGACGGAACAAGCAGAAAAACAACGGTGAAGATATACGCAAGTATATTTGTTCCGATAAAGCCTGCGGCGGATATGAATGCCCACTTTCTGGGTATTGGAACGGTGTCAAAATCGGGTTCGTTCAGGAAGAATACCTTTGTGCCACCGTTGTAGGTAAGCCACTGTATGCGTGTGACCTTTTCTTTGCATATCACTGCCGCAAGAACATGCGATAATTCGTGAGTGATATGCTGAAGTGCAGCACAAGCGATTATGAAACAGATACAGATAAAATATATCATTTATATCACTTCATGCGCATGGCGTGTGACATGGCATCCGATATTCACCGCCACAGGCAGACCTGCGATATGGGTCGCACTCTTTTCAATGTTGACATACAGCGCCGTAACAGTGCCGCCGAAGCCCTGAGAGCCTATGCCGAGCTTATTTATCGCAGTGAGCATATCCTGCTCCATCTGAGCGTAATCGGGATCGGGATTGCGGACGGCAAGGTCACGGCAGAGAGCCTTTTTCGCAAGATATGCGCTGTATTCAAAGTCGCCGCCTATGCCAACTCCCACAACTATGGGAGGGCAGGGGTTGCTGCCTGCTACCGAAACGGTCTCTGCCACAAAATCCACGATATCCTGTCTTGTTGCGGAGGGTGTAAACATTTTAAGCCTGCTCATGTTCTCACTGCCGAAGCCTTTAGGCGCTACCATCAGGCTTATCTTATCCCCAGGTACTATCCTTGTGTGGATAACAGCGGGGGTATTGTTGTTGGTGTTCTTGCGGTCTAGCAGGGGGTCTCCCACGATGGAAAGACGCAGCTTGCCCTTGACATAACCGTCCGCTACGCCTGCGTTGACAGCGTCCTCAAAGGCGCCGCCGACGATATGCACATCCTGACCCACCTCTGCGAATATCACCGCCATGCCAGTGTCCTGACAGATCGGCACACCAAGCTCATCCGCACAGTCGATATTGCTGACGATATCGCCCAGTACGCTCTTGCCGAGGGGGCTTTCTTCCTTGTCTATGCAGGAGCTTATGCACTCCTTCATGCCGCAGGGCAGGTGCAGATTTGCGTCGATGCACAGCCTGCTTACGGTCTCGGTTATAAGTGAAGCGTTGATTTCACGCATTGTTATCGTTCCTTTCAGATATCAGTCGGGGAGGATGCCACGCTTGTTGGCGTCGTCCAGTAATGCGAAGATATATCTGCTTATATCCTCTGAGCCTTCGTGGATGTGTTCGTTGCGCTGCTGCACCTGATGGAGATGTATTCCGTGCTGCTGCCACGAGAGTCCGTTCCTGCTGAGATTCAGAAGCAGCGGCTGTATTCTGTCCATCACTGCAGCAAATCTCGATTCGGGAGTATCCTGCCGCTCGAACTCATCCCACAGGCTGCGGTATTCTGCCTGCTGTTCCTCGGGGAGCAGCGAAAAAAGCCTGTCAGCGGAACGCTGCTCACGCTCTGCTTTGGTCGCCTTGCCTGCTTCGTCATAGCAGTAGGTATCGCCTGCGTCTATCTCGACAATATCATGCACCAGCACCATTTTCATGGTCTTCAGCACATCAATAGGCTCGTTGGAGTATTCGGCGAGGATGCAGGTGAACAGTGCCAGTGAAAAGCTGTGTTCCGCATCGTTTTCACGTCTGGGATACGGCTGTGTGATGTTGCTGCCGTCGGGCATCGGAGGAAGATCGTCCACTCGGGTGTAGGTCTGACGGTATACATTTTTCAGCTTGTCCGCTTCCATCAGGAATGCAAGCTGAGCTTCAAGCCTTTTGATATCCATATCATTCTCCTTTGATCTTTCTGCAGCCTATCTCCACCCATGCAGGTCGGAATCCGCATTTCAATGCGATGTTCCAGGAATGAAGATTTGACAGGCTCGTGCCGTAAAACGGGATATCTCCGCACTGTTCGATCTCGTTTCTCAGGAGCGAGACAAGATAAGCGCCGATTCCCTGAGAGCGGAACTGCGGCATCACATCAATGCCTATCTGCTGCCAGCCCTTTGCATCCTCGGAGCAGCCTGCCATGCCTGCTATCTCTCCGTCAATATACGCACACACCACTATCCTGTCGGGGCGGTGGGGGAGGTATTCGGAGCATATCGCATTGGGGAAGCGCTCGTCGCCGTAAAACTGATGTATCTCGGCATCTCTGAACCACTTCGTTTCAAGGCCGCCCTGAACATCCGCTGTCACCTGTGGCAGGAACATATGATGGCTCTGGGAGAGCGCATAGCCGAATTTGTTCAGTTCCTTTTCAAGGGGCAGGAGATTCGGCAGCTCAAACAGCCAGTGACCTGCTTTGTTCGCTGACCACTCACGCAGAAAGCCGTGCAGACATTCATCCGCAGTGATGACGGCATTCCGTCCGAGGGTTGCCATGTGGAAGAAATACGGCTCCTGCTGATATATCCTGCGCCCATCGTGGAGGACGGGCGCAGTGATTATGTTTATGCTTTTATCAAAGTCCTCGGGGGAGCAGTTAAGCTCCGTCGAGAGCAGCTTTTTTAGTTGTTCGTAATAAGTCATAGTTTAAGGATCTGTTCGGATAATTCGCCTGTGAAGAATCTGATATTTCCGTTTATTGCAACAAGGCGGGCAGATGCCGCAAGATCAAGCGGATCACCGTTAAACAGTGAAAAATCAGCCTGCTTGCCAACCTCTATACTGCCCAGTTTGTCGGAAAGTCCCAGTATCTCGGCAGGGTATATCGTGATACCCTTCAGAGCTTCCTCCCTTGACAGACCACCCTTTACCGCAAGAGCGGCAGTGAGTGGAAGATACTGTATCGGAGTTTCGGGGTGATCGGTGCAGATAGCGCACTTTATGCCCTCTGCAGCCAGTGCGGCAGGAGTTGCTATGCCGTGGTTGCGAAGCTCGGGCTTGCCACGGTCGCCGAAAAGCGGACCAACAACCACCTTAGGGGAGTCCTCAGAAAGCTCATCCGCTATAACTGCGCCATCTGTGCAGTGGATAAGCACATAGTCGAGATCAAATTCTTTAGACAGCCTGATGGCAGTGAAGATATCGTCCGCACGGTGGCAGTGGAAGTGCGCCTGCAGCTTATTTTCCTCGGCAAAGAGGGGCAGCAGAGCTTCACATTTTATATCAAGATCAGGCTCGGAGACCTCGTCATCAGTGCCTTTTAAACGCTCGTATTCCCGCTTGTCCGCAAGATAGCGCTTTGCCTTCATCAGCTGCTCACGGATTATTGCGGCGGTAGCCATACGGGTCACAGGTGTTTCGTTGCGGTCGTTATAGGTATTCTTCGGGTTTTCTCCCAGTGCAAATTTTATTGCCGCAGGGGACTTTACTATCAGCTTGTCCACACGCTTGCTGCCGCTCGTACTCATAACAACAAAGCTGCCGCCGATAGGGTTCGCAGAGCCAACGCCTGTGCAGACAGTGGTAACTCCTGCCCACAGCGCATCCTTAAAGCAGTCGTCCATGGCGTTTATGCTGTCGATAGCACGCAGATGGGGCGTGGAGGGATCGGTGTCCTCGTTGCCGTCCTCACCCTCAAAGGTGAGTCCGTCGTCCCACATACCGATATGACAGTGAGCGTCGATGAAGCCCGGGTACATAGTCAGCCCCTTGCCGTCGATCACCTCGTCAATAGTGTATACATAATCCGCCATATCGCCTATCTCGGTGAATACGCCGTTGTCAAAGCGTACATAGCCGTTTTCGTAGTCCTTATCGGACATTGTTTTGATTTTTACGTTTGTGATTACCATATATTATTAGAGTTAGGAGTGAGGAGTGAGGAGTGAGGAGTTATTGTGTCCGACTGCGTCGGACGGATTTAGATAACAGCTTCGCCGTAACGCAAACAGAGATGCCTGTGACATTTCAATATTGCAGCGTAGCCGCATTTAAATTTGCGCCGAAGGCGCACATTAACTCCTAACTCCTAACTCCTAACTCCTAACTTCACATTCCTCACTCCTAACTTTATATCGTTCCGTGTTCCTCGAAATATTTTGCAAGCTTGATTATCTCGCCGCAGATCACGGTATCTTTAGTGTTGCCGTTCACCATGCACATGCTGTTGCGTTTATAGATCTCGGAGCGCTTGTTGTACAGCTCCTCCAGCTGTTCTTTGGTGTTGTTTACTACGAGGGGACGGTTCCTGTCGTTCTTTATCCTCATATAGCAGTTGGCAAATGATGTGTTGATGTATACGGAAAGTCCGCTCTGACGGGCGAATTCCGCAGTGCTGTCGTTTATGAGCGCACCGCCGCCCGTAGCGACGATATATCCGTCGGAAAGCTCACGGATGTACTTTGCTTCAAGCTCACGGAAATGCGGTTCGCCGTACTGTGCGAAGATATCGGGGATGGACATTCCCTCACGCTCGACTATAACCGCATCCAGATCAACGAGCTTTCTGTCTGTAAAACGTGCCAGCATTCTGCCGATGTGGGATTTACCGCAGCCCATGAAGCCGCAGAGGTAGATAGAACTCATACCAGCGCCTCCATATCGGATATCAGCTTGTCGATATCCTCCTTGTTGTAGGATGCGCCGTCCCATATCTCGTGAGCCGCTACAGCCTGCAACACCAGCATTGCCATGCCTGTCATAGCCTTTGCGCCCTTTTCACGGGCGGTCTTTGCAAGCAGGGTCTCACGGGGATTATAGATAGCGTCGAACACGAATTTAACATGATCCAGTACCTCGGGAGAGCAGGGCATCCTGTCGGATTTTGGGTACATTCCAACAGGGCAGGCGTTCACCAGCAGATCTATCTCGGGCATCTCGCTGCCGAAATCCTCTGCGCACAGAGTGCCGTTGTTGATGAACACGATGCGTACTTCTGCGTCGGGCTTCTTTTCCTTTATCTCGTTCACGACCTGCTGAGCGAGAGCCTCATCCGACTTCAGCACAGCGATATTGAGCTTTCCGCCGCTGAGAGCCGTCTCGATAGCCATCATGCGACCCACGCCGCCGCAGCCGATGAGCAGCACGTTGGAGCAGAGAGAAGCACCCAGCATATCAATGGACTTTGTGAAGCCCATAACATCGGTGTTGCAGCCGAGCTTTTCCTCGCCGTTCGCTACGCAGTTTACGGAGCGGTAGCGCTGAGCGCCCTCGGAAAGCTTATCGCAGTAGCCGATAATTTCCACTTTATGGGGTATAGTAATATTGAATCCGTCCAGAGAAGCAAGGAACTCATGCTTGTCCTTCAGCTCCTCGGGAGCGATGTCGTAAAGCTGATAGTCAACGGTCTCGCCGCTCAGCTCGAACAGTCTTGTGTGTATCTGAGGGGAGAGGGAATGACCGAGAGGATGACCAATTAAACCAAATCTGCGCATTTTCTTATCCTTTCAGTGCTTCGAGAGCCTTTTCGAGAGTCTCGTTGTTTTCGATGTTCACTGCATTTGCGCCCTTGAAGGTCTTTTTAACGAGACCTGTCAGCACCTTGTTGGGACCAAGCTCCACATAAGCTTCGATGCCTGCGTCGTTCATGGCGTTCATCTCGTCAACGAACTTAACGGGTGAACAGATGTGTGCAGCGAGGTAAGAGGGTATATCGGAGAAGTCGTCGAGCTTTCGACCGTAGAGGTTAGCGTAGAAATCACAATTGGGAGCCTTGAAATCAAAGCCTGCAACAGCTGCCTTGAATTCCTCAGCAGCGCCTGCCATCAGCTTAGTGTGGAAAGCAGCGGAAACAGCAAGCTTCACGCAGCGTGCCTTCATGGCGGAGAGCTTTTCGATAGCCTCGTCGATGGCTGCGGTCTCGCCTGCGATAACGGTCTGCTCGGGGCTGTTGTAGTTTGCGGGAGCGGCAAAGCCGTTCACCTCTGCCAGCACCTTTTCGATGGTCTCGTTATCGGAACGCAGGATAGCTGCCATGGCGCCGCCTGTAGCCTCGGCAGCCTTTGCCATAGCCTCGCTTCTGAGCTTGATAGCCTTGTAGGAGTCCTCAAGGGAGAGCATTCCGGAAGCGTACATTGCAGCATATTCGCCGAGGGAGTGACCTGCAACGGCGCAGTTGTCGATGCCGTTTTCTCTTGCCGCTGTGAGAGCGATAAGGGATGCAGTAAAGATAGCAGGCTGAGAGAGTCTTGTCTGGGAAAGCTCCTCAGGGGATGCTTCGGATATCTTTTTCATGAGGTCAAAGCCCATGATATCGCTGCCGCATTCAAGTATCTGCTTCGTTGCGGAATATCTTTCTGCAAGCTCAGCGCCCATTCCGGGATACTGGCTGCCCTGACCTGAGAATAAAAATACTGTTTTCATGTGAATATACCTCCAAAATTTAAAATATACAATTAAAAATATCGCTCACACACAAGAAAAAATCGACTTTTTTTATAATCTGTAGAAAAAATCATCTCAAATGAGTTGACAAAAAGATGAATATAGGGTAAAATATAAATGTATGTTTGCAATTTGCTGTTAATTAAGGGCGCTGCCCTCACAACATATATCATTATACATTAACATGAAAATAAAATCAAGGAGTTTTTTGAATGAACGGAATTGAAATACTCGGAACAGGCAGTTATGTTCCGGAATTTATCGCTGACAATAATAAGTTTGCGGAGTTCCTTGACACTTCTGATGAATGGATCACTCCCCGAACAGGTATAAAAGAAAGACGCATCCTCACCGATAAGCCTAATTACTTTATGGGTACAGAGGCTGCAAAGAAGGCTCTGGAGAATGCAAAGCTCAGCGCAGAGGATATTGATCTGATCCTGGTCTCCACCTGCTCGCCCGATTTCTTCTATCCCTCCATGTCCTGCCTCGTTCAGCTTGGCATCGGCGCTAAGAATGCGGCCTGCCTTGATGTGAACAGTGCCTGCACAGGCTTTATTTCGGCTATGGATATGGCGCAGAAATATCTTGCTTCGGGTCAGTATAAGACTATTCTTGTTGTAGCGACAGAGAAGCTCTCCGCTCAGCAGGATTACACCGATCGTTCAATGTGCATCCTCTTCGGCGACGCCGCAGGTGCTGCGGTAGTCAGAAGATCCGATAAGCCGTTCTATTCAACTCTCGGTGCCAGTGCTGATGAATTCGAGGCGCTCTACTGCAAGATAAATTATCAGTCCAACTGCCCCTTCCACACTGAGGACTGGCAGAAGGAATTTTATAACGACCGATTTGATACCTTCAGCAAGCAGAATTATCTGCAGTCTGACGGACATGCTGTGTACAAGTTCGCTGTGAACGCTATGAGCAACGCAGTGAAGAAGGTTGCGGAGGATAGCGGCTACAATATCGGGGATATTGATATCGTTATCCCGCATCAGGCAAATCTCCGCATCATCAAGAAGGCGACCGAGATGCTGGGTATAGATCCTGAAATAGTATACACAAACATCCAGCGCCTCGGAAACGTATCCAGTGCCTGCATTCCCGTGGCTCTTGACGAGCTGAATCAGCAGGGCAGACTGCAGAAGGGTATGAAGATATGCTTCGTCGGCTTCGGCGCAGGACTCACCTACGGCGCAATAATCATGGAGATATGACCATATATTAAATAAATCTACGACATTGAAAGGAACTGAACAACATGGCAAAAACAGCGATAATCACAGGCTCCAGCCGAGGAATCGGCGCAGCTATTGCAAAGCGTCTGGCTAAGGACGGCTGCAATATCATAATCAACGATGTGTCTCAGGAAGCTCTTGACACTGCAGGCGCAGAGGTAGCAGAGGCTTGCCGTGCATTCGGCGTAAAGGTCGAGTGCTATGCTGCGGACGTTTCGGATTATGCTCAGTGCGAGGCTATGGTGAAGTGGGCGAAGGAGGAGTTCGGCTCCATTGATATCCTTGTAAACAATGCAGGTATCACCCGTGACGGCCTGATGGTGCGCATGGATGAGGAAATCTATGATATGGTCATCCGCATCAACCAGAAGTCCGTGTTCAATATGACAAAGCTCTGCGGTGCTGTTATGATGCGCCAGAAGAGCGGCAGGATCGTAAATCTTGCTTCTGTGGCAGGTCTTTACGGCAATCCCGGTCAGATCAACTATTCCGCATCCAAGGGTGCGGTTATCGCCATGACCAAGACTACTGCGAAGGAGCTTGGCAGCCGTGGCATCACCTGCAACGCAGTTGCTCCCGGCTTCATCCAGACTCCCATGACAGACAAGCTCACTGAGGAGCAGAAGGCGGCTATGCTGCAGATGATCGCTATGAAGCGCTACGGTCAGCCCGAGGAGGTTGCAGGTGTTGTATCCTTCCTGTGCAGCGATGATGCATCCTATGTAACAGGACAGGTAGTGGAGATCAGCGGCGGTCTTAGCATGTAAGGCTTGAGATAGCACTCGCTCGACCCTTTTGAAATATTTTAATAAGATGTTAATATTTGTATGATATAAATATAAAATAGTTCTCTTGCAGCGTTTGCCGCAACAAAGAACTGACATTCAGAAGAACGTATTCATTTCGGAGGACAACTTAATGGAAAGAAGAGTAGTAATTACAGGTCTGGGAGCTGTTACTCCCTGCGGCAATACAGTTGACGAGCTGTGGAATAACCTCATGGCAGGAAATCACGGCTTTGAGCTTGGCTCTTGGTTCGGTGAGCAGGAACCTGAACATCAGGGCATCATCGCAAAGGTTAAGAACTTCGATGCTTCCGAGTATTTCGACAAGAAGGAGCTCCGCAGAAACGATGTTATCGTTCAGTATGCTGTATATGCGGCAATGAACGCTCTGAAGGATGCGGGTACAGATTTCAAGGATCTTGATCCTTTCCGTGTGGGAACCGTTATCGGCAGCGGTATCGGCGGCATCTGCACCACCGAGGAAGAGCTGCTCTCCTACCACAACAAGGGCAACAAGAAGGTATCTGTATTCACTATCACAAAGATGATCGGCAACATGGCTTCGGGCATCGTGGCTATCAGAACAGGCTTCAAGGGCAGCAACTTCTGCGTTACCACAGCTTGTGCCAGCGGCACTCAGGCTATAGGCGAGGCTTTCCGTTCCATCAAGCATGGTTACCTCGATGCTGCTGTTGCAGGTGGCACAGAACACAGCGATATCGGCTTCTGCTATGCTGCATTCAACAACATGCACGCAGTTACTCGCTCCACTGATGTGGACAGAGCTTCCATCCCGTTTGACGCTGAAAGAAGCGGCTTCGTTCTCGGTGATGGCTGCGGCATACTCGTTCTCGAGGAATATGAGCATGCAAAGGCAAGAGGCGCTAAGATCTACGCTGAGATCTGTGGTTACGGCTCTACATGCGATGCTCACCACGAAACAAGCCCCGATCCCGAGGGACTCGGCGGTGCAAAGGCTATGCAGTTCGCTTATGAGGAAGCAGGCATGAAGCCTGAGGATATCAATTACATCAACGCACACGGCACATCCACTCACATGAATGACGTGACCGAAACAAAGGCTATCAAGGCAGCCTTCGGCGATCACGCAAAGAATATCGCAGTAAACTCCACAAAGTCCATGACAGGACACCTGCTGGGTGCTGCGGGCGGTGTTGAGGCTGTTGTTACAGCGCTCTCCATCAAGAACAACAAGGTACACATGACAAGAGGATACAAGGTTGCTGATCCCGAGTGCGATCTGGATTATGTAACAGAGGGCGCTCGTGAGATGAAGATCACAGGTGCGCTCAGCAACTCTCTCGGCTTCGGCGGTCACAACGGCTGCATCTGCATGAAGCCTGTAAACGACTGAGAAAGGAACTGACGAAAATGAGCTTTAAGGATAAGGAAACAAGAATTGAAGATACTCTCGAGTGCGTTGAGGCTCTCGCAAAGATCGTGAAGGACAACGATCTCGGCCGCATCAAGATCAGCACCGATGAGCTGGATATTGTTATTGAGGCTAAGAAGTCCGCTCCCATGCCTCCTATGCCCCCTATGGCTATGCCAGCAGCTCCCGTAGCTGCTGCAGCGCCTGCAGCTGAGGCTGCTCCCGCTGTTGAGCGTGGCAACATCGTTACATCTCCCATCGTAGGCACATTCTATGCTGCGCCCTCTCCTGACAAGCCTCCTTTTGTTAAGGTAGGCGATACAGTGAACGCAGGCGACGTTGTATGCATCATCGAGAGCATGAAGCTGATGAATGAGATCAACTGCGAATTCAGCGGCAGGGTTGCTGAGATATATGTAAACAACGGCGAGCCTGTAGAATTTGGTCAGAAGATCATGCGCATCGAATAAGAACGGCAATAAGCGCACATCTGCTGCGTCAGCAGCACTTCGGCAGGCACAAAGCCTAGCCGAAGCACTGCTTCCTTGCATCTGTACACTTCTTACCGTTCTGTGTAATATGAAGTGAGAGAGCAGGCGCAGATATCCGCATAGATTAGTTATTAAACAATAATTACCTGTTTGAACAAGGAGACAACATGACACTTAATCTTGAACAGATCAAAGAGATCATCCCTCACCGTGATCCGTTTCTGCTTATCGATGAGGTAACAGAGCTGGAGCCTGGCGTGAGCGTTACCGCTAAGAAGTACCTCAGACCCGAGGAGGACTGGTTCAGGGGACATTTCCCCGGTCAGCCCGTACAGCCGGGCGTACTCATGATCGAGATGCTGGCTCAGGCAGGCGCAGTATGTGCGCTGGTGCTTCCCGAGAACAAGGGAAAGATCGCATTCTTCGCAGGCATTGACAAGGCTCGTTTCCGTGGCACGGTAAAGCCGGGCGATACTCTGGAGCTTCATGTCGAGATGACAGGCAAGAAGGGCCCCATCGGCTTCGGCAAGGCAGTTGCCACCGTTAACGGCAAGAAGGTAGTTACCGCTGAGATATCCTTTGCAGTGGCAGACCCCGAGAATTGATCTTATTTGGAGTTGACAGAATAAATGTTTAACAAGATACTTATTGCCAACCGTGGCGAGATCGCTATCAGAATAATGCGTGCCTGCCGTGAGCTTGGTATCAAGACCGTTGCGGTGTATTCCACTGCGGATAAGTCTGCTCTGCACGCTCAGATCGCAGATGAGGCGGTCTGCATCGGTCCCGCTGCCACAAAGGACAGCTACCTTAACACTAAGGCTATCCTTGCGGCATGTGAGCTTACCCATGCAGAGGCTATCCATCCCGGCTTCGGGTTCCTTTCTGAGAACGCTAATTTCGCACGTCTCTGTGAGACCTGCGGAATCAAGTTCATCGGCCCCGCTCCCGAGGTAATGGACGCTATGGGCGACAAGGCAAATGCGAAGAAGACCATGGTATCCGCAGGTGTGCCTGTAGTTCCGGGATCTGACGGCGTTGTCGCTGATATAGATGAGGCTAAGAAAATCTGTGCCGAGATCGGCTATCCCGAGGGCAACTACGTACTCGGCTGTATGTACGAGTTTGGCCTCGGCCTCGAAACCAGCCGCACCCGCGCCTTCGAGCACTATAACCGCGCGTTC
>JAZSGG010000142.1:0-2771 GCA_045532595.1 Oscillospiraceae bacterium | reverse complement strand
GCGCTAAAGGGGTCTGGGGGAAAACAAGAGTTTTCCCCCAGTTTGTTTTGCGGCTCGACGCCGCAAAACAAATTCCGATTTATCGCTACGCACAAATGAATGATGAATAATGAATATTGAATAATGAAAAATATCGGTGCGGCTTCGCCGATTATTTAAAATACGTCGCCGCAGGCCACCTCATTAATTATTCATTATTCGTTATTCTCTATTCAATATTCATTTAATTCAATTCCTAAGGAATTGAATTATGCCGTCTTACTCAACTTCCACAACGCCGTCTGCCTTGACGGAGATCTTCATTCCGTCCTTGACATAGTGCAGGAACTCATCTCCCAGCGAATCCACAACAGGCATGGAAACGCCGTCCACCCATACGTCCGCAAGGATCGCTCCTGCAGCCGCAAGGGAATCTATATGGTTCGCAAACAGCAGACAGGCGGGATTCTTCTCCATTGCGCAGGCGCAGTAAAGCACCAGTCCGCCTGTGGTGGAGCCGATGGTCTGCGGCAGGCAGAGCGCCTTGTTGATGAGCGGCTTACCGTGCAGCTCCTTGTTGTTCTGATCGCCGCACTTTACTTCCTTATCGCCGAACTGCAGCGCCATCTGCAGCGAAGCAAGTGTATTGAAGCCCTCCGTGGTGACAACAGCCTCTGCCGTTACCTCGCCGGGGGTGATAACTCTTCCCTGGAACTGTTTCATTATTTCTTACCTCCTGTGATGGTGTGCAGGATCTCAGCATCCGTGTAGTATCTTGCGCTGGTGTAGGTGCGCAGCTTGTTGGACGAGGTGATGACAGGCATCTTCTTGCAAAGAGGATTGTTCATATACATAAGAGGACAGATATAAGACGTAATGACGCCTGTTGCTTTCAGTCGTGCTGCGTATTCGGTCTTTTCAAACGCTTCAAGCACTGCGGGAGCGGCGGTGAACACGGTGGGTATCGTCACCTTCTTTACGCCGTTCTTCTGAAGCTCTGTTTCAAGCTTGTCCGTCCAGTCCTTCAGCTGCTGCAGCGACAGGTGCGGACATCCCACGAAGCACAGCTTCGGCTTTGCATCGGGATCCTTCCAGATAACGGGGTATTCCCTCTGCACTCTTTCAAGCTCCGCATCGTCGATGATGTATTCCCTTGCGCCCTCTGCGATAAGGCTCTCGCCCTGCTCCACTGCTTCGGGGGTAAGGCCTGCTATGTGATAAAGTCCCACTGCGCCGTTGGAGGCTGTTGCAGCGCCGAAGTCCTTCAGATATGCACACGCCGCATCGTCAAGCTCGTTGCCGAGCCACTTGTCGAGTCCGATGACATAAGGCACATCCTCCATGACCTTCATGCCGATGGCAGAGCCGAGAAGCTGAGCCTCAGGCTTCTTTGTGGTGTTTACTTTTACGACCCAGGTAGCCTTTCTGCCCTCATCGGTGAGAAGTCCGAAATACGGAACATATCCCACGATGGAGCCCATGATATCAATAATGCCCGAGTTACGGTTGCATCTTGCGCCCAGCACGGAGTTTGCATATACCACGGCACTGGATTCCGCCCAGGAAAGCACATCGCCCTTCTTCGGCTTGTTGCCCACCTCGTCCATATAGCAGGTGCAGGAGAATGCGTTCTTATCCATCAGTCCCAGCTTCTGGAGCTGACCCTCATAGAAATCCTGCTTTGTGTACATGAACTTGTTGAACACGAAATTCTGCAGGAAGTTTGCGGGAACGTTCTTGTCAAGCGGGCGGGGGTCTACGGAGAACTTCTGTCCCGACGCAACGCCTGCGTCAAGCAGCTGCTGCATGAGATCGTAAACAGGCGCCATTACCTTCAGACCGAAGGAGGTTACAAGATGGTTGTACTCCGATGTGATGGGAACCAGCTTTTCAGCCTCGAAAGCATCGCCGTACATAACTATGGTCTTCATTACCTTTGCAAGCGTATCACCCTTTTCGCCGTCGAGGATCGCCTGCTGTTCTTTTGTCAGTATCATATCATTTCTCCTTATAAGATCATCACAGCTTCATACAGATATCCCATGCACCCCAGATAACGGTGCGGAGATTTCCCACAGCGGCAGCGTCGCCGATAACATGAACGTTCCTGCCCTTAGAAACAACGGGAGCAGGGTTATAGCCTACGGAAAGGATAACGGAATCTGTCTCTACAGTAAAGGTGTTTCCGTCCTTGCCCTTCAGAGTAACGCTTCCCTCGCCTATCTCGCAAAGCGAGGTCTCGAGATATACAGGCACCTTGTTGGTCTTGAAGAAATCACGCAGGTAGCTGGTGTTTGCAAGGCAGATTCCCTTTGTGGTGATGAGATCATCCTGCATCTCCACGATAACAGGCTTCTTGCCGTTGAGATAAAGATCGTACGCTATCTCGCAGCCTGTGAGTCCGCCGCCGATAACAACTACGTTTTCGCCCACGGTCTTGTTGCCGAGCAGATAATCCACTGCCTCAACAGCGTTTTCTGCGCCCTTTACGGGTATCTTCTTAGCCTTTGCGCCCGTTGCAACGATTATCTCGTCAGCGTCGAGCGACTTAATATCCTTTACCTCGGTATTCATCTTGACGGTAACGGGCTGCCTTGAAAGCTCACGGATATACCATGCGATCAGCGCCTTGTCCTTTTCCTTGAAGGAGGGCGCAGCCGCTGCGATAAACACACCGCCCAGCTTGTCGCTCTTTTCGTACAGGGTAACCTTGTGACCGCGCTTGGCACAGACAATGGCAGATTCCATACCGCCGATACCGCCGCCGATGACAGCGATGTTCTTGACCTTTT
>JAZSGG010000078.1:0-11197 GCA_045532595.1 Oscillospiraceae bacterium | reverse complement strand
AAGCTGCCGCCGTACTCATCGGTGCGCTTGTTGAAGAACTCGATGGAGAACTGATCCAGCAGATAGCCCTCGTGAACGGCATGCACCTCCACGCCGTCAACGCCTGCCTCCTTGCAGAGCTTTGCGGTCTTTGCAAAGGCTTCGATTATCTCGTGGATCTGCTCCTTTGTCATTTCGGGACACTCGATATCGTGCGCCCAGCGGGACTTCTGCGGACTGGGGCTTGCAAGCTCGTGGGAGGTATCAATTATCGGCTTGATGATGGCACGGGTGAACTTGTTCTTGTGCAGCGGTGCCACAAGCTCGGTTATCGCCCAGGAGCGGCCCATGCCTGCTGTGAGCTGGATGAACAGCTTTGCGCCTGTTTTATGTATCTCGTCCATGAACTCCTTGAGCTCCCTGAACATCTTAGGATTCTGCCAGAGCCACTTGCCCCAGAAGGTATCACGCAAAGGAGCGATTCCCGGAATGATAAGACCTACATTGTTGTTTGCCCTTTCAAGGAACAGCTTCGCAGCCTCCTTATCAAAGTGACAGCCTGTAAGCTCGAACCAGCCGAACAGCGATGTTCCGCCCATAGGACACATTACGATGCGGTTCTTGATCTCTACGTTGCCGATCTTCCAAGGGGTCAGCAGCGCTTCGTATTTGGGGTTTGTGTTGCTCATTTACGGTACTTCCTTTCCTGAAATATATAGTGATGCGGCAGCGTATAAACTGCCCTGTATGACCATGTTTTAATTATATATCAAAAAGAAATGGATGTCAATTAATATTGCATAATTAAACTGGTACGAATAACATTACCCTCATGATCTGTATGAAAGGTGACGCTTCATTTTCTGATGGCATTGAGCCATCAAAAAATGTTGGGGGAAAACTCTTGTTTTCCCCCAAACCCCTTTAGCGCCTTAATGGCATTATACAGCGCTCTGCGCTGAGTCTTGGGGCTTTGCCCCAAACCCCACCAGCCTTTAAAAAGGCTGGACCTAAACCAATTCGCACTTCGTGCGAGTGATCGTAAAGCTTATACTGTTATTCAGCAAGCTTTGCATTCGCTGCGTCAAGCTCGCCCTGAACCGCTGCACGGATAGTCTCCTTTGTCTGAGTCCAGGAAACACCGTTGTTATAGCCTTCCTTCATGGGATTGTTGATGTAGCCTGCAACCATGTCGTTTACTGCGTTGTACATCTCGATAACAGGTGCCTGAGCTGTCAGGTCTCTTACGGTCTCGTACATATCGTACTGCTCCTGAGTCCAGCCATGCTCCTCGAACGCCTGCTTCATGCCGATCTCCTTGGCGATCTCGCTGTCACGGCTCGCCATGCAGCAGTTGAGATATGCGCCCACGCCCACGGGATTCTTTGCGCCCATGCACAGGGAGAAGCCTTCAACGATGGAGGGCAGATAGTATTCCTCGGTATACGGACACTTGGGCATGGGAACGAACATTACATCCTCCATGTCGCCGAATTCCTGAATGATGTTGTTATAAGGATAAAGTGCGTAGGTGCCGATGGGATAGAACAGAGTCTTGCCTGCTCCGATGTTGGAGGGCATGATCTGCCAGGAGTTCTCAGCCTTAGGGAAAGGAAGATCGTTCTTCTTCATGTTGTACATGAATTCCTGCGCTCTTTCGATGGTGCCGTTATCAAGGTTATGCACGATCTGACCGTCGCTCATGCCGATGTAGGGAACGCCTGTCGTAAGGGAGAATGCACCCTCGAACCACCAACCGTCCACTGCGAACTTACCCTGCTCCCTGTCGCAGAACTGCATCATCATGTCCCAGAAGGTATCCCATGTCCAGTTGCCTGCTTCAAACAGCTCAACGGGATCGGGCAGACCGTTCTCGGCGATGGTGTTCTTGTTATAGAACATTACGCACTGGGAATCTGTGTTGTATGCTCCCACATAGTGCTTGCCCTGGAACGCAAACTGATCGTTTACAGCCTTCATGGGCGCCCACAGCTCGGAATCAAAATCCACATAAGCATCCAGCGGCTGGAACATGCCGTTTATTGCGCCCTTCGGGAAAACGTCCATATCCGCTGCGCTGAACATATCGGGGGAATCATCTGCCTGCACCAGAGTAGCAAGCTTTGTGTAGCGCTCATCCCATGTGGTGTAGACAAGCTCGATGCTGCCGCCGTACTGGGTCTGGAACATCTCCAGTGAAACGGGAACGGGATTGCCCTCGGTGGGGTTGATATCCCAGGAGGAGAGGAACTTTACAGTGCCGTTCTCCAGCTTCTCTGCGCCGATGTCGATCTCTGCGACCTTTGAGGCGTCCTCTTCGTTCATGGTAGCCTTTGTGGTCTTTGCGGAGGTGGTGGGTGCGCCCGATGTGCTTGTGGGAGCGCTGCTGCCTGCAGGTGCGCTCTCATCGCAGGCGGTTGCGGTCATCACGCAAGCCAGTGCCAGTGCCGCAGCTGTTATCTTCTTGATTGTTTTCATATCTTAATCCGTCCTTTCGTAAGTGTTCGCTTTGTGTAATTAAATGATACACCAAACAAGGATGTGATAATATCATTCGTTTGCTGTTATTGTCAGGATTTTTGCCTATTAGGTTTTTAGGTTACAAAAAAGCTGTCAAACTATATAAATAACGTATATCACAGATAAATCGTTTACATGCACTTTGAACAAAACTACACCAAAACAGATAACAAAAATCGCAAGTAAATGATATAATCATGCGCAAATATCTGATATCATAAAACTACCGAAAGGGATAAACGATCCCGAAACAACGTGAAAGGACATAACGATATGAAACTCAGAAAGCTCTTTACAGGCATCGCAGCTTCCCTCTGCGCAGCTTCTCTCCTCGCAGTTGCAGCTTCCGCTTACGATCTCAACACCGATCTGAACATCTTCTGGAGCGCAAGCAAGACCGTTCCCGGCACAGAATTCATCGGCGCAAAGGACGGCGGCTTATACATCACAGTTACCTACACCGCTGACCAGTCTCTCGCAGACATGGAAGGCCACAACTACTGGTGCATCAAGCCCATGATAAACGACTCCGGCTGGCCTCTGGTAGACGGCATCGCAGAGCTTACCCCCACAGCTGACGGCAGCGCATACGATGTTGACCCCGAGGGTACATCCATCACCTTCACCATTCCCGAGGCTCACGCTGAGCATGTGGAGATCGCAGGTCTCGCATTCATGGGCCACGGTATCACACTGGAGACTCTGACAGTATCCGATGAGGCTCCCGCTGCTGAAGCTCCCGTTGTTGACACAGCTGCTCCCACAGAGGGCAACAAGGGCAACCCCGACACAGGCGTTGAGGGCGCAGCTGCTGCCGCTGCCGCTGCTTCCGTTGCAGCAGGCGCACTGATCCTCAGCAGAAAAAGAAAGTAATATCCGATAACTTCATGTGTATCTCCCTAAGCAGAAGAACTCCCCCGATATCGGGGGAGTTCAGTCTTTTAAGGATCAACGGAAAGCGTCAGGCTGCCGTGTGCGGAAGAACTGCTCACGGTAGTTCTTCGGCGTATAGCCCGTGTGCTTGCGGAATACCTGAATGAAATGGCTCTCCGAGCTGAAGCAGAGGTAATCCGATATCTCAAGACAAGTGTATTCCGAGAATCTCAGCATGTTCTCCGCTGCCTCTATGCGCTTTTTGGTGATGTATGCCGATACCGTCATTCCAACCTCTTTGTGGAACAGCTTCGAAAGATATGCGGGACTCAGCGATGTGATATCCGCAAGCTTGTCAAGAGAGATCTTCGTATGCAGATTATCGTAGATATAATCAAGGCAGACGGTTATCGCTCTGGGATAACGATTCTGCTTTCGAATCAGCTGCATGCGCTGTGCGTAATCATCCACCACCTCACGGTGCAGGAGACTTATCTCCTCCTCGCTGCGGCATTTGTCGATGCTGCGGATGTAGATATCGCTGAGATTATAGGCGGTCTCCATCTCCATGCCGCCCTCGATGCAGTATCTGGTGATGAAAGCCACGGTGATTATCAGGTGATATTTCAGGTTGCGCAGGCTGTCCTCGCTGAGCTTGCCCATATCCTCGCCGTTGAAGGGCTTGAAAAGGCGCTTTGCCTCGTCGGGCTTGCCATCCTTGATGCTCTGGAAGAATGCCATTTCTCGTTCATAGGAAAGGTGCGAAACATTGTATTCCCTGTTAAGGAACTCCACATGGGATAGCTTTTTCTGTATATCCATATCATCACCTCTTGCTTTTATTTTACTATATCACGATGGTTTTTTCAACATGTTTTGATATAATGTGAAAAATTGCAATGCAGTCCGCAGGGGTGAGCTGCGGACTTCTGCTTATTACCCGAAGGGGGTAAATCTCACCCACTCATATTCGGCGGTGAGGGGCATGTTCGTGTCGTCAAAGGCATTCAGCCAGCCGTCCACGCCCTCGCCGCACCATGCATTCATCATGATCTTTGAGGGTGTTACGGGGATGCTGTCGGTGGCTGTATATACCTCTGTGCCGTCAACGAACCACACGATCTTATCCTCGTGCCACTCGAAGGCGTAGGTGTGGAAATCCTCCGCTGCGTCAAAGCCCAGCTCATGGATGTATTCATGGCCGCCACGGCTGTCGGTGAAGTAATTGAACTGCACGATGGTGGTATCCTTGCCGAGGAACTCGATATCTATCTCATCCCAGGGGTTGTTGTCAGTGGGACCCGTGTAGGTGAAGAAGGAGGATACCACGCCGTCGTTCTTTATCGGCTTCATGCGGACCTCGTATCTGCCGTAGCTGTAGAACTCCC
The DNA here is from genome assembly GCA_045532595.1 of Oscillospiraceae bacterium. Taxonomy (GTDB): domain Bacteria; phylum Bacillota; class Clostridia; order Oscillospirales; family Ruminococcaceae; genus CAG-115. Next base: position 6,437 of record JAZSGG010000078.1, on the reverse strand, counting down.
TGCTGCGGAACTCGCCGCCTGCGTACGGAATGCCGAGCTGCGGCGTCAGATCGTTGCTGATGATGAGCTGCATCCTCTCGTTCTCGAAGGTGACGTTTTTCTTACGCCATGTCACATTGAACATGCTGCCGTTTGTCCAGCCGTCGGCGCATTCCCAGCCCTCGGGCATACCTTTTTTGAACTGTGCGTATGCGTGACCCTCGGGGATGATCTCCTCAGGCTCTGCTTCCGCTGTTTCAGCCTCGGGAGCGGCTTCAGCTGCCGTTGTGGTAGCGGCGGTGGTGCTTTCCTCGCTCTGCGGTGCGGACGGTACTTCCTTTGCTGCGCAGCCTGTCAGCAGCGCCGCTGCAAGCAATACAGGGATAAATCTATTAAAATGTCTCATGGCGATTACCTCCGTTTGTCTGTGTTTTCCTGTTGATATGATTTTAACATTTATATCATCTTCGTTATGTCAGATATTTGATGTTTATATCACATCCGTGTCTACAATTCAAAATTTTACAGCGCACCTTTCTGATATAAACAGCACATTTCTGATATCACTCCACCACAGAATATGTTATCATAAAATCAACAAATCAAACAGAAAGGTCGGATATACAATGTTAAAGAGCAAGGGTTTCCTGCGTGGTGTGAACTTAGGCGGCTGGTTCTCTCAGTGCGATTACAGCAAGGAAAGGCTGGATGGCTTTATCACAGAGCCTGATTTTGAGAGGATAGCATCCTGGGGCTTGGATCATGTGCGCATCCCCGTGGACTATAATATCTTCGAGAACGAGGACGGCTCCTACAAGGAGGACGGCTTCAGGCGCATTTCAGACGCCTTTGCGCTGTGCGATAAATACGGACTCAAGGCGGTGCTGGATCTGCACAAGACCGCAGGCTTCTCTTTCGACAACTACGGCGAGAACGAATCGGGCTTCTTCGAGAGCGAGGAGCTGCAGGAGCGCTTCTACAGGCTGTGGGAGCAGTTTGCGCAGCGCTACGGCGCACTCAGCGACAGAGTTGCATTCGAGCTGCTGAACGAGGTCACCGACAAGGAATATATTGATACATGGAACAGAATTGCGGACAAGTGCATAGAGCGCATAAGAAAGCTCGCACCCGATACCGTGATACTTGTGGGCAGCTACTGGAACAACAGCGCAGAGGCCGTGAAGGATCTTGCCGCTCCCCATGACGATAAGGTGGTGTATAACTTCCACTGCTATGAGCCGCTGAAGTTCACCCATCAGGGCGCTTACTGGACGGACATGATAAAGCCCGAGGAGCGCTTCACCTTTGACGAGAGCGATATCACCCCCGAATACTTCGAGCAGCTTTTTGCATCTGCGATAGAAGCCGCAGAGCGCAACCACACCACCCTGTACTGCGGCGAATACGGCGTGATAAACAAGGTCTCCCCCGAGGACACCGTCAAGTGGTACCGCTGCATCAACAGCGTATTTGAGAAGCACGGCATCGCACGCAGCGCATGGAGCTACAAGGAAATGGACTTCGGTCTTTCCGACGAGCGTCTCGACTCTGTAAGGGATGAGCTTATCAGATATCTGTGATTTCAGGATATATAACACACCTCCCGTGGCATCACTGCGACACGGGAGGTTTTTTGTCGTTTTATCTTGCATTTATATGGAAAATATGATAGAATTATTATATGTATGTATCTTTTTCGGAGGAAAATCACAATGTATGATGTTTTTATAAGCCACAGCTCGAAGGATAAGGATATCGCAGAGCTGATATGCAGGGTGCTGGAATCCAACGGCATCAGGTGCTGGATAGCGCCCCGTGACATCACAGGCGGCGATGACTGGTCGGCTTCCATCACTAACGCCATCGGCAGCACTAAGGTGTTCATCGTTATCTACAGCGAGAACTCCGCCGCTTCAACGCAGGTGCCTAAGGAGATAGCTCTGGCGGATTCGGCGCACTCACATATCATTCCCTACAAGCTGGATGATACAGAGCTTTCCGCAAGCTTCAAGTATTATCTCACCACAAACCACTGGGTGAACGCATCCCGTCAGGATTACAACCTGGATGGTCTGATGGCGGCAGTGCAGCACGCCCTCGGCAGAGAGACCGCCACAAACGTCACCGTAAACAATGTGACTATAAACAATATGTATCAGCCTGCGCCGCAGTATGCTCCCGCAGCCGCTCCCGCTGTACCTCAGCAGGCTGCCGCTGTGCCGCAGTATGCAGCAGCTCCGAACACAGCAAAGCCGTCTAAGATAAAGCCGATCATTTTCATTGCGGCAGGTGTTGCGCTGGTGCTTGCCATCGTTGTATCAGTCATGCTGATATCGGGCGGCAAGGACGAAAGCTCCTACGAGCCTGACGACGACAGGATATCCGCAGGCGATATCGTTACAGACGACGCAGAGAACGATGATGAGAATACAGACAAAGAGCCTGAAAAGGACGATGACAGCGTACCTGTGGCAGACTCCGACGGCGGCGATGATATCCTGTATATCCCCACGATGCTGGAGCCGTACGAGAACCACTGCGCCACGATACTTGCCGACGACCCGAACAACAGCTTCACGGTACTGGGCGAAAGCTATAGCACAGGCGTCATCCTGAACGGCTACGAGGGATCATATATCTGCCTCAGCAACGCAGACGGCTACGAAAAGCTAAGCTTCACGCTGGCGAGGATAGATAACACCGTGCGTGGCGAGAACGTCTTCCACATATACCTTGACGGTGTGGAGCAGAAGCAGATCAAGGGAAATGCGGATTTCATGCCGCAGACCGTTGAATACGATATCTCGGGCGTAAAGCAGATAAAGATAGAGATGGAGCAGAACTACGGCGTCAGAGCGGATTATGCGCTTATGGATATCTATTTCTCACGCAACGACGCCCAGCCTGAGGTTATCATCAGCGAGAGCAGCTCCGACGACGTGGCGAGTGCAGTATCCGATATTCTGCCCTACGAAAACTCAAACACCCGCATACTGGACAACGACTTCAACGAGAGCTTTACCGTTCTGGGCGAAAGCTACAACACAGGCATCATCCTGAATGCCTATGACGCATCCTATGTATGCTACAACAATGCGGAAGGCTACGAAAAGCTGCGCTTCACGGTGGCGAGATTCGACAACACAGATCGTGGTGAGAACGCTATCCATATTTACCTTGACGGCAAGGAGCAGAAGGTCATAAGCTGCAACGCAGACTTCATGCCGCAGTCCTTTGAATACGATATCGCAGGTGCAAAGCAGATAAAGATAGAGATGGAACAGAGCTACGATTCAAGAGCGGACTATGCGCTTATGGATGTGTATTTCACAAAAAACGGCGCTGAGCCTGAGATAGCTGTTCCCGAGTACGATGCTCCCGATGTGGCAAGCGCCACTTCTGAAAAGCTCCCCTACGAGAACTGCAAGACCTCTATACTGGATAACGACCCCAGCAGCAGCTACACCGTGCTTTGCGAGCAGTATGATTCGGGAATCCTGCTGAATGCCTACGACGCATCCTATATCATCTTCAGCAACTTGGAGGGCTACGAAAAGCTCAGCTTTACCCTTGCGAGACTGGATAACACTCCTCGTGGCGACAACAGCATACATATCTGTTTCGACGGCAAGGAGCAGAAGGCGATAAACACAAACAAGAGCTATATGCCCAAAAGCTTCGAGTACGACATCACAGGCGTGAAGCAGATAAAGATCCGTATCGAGCAGAGCTACGACTCAAGAGCGGTATACGCACTTCAGGATATGTATTTCACGAAAAACGGCAAGGAGCCTGATATCACGCCGACGGAATACAAGGTCTACGACACTGCTCATTCCCCCGTTGACAAACCGCCTTACGAAAACTACAACGCTGATGTCATTGCTGACGACCCTAACAATGCTGTTATAATGGGCGGCAAGGAGTATCATTCGGGTATAGTTCTGAACGCTTACACAGAATCGTATATCATCTTCCACAATAAGGAGGGCTACGACAAGCTTTCCTTTATCATCGGCAAGGTGGACGGCACTGCCGATGGCAGCAACACCGTAAGGATCTGGCTGGATAACGGCGAGCAGCCATCCATCGCCCTTAACGGAATGCCCCAGCCGCTGCTGAGAGAATATGATATCTCAGACTGCGAGCAGATAATCATTGGCATAGACGGCAGCTACGATTCCAGAGCCCTTGTGGGACTTGTGGATATCAGCTTCACGAATACAGATGAATAAAGCTACAGGGAGAGATCGGTGATCTCTCCCTTTTTCACTGTGCCACAGCAGAAAAACACATTGACATCTGTCAGATTTTGTCCTATAATTAGTATATAACACAAAACGGAGGTAATTATGAAAAACTATGCTCCACTGCGTCTTGCCAAAAACGTTACATACCCGTCGTATCAGCTGTATGCGACCATAGATAACCGAAAGACCGAGCCTGAAACGGCTCTGAAGATCGCAATACTCATTGCAATAAACTGGATAAAGGAAAAATTCAGCGAATTTGAACTGCCAAAGGAGCTGGATATGCCCTCGCCCGAGGAATACGAGTCCTTTTCGATGGACAGGCTCAGCTCGTTCAGAATCGACCGTGGCTATGTGGTGGATGTGGTGTATATCCCAGAGATAAGCTGCTGGTCGCTGCAGCTGGTGGAGCCCGATCTCGGTCTCGGCGGACATGAGGCGGTGCCGGGACGTATATTCACTACGAACATCGGCTACAGGCTGACGGACGGCGTGATAGAGTGCGGCTTCAACACCATCGTATCCGATCCGCAGCACATCACGCAGAAGAGCCGTGTATTCAGACTGGGACTGATAAAAAGGCTTGTGCGCCACCCCTTGCTGGGTCTCAATCAGTGCAGGACGCTCATTGAGAACTATCATACGATAGATACCTCCTCAAAGATGCGCTCGCTGCGTGATTTCATAAACGACGACGAACGCCTGATGCCTGTTGCACTGTTCACCATGGTGACGGACGGCGGCGAAGAATCGGGAAGCTATCCCTCGCAGATAGAATTCACGCCCCGCAACAAATACTACACCATCTGCCACAGCTTCCTGAACGGTTCAGCGGATGATGATATCAGAAAGCTGCAGTTCACTAAAAACAAGGAGGATGTGTGGGAGGCAAGACCCGAAGAAGCCAAAAGCTCCGAGGAAAACCGTCCTGCCGAGGAACACGCCCCCGAAAAGACCGAGGATGCACAGCCGTATCTCCCTTATGATATCGAGCAGAGCGCCCACGACAAAATGGGCTACGGTCACTATATAGTCATCGGGCATGACAAGCTGAACGAGTTCAACAAGATGCTCTGCACCGAGATGAAGGCAGGCGACGTATGCATCATCGAGCCTCAGGCACTGGGCGGCAAGGTGACGGTCTACCCGTATCAGACCTACTGCAGCCGCAAGGAGGAGCTTATCTCCGAGATCGCCGACATAATGCAGAACTATCCGCTGGACAAGCCGATGAAATACGGAAAGGTACTGTTCTCCCCAGCGGCAAGGCTTTATCAGCAGGATCAGATCATCCGCTCAACAAGATCCATAAAGACGCTGGTAAGCCAGAACGATGAACACACCGCCCTGCTGAAGCAGAAATATCACGAGAAGATACAGCTGGAACGTCAGCAGAATCAGCTGCTGACCGATAAGGTAGCACGTCTCGAAAGCATAATAGAGGACAAGGAGCAGGAGCTTGCGGCAATGCGTGACAAGCTGGAAGAGATCCGCATGGAGTGTGAACGCAAGGTTGCACGGACCGAAAAGCAGCTGGACTACTTCCACTCCCTCAACGAGCGCCCCACAGAAACAGAGGATATACCGCTCTGGGTGGAGAAGAAGTTTGAAGGAAGGATGATATTCCATCAGCGTGCAGTGGATCTGATACGCTCCGTACCTACGCATGAGATAGATATGAAGCTGCTCTGCGATGCGCTGGAATACCTCGCAACGGAATACTACGACTTCTACACGAAGCAGATAACCGAGGAAGAAGCCAGATACCGTGGCTCGCTGAAATACAACCGCCCGTTTGAGGTCACTCCAACAGGCACGGGCAGTATCATGATGACTCCCTACGAATACAAGGTGAAATACAAGCTGCACGGCAGCACCTCAAAGGAAGTGGCTCTGGATATGCACCTGAAAGCAGGCGTAGCCGCAACGCACCTGATAAGGATATACTTCTTCTACGACAGCTACAACAGATATTTCGTTGTGGGCAGCCTGCCGAAGCACCTCAAGACCACCACGCATAAAACGTGATAAAGCATTCTACCGCTTTCAAATTAATTAGGAATGAGGAGTGAGCGCATTGACGGCGTAGCCGTCGACGCTACGTTCGTTCTGCGAACGAACGCCCAAACAGGCAAACGCCGACAGATTTTAAAACGGCTGCGCCGTAACGCCGCACGGTATTGCGGCGTAGCCGCATTTTGATTCGTC
>JAZSGG010000158.1:0-7597 GCA_045532595.1 Oscillospiraceae bacterium | reverse complement strand
CGTAACGTTGCTCTAAACCGCTGTCTGAACGCACTTTACAATCAATCAGCACATTGAAATCAGCGGCGAAGCCGCACATACACTCCTAACTCCTAACTCCTCACTCCTAACTGAATTTGAAACGCTCCGCGTTTCAAATTCGATTTATCCTCAGTTCAGCATAACTATCTCATTGCCTTCCTCCATGGGATAGCACACGAGATTGCTGCCTGAAAGCTCCTCCCTTGCCATATCCACCGCACGGATGCGGCTGTCATTGTACGTTCTGAACAGGTATCGTGTGCCGCTCATGCAGCAGGAATACGCCGTTATCTCCTCCCTGCCGTCCTGCGTGAAAACACTGCCCCTCGGCATCGCCACATTTGCGAGGATGTGGAAATGCTGCGATATCCGCTGAGACTCCTGCTCCGTTTCAGGGGAATTCAGCTTCAGAAACGCCGCCCTCACATACCTCGAGGCAGGCGAAAGATCCCCCGGCAGACCTATAGCGCCGAATCCTCTGCCGAATGGCGCCATCCCCTCTGCCCAGCCGCTGTTTTCGGAATAGCGTGCTGTCAGATGCCCGTATTGTCGGAGATTGTTCAGGTGAAACGGAAACGGCGGCGAGTTCGTCAGCACGCCTGTCGGGTCATGATGGAGCTTCATGCCCTCGGCGGTGCATTCCAGCACCAGTGCGCTGCTGCCATCCGAAAAATGCCAGTGCAGCGGAGTATTCGGCACGCTCTCGCTGAACGGTATGTCCGCAAGCACCGTTTCGCTCAGCAGCGCCACCGCCTGCGAAACATCACAGCACTGCGAAAGCACCCACGGTATCACCTCAAACGGCGCTATGGCGTGCTTTCCGCCCTCGTCACCTCTCAGATACACGCACTCGGGAAAGCTCAGTGCCGCTGCACACAAGCCAGCTTCGTTCATTCCGTCGCAGTACAGCGGAACTCCTTCACGCACAGCCGCAGCGCCTATATACGCAAGGTGTTCTCCCCTGTCACCGCAGCTGACAAAATGCAGCGGATGCCTGCGTGGAGTTATCACCACCGCCGTTTCCAACGGGAATTCTATATCCATATTCCGTCCGAAGCAAAAGCCGCCGTTGTTCATGGAAATACTGGTACACATATTCTTCTCCTTGTTTTTTATACCATTATTCCCGTATCAGCCACAACAAATTCATCCAAAAAGAAACAAGCCACCGCATACACGGTGGCTTGATATGAGTTATGTCTTATTCCCTGTCGGAGAGATTACTTTCTCTTCTTGGAAACGAGCAGAGCGCCAGCAGCGAGAACTGCTACGCCAGCAACTGCAGCAACACCCTCAACGCCTGTATCGGGGGACTGCTTGTCGCCTGTTGTGGGAGCTGTTGTATCAACAACAGTATCAGCGGGAGCCTCAGCAGCTGCCTCGCCTACACCAGCGATTGTGAATGTAACAGCGATGCTCTCATCGAAGTTGATGTTAGCAGTGTCAACAGCAGGAGCGTTTACAGTGTCACCGTAAGCGTTGAAGATCTCGATACGGATCTTACCGTTACCCTCGATATCGCCGAAGATAACGTTGTCCTGGTTTACAGGAACGTCTGTTGTTGTGCCGTCAGCGCTTGTTGTTGTGATGATAACATCGGAAACAGAGATGCCCTTGGACTCAGCAAATGCCTGCTTATCCTTACCTGTCTTGCAATCATCATAGCCATCAGCGCCTGCGCCTGCGTTCTTAGCAGTAGCAAGACCGTCGATATCTACGCAGAATACCTGTGCGCCTGTAGCAGCTGCGCCAACCATCTCGCCTGTGTCAGCATCCTCTACCTGAGCGGTAGGAAGTGTGCTGTCAACGAATACGGTGTATGTACCGTCAGCTGTGATATCAACTGTACCAGCAGGGAACTCTGCTGCGGACCAGCAGCCCCAGCCCCAGTTAGTATCTGTGAACATCAGGAATGCTTCGTGAGCGGAAGCTACAACTGCCATTGTGGAAGCTGCGATTGTAGTAGCAGCAAGAGCGGCAATGATCTTTCTTAACTTCATAGTTAAAATCCTCCAAAAAATATGATCAAATAGCGCAGGGTTATCCCACGCATTATTTGTACTTATATTGTATAACATTATGGAACTTTTTTCAATTGTGTATTTAGACAAAATTAAACGTTTACTCAAATCAAAAATTGGCTAAAATTCACAATTTCACAACACTTAATTACCTAAATAATCAATAAATTGCTTAATTCGTCAACTGAAATCAAACGGTAAAGCTGCCACCGCCGCCGTTTCTCTTCTTGCGAACGTTCACGTTGGGATTATCCTCAGGCTCCTTCATGATCGCATCAAACAGGCGCTGAGTCTTGTTGGAACGGCTGCGCTTCTTCTCCTTGAGCATCTCAAGCTCATCCGCATCAGGCTCGGGGAAAAGATTGCGCTCTTCTGTCCAGATGCCGCTGGGGGCGTTCTTCTCCGTAACCACCTCGGGGATCTCCCTCTTCTTCGGCTCAGGCCTTTCAGCACGCCTTCTCGGTGCGGGAGCAGGCTTCACATCCACCTCCGGCACAGGGGCAAATACAGGCTCTGCAGCCTCAGCCACAGGCTCAGCGATATCCTCCACAGGCACAACAGGCTCAGGAACCACTTCAGGAACAGGCTCCGCAACAGGCTCGGGGACGAACTCCGCAACATGATCAGGCACAGGGTTCTGCACCGCAGGGGCAGAGTTTTCCAGATCGTCAAATATCGCCGCCGCATCTCTCAGCAGCTCATCCGCAGGAGCCTCGGGACGGGATACCGCCGCAAACTCGCTGCTCTGCACCACAGGCGCACCCGATATCTTTCCGTAAGCGGAAATGGCACGGGCATTCTTGCGGATGACCTTAGGCTTCTGCATAGCCACCTCAGGCTCTGTGGGCATTTCTGCCGCAGACGGCTCGGCTGCAGGCGCTGTGGGAGCAGGCTCGGCCTCCGCAGGAACGATATCCCTTTCAAGGTCGAACACATTTCCGTAGGTCTCCAGATTATCCGCAGATTCATATTTAACATCGCCGAACAGGTCAAAGGTGTTCTCCTGCTTTGCTGCAGGCGCTTCATTCGGCTGCTCCAGCTCACGCAGGCGGCTGAGCATCTCCGTCACACGCTCGATATCAATCTCAGGCTCAGGCTCGGGAGCAGGCTCCTGCTTCACAGGCGGCTTCTCTGCCACGCCAAACTGCTCGAATCTGTTTGCCGCAAACGCCTTCTGCGGCTCAGGCTGACGAACGGGCGGCTGCGCAGGCTGCGGCATCGGCTGATATGCAGGCTGATATGCAGGCTGATACTGCTGCGGCTGACCGCCAAACGGTGTGAACACCGCAGGCGCCTGCTGATACGGCTCTGGTCTGTCGCCACGGATGATATGCGCCATAGGCGCATCCATCGCCTTCTGGCGCTGCACGCTGGGGGATGTGAAATACACACCCCTCTGACCGTACTCGTCATCCTCATCGTCACGCTCCTCGGGAGCAGGCTTTGCAGGCTTCACCTGAGCCTCCAGCTCGCTTCTGTCGATACGCTGTGGGATGAACGGCTTCACCACACGCTCACGGCTTCTGATAAGCTGCGGCTCCTTCTTCTCCACCTCAAGCACTGGATTGCTTCGGGAGATATCCAGTGTTCTTGAATAGTTGATGAAATCCTCCAGCTCCTCCACGGGCAGCTGTCCGTTAAGCACCTTGTCATGCAATGCGTCGAGATATATCTTCCAGCTCTCGTAGTCGCTGAGAGTCATATCCTCATCCACACGGCTGTACATCTCGTCCGTTATCTCACGGCAGGCTCTCTCCAGTGCGGGAGAAATGATGCTGCGTGGGTTCTCAAGCTCATATATCTCAAGACAGGTCTTGCTGCCGGGAGTATACAGCGAGCAGTATTCCTCGGGATGCTCCTCATCACGCACGAAATATCTTCCGCAGCGCTTGCAGCGTGCAAGCCAGCCACGGCTCTCGATGAGCGCATCTATCTCGAGATCCACCATCGCCTTCATGCCGCAGGGCATGTACACCTTGTTCGGAGAATTCTCCATCTCCGTTCTGGTCATGTTGTAGCTGTTGTATTCATTGGCAAGACCCGATTTCATATAGGAGAACGCATCCATCGCTATCTGATCGGAAAGTCCGCCGTAGTTTTCGGTATCGGAATAATCTTCGGAGTAGTCGAAATCCGCCAGCAGGTTCTTCACCACATCCTTCGAGATGTTCGGGAACATAAACGGCGAGGAGGGCAGTCTGCCTACGGAGAACACCTTCGTAACGCCCAGCTCCTCGATGCGGCAGCCAAGCTCACGGGCGGTCACGCTGAACATAAGGTCAAAGTAGTTGCGGCGTGCTGCGGCCTCGTCGGCGCCTGAAAGCTCGCCCGAGAAGATGAAGCTTATCTTGTTCTTTGCATAGTCCTGCACACGCACGAGGTTCAGCCACTCGTTGATGCCGCGGTTGTAGCGGTATTCGCAAAGGCGCACGAAAACTGCCTTCTCGAATGCAGTGTTGCAGGGCATGAAACGGTTCCACAGCGAGCCTGTTCCCACGTTATCACGGCGGCAGACATAATCTATCCAGCAGTCCAGCACGATCTTGTCATACACCGAACGAATGTTGTTTTCGATATATACATGGGCGCCACGCAGGTTATTGCGCAGGTCGTTCACACGGTCGAAGTCAAGCTCACCGTCCCTGAGCGCATCGTCGCACACAGCTATCGCATTTTCAGCGAAATACGCCAGATCGAACTCGCAGAAATTCAGCAGCGAGCGGGGATATCTCACCATAAAGATCTCGTTTGAGCTTTTGCCCACAAGATGAAGCATTCTGTCCAAGGTTTCAGCTCCTTTGCTTTAACGGCACACGCCTGCACCGCTTATTGAAGTAATAAAGACTTTAAGCCGGACGCTGAAAAGCCAGTCGTCCGGCATGATATCTGTTCTGTTAAGCCGCTTCGGCAGTGCCGTCAGCGGTATCCGAGGTGTCATTGGTCTGAGCGGTCTCGCCCGACTCAAGTGTGGAGATATCATCATCTCCGAAGGGTGCGATAGGCACCAGTGCGTCATTGCTCTCGGCGGTTTCGGAAACAGGCTCCACAAGGTAGGGATTTTCCCTGATGCTGCCCTCAACGCTCAGCATCTCCTCGCCGTCTACCTCCACCCACTTGATGGGATCATCGGATTTGCCTGTGTACTGGGAAGAGAGAGAATGCTCACAGCCGAACACCTTCTTGCAGAAGCCAAACGGGATCTCCTCATCCTCCAGTGTGTACTCGACGTAGTACATTGCGATGCGGCGATCGCCTGTCGGCTCATCCACATAGCGTACGATACGGTAGTCGCCCGAGGGGGAGAGTATCTCGTAATCGGGATCACGCAGATCAAGCTCCACGCCCGTAAATGTGATGGGACCCATCAGCATATCTATCGCAATGTAAGCCGCCACGCCGATGACATACATCAGCAGGTACATCGTGCCGATAACGGTCTTGAAGGTCTCGTTTGCATTGTTCGCAAAGAACATTATCACCACCACAGCCAGCGGCGGTGCGATCATATACCAGTTTCCGTAGCCAAAGATGACTATCAGGAACACGATAAGCGGCAGCACCATACAGTTGAGTTTGGTTATCGCCTGCTTTCTCGTATAGAACATCAGACCCAGTGCCGCAACATTGATGAAAAGATACAGCACGAAAAGGGATGTGGGATTCTCGTATTCAAAGAAGAACGCAAAATTCAGCCAGGCAACCCACGCCATAACAGCGGTGTATGACCAGCACACAAGAGCGACCGCTCTTTTAAACCAGACATTCTTGAAAAACGCAACGACCTTATCCATTCAGGCACGTCCCTTCATATATTAATTAGTACTTTGACTTGCTCTTGTAGATGATGTAGCCTACGATAGCGCCGACTACCACCACAGCTGCGGCGATAACAACGATTGTCAGTGTCTTGATGAGATCGGCACTGCCGTCAGCTACTGTGGAAGTGTATGTAGCGGTCGTGGCGGGAGCAGCAGCTGTTGTAGTGGTTGCAGCAGTAGTCTGTTCCTCAGCCTTTGCTGTTGTGGTGGTAGCTGCTGTTGTTGTAGTCTCTGCGGGAGCCTGCTCTGTAGCGGCAGCTTCTTCAGTGGCTGCAGTAGCCTCCTCGGTAACTGCGGGAGCATCCTCAGTCTCGATAACCTCAGGCTCCGACTCAACAGGAGCAGCAGTGGTCGTAGTAGCTTCTGTAGTGGTGGTAGCTACGGTGGTGGTGACCTCAGCAGCACCGCCGCCTACTATTCTGATATTGCTTACCTGCACCTCAACTGTCTCGATCTCAGAAGATACGGAGCAGAGCTGTACACGCACCAGCATAGGCTTACTTGCCTTGAAGCTGTCGTAATATGTAGAAACAGACTCTCTGAGAGTAACAGTCTGACCGTACTTCAGGTACTTATCCCATACAGTGGGGTTTACCCATCCCCAGTCAGCTGTAAAGCCGGGGAGCACCGCATACACGGAAGAAGTATTGGTATTCAGTGTGAGGTCGATCTCCACATAAGCATCCGACTGATTCCAGAACTCGGGATCAAGAGCGTCACCCTTGATGTAGAAGTTCACGGACTTCGGAGATTCAGCAACAAGCTCGAATGTAGCAGTTAAGCCATCCTCGGTGATAGAGCCGATAACATTGCCGTCAACATCAGCCTTTCTGGGCAGAGAGAAATTCTCTGCGCTGACAGTCACAGCCATTGCGAAGATCATAGTAAGTGCCATTAAAACGGCACCAAACTTTCTTGCTAACTTGATCATAATTTATCCTCCCGGGAAATATAATATCCATAATCAAAGGCAGCTGACAAAAATGCACTGCCACATATAAATATTGTATTACAAAACACGGAAAAATTCAAGTGTTTTCAACAAGTTTATGACTTTAGACAAATATTGTTGAAAAACCGCACCGTTTATCTGCAAAATTTCAAATAAAAGGCAGAATAACCTCTGCTACGGACAAAAATTCCGCCAAATGTTTGGCGGAATCTATGTACTATTATAATAATATTATTTACTTAGAGCTGTTCAGGATCTGAAGCAGTGTATCTATGTCGCTTGTATCGGTATCGTTGATGGAAACAGGCTCGTTGCCGAAGCTTGTGGAAAGCTGGCTTACGATCTCGCTGTCATCGATGTTCACCTTAGCAGGAACAGCGGAAGCAGCACACTTGCCGAAATCTGTAGCGATAGCGATGATGGAGATCTCCTCATCATCCAGAGTATCATCAAATCTGATACCTGCCTTAACTCTTGCATTGGGAGCGGCATTCTTTGTGATCTCTGCGGAGATAGTATCGAAATCTTCCAGTGTGCAGGATGTGGGAAGAGTTACGTTCATCAGAACTCTGTTTGCGCCTGAAATGGATGTCTCCAGCAGCGGGCTGTGAAGGACCTCGTTCAGAGCATCCTGGATCTTGTTATCACCCTTGCCCTTACCCATAGCCATGTGAGCGATGCCCGAATCCTTCAGAGCCATTGTTACGTCAGCGAAATCAACGTTCATAAAGCCAACGCATGTAACCAGATCGGAAATACCACGAACAGCCTTGTACAGCACGCTG
>JAZSGG010000001.1:0-19309 GCA_045532595.1 Oscillospiraceae bacterium | reverse complement strand
ACATCACACAGATTTGTATCTGCTGCTCTTGCTGAAGCTAAGGGCAAGGATATCAAGGATATCAAGATTGTTTCATGTCACCTCGGTAACGGCTCATCAATCACAGCTGTTGAAGGTGGTAAGTCAATCGATACTTCAATGGGCTTTACTCCACTTGACGGTATCATCATGGGTACAAGAAGTGGTTCTATCGACGCTTCTGCCGTTACATTCCTTGCTAAGAAGCACAACATGACACCTGATGACATGAGCAACTACCTCAACAAGAAGTCAGGTTTCCTCGGCATTTCCGGTATCTCCAGCGATAACAGAGATATCTCCGCTGCTGCAGCTCAGGGCGACAAGAAGGCTATCCTCGCAGGCGAGATGCTCCGCTACGAGATCAAGAAGTACATCGGCTCCTACGCAGCTGCTATGAACGGTCTTGACGCTGTTCTGTTCACAGGCGGTATCGGCGAGAACTCCGACGATCTGCGTGCTGACGTATGCCACAACATGGAAGTGCTCGGCATCAAGCTCGATGACGCTGCAAACGCAGGTCTGAGAGGCAAGCTCGCTAAGATCTCCGCTCCCGACTCCAAGGTTGAGGTTTGGGTAGTTCCCACCAACGAGGAGCTGCTGATCGCTCGTGATACAAGAGATCTGGTTGCAGGTCTGAACAAGTAATTTCAGCGCATAAACGAACTGACCGCAGGTTTTGGCCTGCGGTCTTTTTATATTATTCACCCTCGAGCTCTCTTTCAAGCTCGTCCATATCCAGTTCTTCATCGAACAGCACATCGCACAGATGCGCCTCGCTCTCCACAAAGCACAGACCATTCTCAGCATGCAGCACCACAATCTTCTCGCCAGGGCGGATGATACGTTCATTGGCGGTGAGAGCGTCAAAATAATAGGCTCTGCCGCCGTTCTTTACCTCTATCTGGCCGTAGCCCTCGGAATGTATCTGCTGCATTGCGATGCCCGAAAGCCCCGAAAGCTCCTCGTCTGTGGGCAAGCCTCGCTTCATGCCTTTGTACAGCAGTGGTGCAATAAAAGCGTTTATGAGGAAGTTCACTGCCAGTCCGCCGAAAACTCCCAACGGGAGAGATATCCAGCCGACTATATCCACATGATCCAGCAGCAGCCCGAATATCGACGAGCTGAACAGGCATATTACAAGCAGCAGAAGATTCTTCGGGAACACCATCTGCCACTCGAATTTGTTTTTGCGCTGCTCAAAAAGCACGCCTGTGTCAGCAAAGAATATCTTGCCGAAAAAAACATACGCAATAAGCTGAGCGATAAGATAGATACCGCTTGCACACGATATTATAACATAGAAGCTCTGCATGGTAGCACCTTTTCCGTGAAAAATATAAAGGAGCAGCTCTCACTGCTCCATATATTATACATCATTTCTGTTCCGATTGCAAGTAACGCCGTGTTCGGGATCCTCCTCATCCTCGGGAAGCCTGCGATATTCTGCTGTCTTCCTGAATTCATCGGTGCTGCTGTTGACATCGGATGCCTTACGCATTTCCGCCGCTATCCTGATCGCTTTCTGCTCCTGACTAAGCTCACGGTTTTCGGATATTTTCTTCGCATTGGCAAGATAACTGTTTGCAGTGCTTTGACGGACACGCTCCACTTCTTCCTTTGTCCTGCATCTCTTAAGCGCAGCGCTGTAAGCCTTTTCAGCGAGCTTTCGCTCGTTTTCGGCGTTGATATAATCATCATACATTTCAGGGGCCTTTGCTTTAAGATGTTCAAGCTCCTTATCTGTCAGCTCTCCGCCAAGCATTAACTTCTGCCTTATAAGCTCTGTCCTGCTTTTATCCGCTTCGCTCGGCTCCTTATCTTTATCCACATATTCAAGGATATCCTTACGCATCTTTTCAATGATATCATTGGGCTGTACCGCTGATGCCGACATTATTTCACCATCAGTCATGCCCGCTTTGATATTCATCTGCTTCTGTTTTGCATACGCATACGCACCACCGTAAATACCGATCCTCATTATATCAGCTCCTTTTAAAAGCTTTTAATATTATATCGGATAAATCCAACAAAACTTTAACACACTGTCACCACCTGATCACCGTGTATCTTCTGATAATTTAGCGAAAATTTACTGCATATACATTGCTTTCCGCTTGATAAGTTACAAAGATTATGCTATAATAGAAAAGATAATTATTAAAAGGAGATACACCATGCTTGAATACAGATACGACACTCAGCTTCTCATTGAGGGCGAAAATCTTGACGAAGATGCAATCAACGACTACATCGTTGCAAACTTCAAGGGCGATTCCCTGCTGGCTGTAGGCGATGAGGAGCTTATCAAGATCCACTATCACACCAACGAGCCATGGAAGGTGCTGGAATACTGCGCCACCCTCGGCGAGATATTCGATATCGTTGTTGAGGATATGGATCGCCAGTCCCGTGGTCTGAAAGGATAAGGATGAAAACAGTAATCACAGATAACAGTCTCTGCACTCTGCCGATATGCGAGACCGCAAAGCCCGAGCATATCTACAAATACATCGAGGCACTGGCAGAGACAGGCGTTAAATACTGCGAGATAGATTTCCGCACAGTTATGAAGATGAACGAACTGCCTGATTGCATGAACTACATCTTCCGCCTCGGAAATCCCATGTTTGCGGAGCTTACAGAGGTGTTTGATTTCAGCTATGTGCTGGTCACCATCAACGACTTCAAAGAGCGACTGAAAATAAGGAACACACCCGTCATCATGGAATTTCCTGCGCTCAACAAGCTCTCACGGCAGATGGTTGCGCTGGCTCAGCAGCAGCTGCCCAGCCGCATCGAAATGATACGCATGCGTGGCAGCTTCCAGTATATGACCCCGAACGACGCTGCAAAATATGTTTTCAATGCAAAGAACGCAGTGCCTGTGCCGATAGATATCTGCCCCATGAACAGAACAAGGACGGCGCTGGATTCCGCACTGAAATTCTCTCACGCAAACGTGGACAGCATCACCATGTGCATGGGTCTTTCGGAAAACTACGCCTCCATCGAAGAATATCTCTTCACGCTGATGTCAGTTCATGAAACTCTGCTGAAGGAGTTTAACATGGCTGCGCTATGCAAGGCTGCGATATATCACCAGCTGGTGTTCGGTCCGCACAGTTCTGACAGCATCTCCTACATCATGCACCTGCTGGATCAGGATATACTGACCCTTAGAAATGCCGATACAGGCAAGAGAGTCCGCATGAAGGTGCAGATCAAGGACAAGATGCTGCTTCAGAAGGGCTTTGTATCCGCACTTGAGAACTTCATCAACAACGAGGAGATCCCCGAGGATTTCGCCATCGACATATACGATGCAATAAAGCGTTTCGATACGACATTATACAACACAGATCTGTCGTACACCTACAGCAAGGAACCGCTTAACTAAGAACAAAAGGATAAGGTTACAGATATGATAAAACTGATCGCCAGCGATATGGACGGAACTCTGCTGGATGATAACAAACAGCTTCCGCCCGATTTTTACGAGGTAATTGACAGGCTTTCCGAAAAAGGAATAAAGTTCGTAATCTCCAGCGGCAGAACATACAACGCCGTGGAACACCTCTTCCCCGAGGAATACCGCACAAAGCTTGATTACATCTGCGATAACGGCGCATATATCATGCACGAGGGCAAGCCGATACATATCACACCGCTTGACCGTGCCACATTTGAGGAGTTCGTGCGCACTGCGGAGGAGATCGGCGGCTTCAGGCTGCTTGTGTGCGCCGCAGGGGGAACTTATCACCTGCGTGCTTCTGATGAATTCAACGCAGAGGTAGCAAAGTTCTACAAGAACCACATCGAATGCGACGACCTGCTCGCCATAAACGATGTCATCTACAAGCTTGCCGTGTGCGATATGCAGGGCGCCCAGGAGCGTGGAAAGCCTGCTCTTGACGCTATTTTCGGAGACCGGCTGAATATTCAGGTATCAGGAAAGATATGGATGGATGTTATGGCAGGCGGCATAAGCAAGGGCAGCGCTCTCAAAAAAATGAGCGAGCTTCTCGGTATAGACCGCAGCGAGATAATGGCGTTCGGCGATTACTTCAATGATACCGATATGCTGCTTAACGCAGGCATGAGCTTTGCAATGGAAAACGGCAACGACTACATCAAGAGCATATGCACACACCGTGCGCTCAGCAACAACGAAAACGGCGTGACAAAAGCGATAAAGCAGCACATTCTCGACGAGGTGACGATATGAACATACAGATATTCGGCAAGTCAAAGTGCTTCGATACCAAAAAGGCTGAACGCTGGTTCAAGGAACGCAACATAAAATATCAGTTCGTAGATATCCTGTCAAAGGGACTCAGCAAGGGCGAGCTTGACAGTGTGGTAAAGGCACTCGGCGGTAAGATAGACTCCGTCATAGACGAAAACGCAAAAAACTACGCCGATATCAAATATCTCTACGACGACGCAAAGCCCGAAAAGCTTATGGATGAGCCAAAGCTCTACAAGACACCTATAGTAAGAAACGGCAGACAGGCAACTGTCGGTTACTGCCCCGATACATGGAAAGGCTGGGAATAAACCCTTATGGACATAGCACTAATAGTAATACTTATTGCGCTTTCAGCATTTTTCTCCGCATCAGAAACTGCTCTCTCCAGCGCAAACAAAATACGCCTCAGAAGCATGGCGGACAACGGCTCCAAGGGTGCTGAAAGAGCGCTGAAGGTCATCAAGAAATATGATAAGACTATTACCACTATTCTCATCGGAAACAATATTGTAAACATCGCTACATCTTCCATCGCAACACTGCTCACCATTGCTATCATGAACAATATCATAGAAGGATCTGGTGATACATACGGCTCGCTGGTATCCACCATAGTGGTAACTGTCGTAGTGCTGATATTCGGTGAGGTGCTTCCTAAAAGCATTGCAAAGGATAATGCGGAGAGTTTCAGTATCTTCGTTTCCGCACCCATCAGTTTCCTTATGGTAGTATTCACCCCCTTTTCCGCTCTGTTCATACTGCTGAAAAAGGGAGTGGCAAAACTTCTCCGCACCAAAAACAGCGTAAGCTACACCGAGGAGGAGCTGAAAGCCATCATTGAGGAATCCGAGGACGAAGGCGTGCTGGAAACTCAGGAATCCAACCTTGTCCGCAGCGCACTGGAGTTTGACGAGATCACCGTAGACGAGATAATCACTCCCCGTGTAAGCATAGTTGCAGTGGATATCACTGACGACATTGATACAGTTCGCAGGAAGTTTCTTTCCGAGGAATACTCCAGAATGCCCGTATACGAAAAGACTCTGGATAACATCATCGGCATCATCACCGAAAAGGACTTCTTCAAGGCGTATGAAAAGCACGGCTCGGATTTCACCATCCGCAGCATCCTGCAGGAGATAATCTATCTCCCCCACATGCTGAAGATATCCGAGGTACTCCGTACCATGCAGAAGGACAAATGCCACATAAGCGTTGTGCTGGATCAGCACGGCGGTACGCTCGGTATCGTTACTCTTGAGGATATACTCGAAGAGCTTGTCGGCGAGATCTGGGATGAGAGCGATGAAGTAAAGTCCCCCGTTACATTCGTTACCGAAAATGTATTCGATATATATGGCGATGTTTCGCTGAACTCCCTGCGCCGCTATCTCGATTCCCACGATATAGAGCTTGAGATAGAGAGCGAGGCGCACACCGTTGCAGGCTGGGTGCTGGAGATATTCGGCAGCATCCCCAAAAACGGCGACAAGCACGAGACAGACGAATTTACAGTGACTATTCTCGAAGCCGCTAACCTGCGTGTAAGCAAGGTTCGTTTCGAGATAAAGAAGAACGACGAAGATTAAGCGAGGACATCACCATGAAAGTTGAACAGCTGCAGAAAATGATACTCGATGCCAAAAAGGAAAACGACGTCTGCATACTCGCCCACAGCTATCAGAACAGGGAAATATGCGAAGTAGCTGATATCGTAGGCGACAGCTTCAAGCTCAGCGTAGAGGCTCAGAAGGTCAAAAACAGCAGGATAGTGATGTGCGGCGTGCATTTCATGGCAGAGACCGCTAAGCTGCTCTCCCCTGAAAAGACAGTCATCATCGCTTCTGATGAGGCAGGCTGCCCTATGGCGGAGCAGTTCACCCCCGAAGAGGTGCTGGCATTCAAGGCAGAGCATCCCGACTACAAGGTGGTATCCTACATAAACACCACCGCTGCACTGAAGTGCGTTACGGATGTCTGCGTGACCTCCTCATCTGCGGTGGAGATAGTCGGCAAGCTGCCTGATAAGAACATCCTGTTCATCCCCGATAAGAATCTCGGTGCATTCGTGAAGTCCGCATACCCCGAAAAGAACATCGTCTGCTGGAACGGCGGATGTCCCGTGCACGGCGCTATGACCGCTGCGGACGTAAAGGCGATAAAGGCAAAGTACCCCGAGGCAAAGTTCCTCGTGCATCCCGAATGTCCGCCTGAGGTCTGCGAGGGTGCGGATTATATAGGATCCACAGCAGGAATCATAGCTTATGCGAGAAAGTCCGATGCGGAGCAGTTCATCATCGGTACTGAGATAAGCATCACAGGTCAGCTGAGCTACGAAATGCCCACAAAGCAGTTCTTCAACCTCTCCAAACGCCTGATATGCTCCGATATGAAGGCTACGACGCTGGTTGACGTGTACAATGCTGTATGCGGCAAGGGCGGTCTGGAGATCACCTTCGACGAGGATACCGCTGCGAAAGCAAGACACTGTATTGATGAGATGATCAGACTCGGCGGATAAATCGGAATTTGCCAGCGACGCCGAGCGATGCTCGGCTTACGCGGGGCGCAAACTCCATTTCGCATTCCCCTAATGGGAATGCGATTTTTGCTGCGCAAAACCATTACGTTTGCTACTGATCCCCTTTTAAAATGCACCTACGCCGCAATGTCATGCAACGTTACGGCGTAGCCGTTTTTAAATCTGTCGGCGTTAGCCTGTTTGGGCGTTCGTTCGCAGAACGAACGTAGCGTTGACGGCTACGCCGTCAATGCGCTCACTCCTCACTCCTAACTCCTCACTGAATTTGACGAGCTTTCGCTCGTCAAATTCCGATTTATTGCACAAAAAATACCCACAGATTGCTCTGTGGGTATCTTTATTATACGGGAATATCAGTCCTCTTTTGCCTTCTCGAGGAACTTGTATGTAACAGCTGCAAGAGCCGCACCTACCAGCGGACCTACGATGAATACCCATACACAAGCGATGGGATCAGTGTTGCCTGTGAATGCAGCAACGATAGCAGGACCGATAGAACGTGCAGGGTTCACGGATGTACCTGTCAGACCGATGCCGAGGATATGTACCAGAGTAAGTGTCAGACCGATAACCAGACCGCCGAAGCTGCCGTGACCAGCCTTCTTAGATGTAACGCCGAGAATTGTCAGCACGAAGATGAAGGTCAGCACTACTTCAACAAGCAGACCTGCGATAACGCTGCCGTTAACGCCGCCGAGTCCGTTGGAGCCGAAGCCGCCTGTCATATCAGTAACATTGCCGAGACCAAAGATAGCTGCCAGCACGCCTGCGCCTGCAAATGCACCGAGGCACTGGGAAACAACATAGCCTACGAAATCCTTCACTGTCATGCCGACGCTCATCAGAACGCCGAGAGAAACAGCGGGATTGATGTGACATCCCGAGATGTTGCCAACGCAATAAGCCATGCCTACGATAACAAGACCGAATGCGAGAGCTGTCAGAATGTAGCCGCCGCCTGCAGCAGCATTACAGCCTACCAGCATTGCAGTTCCGCAGCCGAGGATGACCAGCACTGCTGTGCCGATGAATTCTGCGATATACTTCTTCATTTTTGAAATACCTCCTTGTATTTTCAATGTAATTCAGGGTAAACACCCTGCTTATAGTATAATGCAACAGGATATTTTTGTCAACCCCTGTCGAAAAAAATACCCGATACGCTCTGTATCGGGTACTGTATTTTATTCAGCTGTTTCTTCTGTCTCAGTGGGAATATCAACAGGTTTGTTCTTTTTGTAAAGTGCCACCAGAGTAAGGAGGATGCACACAGCCATCAGCACATCAACCCATGAAACATACGCCATGTGATAGCCGAAATAGCCCGACGCACGCTTCTGCTGTTCTGCGATCTCCGCTTCAACTGCGCTGGAAACTATTCTTACGCTTACGTTATAGGGATCGAATATATCAGCCAGGATAACTGCTACAGCATTGGAGAGCATCGTCACCGAGGTGGTGATGCCTACTGCGGAAAGCAGAGGTCTTGTGGTCTTTGTCTCGTTGCCTGTGAGAAGCTTTGCAAGCTGCATGAAGAATATCGCAGCGCCGATGATGGTGAGTCCCTCAATGAGATACTCAGGGATAGTAGTCACCGCCATGCGCTTCAGGAACATTCCTATGCCTCTCAGCGTGTAGTATATCGCAGGGAATATCATACAGAAGCCGAGGAACGGCTTGAATTCCTTGTTATACAGCACCGCAAAGGCGATTATAACCATCACTGCACCGAATACGAAATCCACGAACATCAGGAAGCCTGAGGGCAGCACGGCTTTAGTCTGGGCATATCCCTCGTACAGAGCGAGCGCTCCTGCCACCAGCATCGGAAATCCGAGCATGACCGCCTTGCCATCCACAAAGCCGCTGATATCATTGGTGTGATATGCGCCGCTGCGCTTCTTATCAAGCAGGCAAAGTACCAGCACCGCAGCAAACACTATCACCATCGAGCCGTAAAAGCCGAGGTTGATGATGAGTCCGTTATCCTTGTTCAGGAAGCCTGTATTCATATCCGTGCCGCCTGCTATCTGAACGAACCTTGCCGCAAAGCACAGGAGGAATGCAGGTATAGCTGCCAGAAGCGAAAACATACTGTTTCTTTTCATTTGAACATCTCTTTTCTTTAAGTGCGCTTGTCCAGAGGAATATATGTCTTGTTAAGGTTGATAGCCTTGTATGCGGGACGGATGATACGCTTGCCGTTTGCCATCTCCTCCATACGGTGAGCGCACCAGCCTGCCATTCTCGCACAAGCGAACAGACCTGTGTACATCTCAACAGGGATCTTCAGCATCTTGTAAACAAGGCCCGAATACATATCAACATTTGCGCATATATCTTTGATAGCGCCACGCTCCTCTGCGAACACCTCGGGAGCAAGTCTTTCGATGGAATCCAGCAGCATGAACTCTGCCTCGTAGGGTGTACCCTTTGCGAGCTTCATTGCGTTCTCCTTCAGGATAACTGCTCTCGGGTCGGACAGGGTGTATACTGCATGACCCATACCATATATAAGACCCGAACGGTCGCCCTCCTCCTTGCGGAGGATCTTTCTCAGGAACTCCTTTACCTCGGTATCGCTCTCCCAGTTATGTACGCCTGTCTTGACGTAATCCTGCATCTCGATGACCTTCATATTCGCACCGCCGTGACGATGACCCTTCAGCGAGCCGATAGCCGCAGCGTAAGCGGAATAAGCGTCAGTACCCGAGGAAGATACAGTTCTGCAGGTAAAGGTGGAGTTGTTACCACCGCCATGCTCTGCATGGAGCATCAGGCACAGGTCGAGCAGCTTTGCCTCTTCGGGAGTGTAGGAGCGGTCGTCTCTCAGAGTAGAGAGGATGCTCTCAGCAAGGCTCTCATCCTTGTTTATCTGGTGCATTACCATGGAATCATTGTGATAGAAACGGCGCATGGTCTGATAAGAAGTAACCATGATAGCAGGCAGTCTCGAAATAACAGAGATAGCCTTCAGCATCTCGCTCTCAACGCTCTTGTCCTCGGGAGAGGAATCATAGCTGTAAAGAGTCAGCACAGCCTGAGCCATCTTATTCATGATGTTCGGAGAGGGGTTACGCATGATAACATCCTCGCTGAAATACATGGGCAGCTCTCTGTAATCTGCGATCATGCGGGAGAAGTTGGTAAGCTCTTCCTTAGTGGGCAGCTCACCGAAAAGCAGCAGGTACGCTACTTCCTCGTAGCCGTAACGCTGATCGCTCATAACGCCCTTTACGAGATCCTTTACGTTATAGCCACGGTAGATAAGCTCACCCTCGATAGGCTGCTTATCGCCCTCGCTGAGAACGTAACCGTGTACGCAGCAGACATTTGTGATACCTGCCACAACGCCCGAGCCATCGGAATTACGCAGACCTCTCTTTACGCCGAACTTATTGTATAAGCTGTTATCAACTGCAGTGTTGGCAACAAAGTTTGCGCACATTTCCTGCAGCGCTGCGGAGGATTTAAGTTCTTCCATCTTATTCATAATATCTTCTCTGCCTCCTTGAATTTATTTGTTCTACGACATTATAAAAATATACATTTATTATTATACTATGTTTTAAAGCCAAAGTCAAGCAGATTTTGGCGGAAATGAATTTTTTCGAAAGCAAAAATGCATAATGCACATATGAGCATTATTCAAGAAAGGACATCATATGCTGAAAAGGATCGTATTCCTACTGACTGCTGCCGTCTTAGTCATATCAGGTATAGCGTTGATAAAAAATGAACTACAGGACAACGCATCCATGCACATCACTCTGCCGATGACCGTTACTCTCTACAGAAAAGACGCCTGCCGTATTGATACTCTTACATACGAGGAATATCTCACCGGCTGCGTTTTTGCGGAGGTCTCTCCCGCATACGGCGAAGAGGCACTCAAAGCCGCCGCCTGTGCAATAAACTGCCGCACTCTCTGCCATTTGCAGTCGGACGAGCGTGCAAACGGCGCTCAGCTTTCAGACGAAGTGCATCCGTGGCTCTCCCCCGAGGAGGCAGCAGAGCAGCACGGCAGCAGCTACAAAAGCTATCTCAGAAAGGTGCAGGATGCAGTGCAGTACGGAATGAGCCATGTGCAGCTCTATGAGGGGAGCATCTTCCCTGCGCCTTTCTGCGCCATCTCGACAGGTGTTACAGAGGACGGCGGCGCCTGCCTCGCCTCTAAAGAGTTGCCCTGCGACAAGGATAACGACGAGGGACTCTCCACCGCAGCCTGCTCCGTCAATGAGCTGCGCCGCATCCTGACAGAACTAACAGGCGTTTCAAGACTCTCTGCCGACCCATCGGAATGGTTCGGCAATGCAGTATACGCAAAAGGCGGCACGCTTTCAGAGATACGCTTCGGTGGCGCACGGCTGACAGGAGAGCAGCTGCGCAGTACCTTCTCGCTGAGAAGCGCCGCAATTACCGTGGAATACACCGAGGGGCGCTTCCTTTTCACCGTGAAAGGCATCGGCGACAACCTCGGCATGAGCCTGAATGCAGCCGCCGAAATGGCAGCTGCAGGAAAGTCTGCCGAGGAGATACTTGCATATTTCTACTCCCCCGCAGAGCTTGCAGTTCTTAATATTTGATTACAAATATATTACAAATTCAAAAATCCTGTTGTTTATTCTTTCATAATGTGCTATACTAAATAAGTATGATGAGAAAATATTGCTGTTCTGCCACCTTTTGCGCAGAAATATCGTTATATATACAGGACGTTTTATGAAAGGACAGGTATCAGAACTATGTCTTACATGGAAGATAATCAGCAGCTTATTGCAAGGCTCGCTGCGGAAATATCCAAGGTCATCAGGGGCAAGGATGACTCAGTGAGGATGATACTCACCTCGCTGCTCTCTCAGGGACATATCCTCATAGAGGACGTCCCCGGCGTGGGTAAGACTACCCTTGCGCTGGCGCTCGGCAAGGCTACGGGTCTTTCCTTCAGGAGAGCGCAGTTCACCCCCGATGTGATGGCTTCCGATATAACAGGCTTCACTATGTACAACAAGGACGAGAACCGTTTTGAATACCGCTCGGGTCTTGTGATGACCAACATCCTGCTGGCGGATGAGATAAACCGTACCTCCCCTAAGACGCAGTCCGCTCTGCTGGAGGCAATGGAAGAAAAGCGTGTAACAGTGGACGGCGTGGTGCATCAGCTGCCCTCCCCTTTCATTGTTATTGCAACGCAGAACTCTCAGGGCTATGTGGGAACCTTCCCCCTGCCTGAGGCTCAGCTTGACCGTTTCCAGATAAGGATATGCATGGGTTATCCCACCATAGACGAGGAAGCCGAGATCATGCTGGACAGACTTCACGGCAACCCCACCGAGGACATCTCCCCTGTAATGACGGCTGAGCAGCTGGCAGAATGCATCGAGGATGTGCAGAGCGTGGAGTTCTCCGAAAGTCTGTGCAGATATGTGGCACAGCTTGCAGCTGCTACGAGAGAGCATCCTGCGGTGCAGCTCGGAGCAAGCCCCAGAGCCTCCCTTGCACTCATGCAGGCGAGCCGTGCTTATGCTTATATCACGGGCAGAGACCATGTCATACCCGAGGATATCGCAGCACTGATAAAGCCTGTATTCTCCCACAGGATAGCGCTCCGTCAGGAGACCCGCATGAAGAAGCAGAGCGTGGAAGCTGTGCTGGATGAGGTGCTGGCATCCGTTACAGCGCCTGTAAAGGGTCGCTGAGCATGGCAAGGAACCGCACTCTGTACGCCCTTTTCGCCATAGGCTGCCTGATATTCTCCGTAGCTTACAAAAGCAGGATATCCGCAGTGCTGCTGGTGGTTGCAATAACTTATCCGCTGCTGGCGCTGGCGCTTACAGCACTGAGCCTGCTGCCTGTATCCGTAAGCTTTATCGAAAAGCGTGCAGTATATGAGAAGCAGGAGCAGTTCGAAATTCCGATATCCATCAAAAATAATTTCATCTTCCCCTATGCCCCGCTGGAGCTTGACTGCATTATCCCCGACAACGATACGGGGCTTTTCCTGCATAAGCAGATATACATTTCCGTGGGTCCGCTGAAAAGGATGAGGATATTCGTTCCCTGCATGCACCGCTATCGTGGTTCGTATTCGGCGCAGATAATGCGGCTATCGGTGTTCGACCCCCTGAAGCTCATCCGCCTTACAAAGCGTGTGGATGCCGCAATGGCATTGGTGATACTGCCAAGGCGCATTCTCCTGCAGGATCTCGGAATGGTCTCCTGCGGCGAAGCGGGCGGCCTGCCCGAAACGCTGCGCAGCGGCGACAGAGAGGATCTCTCCCATGTGCGGGAATACCTTGAGGGCGACCTTGTTCAGCAGATACACTGGAAGCTCACCGCAAAGCTGGATGAGCTTATGATAAAGCAATACGACGCCACAGGCGATCGCAGATGCGTGCTGCTGATGGATTTCGGCGGCAGCGGACTTACTGCTTCTGCGATAATACGCAGAAGCGATGCCGTGGCAGAGACCGCCATTGCCGTGGCGATGTCCGTTGCACGCTCGGGAGTAAGGCTCACTGCCGATACAGGCTCGCTTGACGGCATCAGCTGCGATATTTCCGACAGCACAGGCAGCTTTGAGCGCTTCTATGACATGATATCGGTGCTGCCGCCGTATATGGAGAGCATCAGCATGCCCGAGCTTATCAGAAAGTGGTCTGTGGGAGAGACCTCGGCAATGTTCATCGTAACTCCCACAGCAAACGAAGAGACCCTTGCAGCCGCAGAAGCCGCAGCATCCCACAGCAGGGGCGCAGTGGTGCTGATATATGTTAACTGCAGCGGAAACAGCCTGCACTACGAAAGCAGCGACAGCCGATTTATTTTTGCAGAGGTACTCGGCGAAACTGAGACGGCTCTGCCATCGACTGCCGAACAGATACTTGAAAAGTTTCTGAGCGAATGAACCTGATACTTCTCAAACGGCAAAATAATTCAAAAAAGTGCTTGACAAAACCGTAACAGTGTGATATAATTATTATGCTGTTTACACAGTATGTGCTTCGGCGCTCGGGGAATTACCCAAGTGGTGAAGGGGCTCCCCTGCTAAGGGAGTAGGTCGGGTAACCGGCGCGAGGGTTCGAATCCCTTGTTCCCCGCCAAATAAAAAAGGACTACGAAAGTAGTCCTATTTTATTTGGCAGCAAACATCCGCCTCGGATTGCCCTTATGGCAATCCGGTTTTGCTTCGCAAAAAACGGCTCCTGTTCGCCCGCTGCCCCTCTCCTTTTAATTTGTGATATCTGAGCGACTACGAAAGTAGTCTTTTTTATCTGGCAGCAGACATACACCTCAGATTTTCTCTTATGGTAATCCGTTTTTGCTTCACAAAAAACGGCTCCTGTTCGCCCGCTGCCCCTCTCCTTTTGATTTGTGATGTCTAAGTGCCTACAAAAGTAGTCTTTTTTATCTGGCAGCAAACATCCGCCTCGATTTTCCCTTACGGAAAATCGTTTTTGCTTCGCAAAAAACGGCTCCTGTTCGCCCGCTGTTCCTCTCCTTTTGGTTTGTGATGTCTGAGCGGTTTTATCTGTACCACTCATTGCACAAGTAATATATATCTGACATCGGCTGATTTCAACCCGTTCAGCTTAACAAAAAAGGCGGCAAATGCCGCCTTTTATTGATTTATATCAGTATATACTTCAGCACGAACAGCACTGCCAGCACGTACATCAGCGGAGAGATCTTCTTGAACTTACCGTCGATCATGTTGATGACTACATAGGAGATAACACCCATCGCAATGCCCTCGGAGATGCTGTACATAAACGGCATAGCCATAATGGCAATGAATGCAGGGATGGCTTCAGTGTAATCGGTGAAGTCTATCTTTGTGATGGAGGTCATCATCAGGAAGCCTACCATTACCAGTGCGGGAGCTGTAGCAAAGGAAGGTATCGCAAGGAAGATGGGTGAAAGTATCAGCGAGATACCGAACAGTATAGCCGAAGTAAGCGCTGTAAGACCTGTTCTGCCACCCTCTGCAACGCCAGATGCGCTCTCTACGAATGTTGTAACAGTGGATGTACCGAGAACTGAACCCACGGTAGTTCCGATAGCGTCAGCAAGCAGTGCACCTCTGATCTTAGGAAGCTTGCCATCCTTGTCCAGCAGATCCGCCTTGGAAGCTACACCCATCAGTGTGCCGAGCGTATCGAACAGATCAACGAACAGGAAAGCGAAAATTACAACAAGGAAATCCAGCGACAGGAAATTGGAGAAGTCCATCTTACAGAAGATAGGCTCCAGAGAAGGAACTGCAATGCCGTTGCTGAAATCAGGGAACAGGCTGTAACAGCCAAGCTCAGCATTGGGAACATAAAGACCGGTAAGCTCGCAGATCATGCCTACCACCCAAGTGGCGAGAATGCCCCAGAGTATGCCGCCCTTCACCTTCTTTACCATCAGACCTGCGGTGAGGATGATACCCATCAGCGCAAGCACAACGCAGATACCCTGAGAATTGAAGGTACCGTTTGCAACAGACTGCTTGAAGGAGAAGATAGTTACCAGCGTAGAGGAATCCACAACGATGTCAGCATTCTGAAGTCCGATAAAGGCAATATAAAGTCCTATACCAACAGTAACAGCGTGCTTCAGATTGAGCGGTATCGCATTGAATATCGCTTCTCTGACATTTGTGAGGGAAAGAATAATGAAGATGATACCTTCAACAAATACAGCTGCAAGAGCTTCCTGCCAGGAATAGCCGAGATTGAACACCACGGTGTAGGTGAAATATGCATTCAGACCCATACCGGGAGCCAGAACGAACGGATAGTTTGCCATGAATGCCATGAGGATGGTCGCAAAGCAACCTGTCAGCGCAGTAGCAGTGAATACCGCACCTCTGTCCATGCCCGTTTCGGAAAGGATATTGGGGTTTACTGCGAGAATATACGCCATGGTCATAAAGGTGGTGATACCCGCAATGACCTCGGTCTTTACGTCCGTCTTATGTTCTTTAAGACGGAACATTTTTTCAAGAGCTTTCATATTATAATGCTCCTCCTTGATCTTAATAACTATATAATAACACTATCCAAAATATTTTGCAACAGTTACGGAAGAATAATCCCAGCGATCAGCATAATCACAAGCATGACGATATTCACCGTCAGGAAAATGAGCATGTATCTTCCCTTCTGTATATCCTTGCCAGCGCAGTAATAACGAAAGGCTATCAAGCTTGCAAGCGATGCCACAGGTGTACCGAGACCA
This sequence comes from Oscillospiraceae bacterium, assembly GCA_045532595.1. GTDB lineage: Bacteria > Bacillota > Clostridia > Oscillospirales > Ruminococcaceae > CAG-115. The sequence goes on along the minus strand of JAZSGG010000001.1, from coordinate 3,269 downwards.
CCTATATTCACGCCACGCAGCAGCTCCCTTGCATTTTCGGTGAAGCCTGCCAGCATCGCAGCCGCAGGAACATTGCTTATCACCTGACTCAGGAGAGCTGAAACGATAAGCTCCCTGCCTGTAAGAAGCTCTGCAACAAAGTTCCTCACCGCTTCGATATTGCCGAGGTTTCCCACAAACACAAAGAAGCAAACAAAGGTCACCAGCAAAGGATAGTCCACCTTCGTAAACAGGTTTCGATCCGCTATTATAACTGCAACTGCCGTCACCGCAAGGCAGATATATGCGCTGATGATATCTGCCACGGACAACACGCACACCACAAACACTGCTGCATATATCCAGAAACGCCAGCCTGTGCTGAGCCGTGCAGTCTCACTCATGGGAGGTAGAGTGCCCTTCTTTATGAGCAGCAGCGCCGCACACAGCAACAGATAGCTTAGTATACCCAATGGCAGCACCGCACCCATAAATTCCGCCATATCCATCTCATAATGGCGGAATAAAAACAGATTCTGCGGATTGCCTATCGGGGTAAGCATACTTCCGAGATTTGCAGCTGCGGTCTCTATAACTATCGTTATTATGAGCTGAGTCCCCATACCGCTGCCTGCATAAAGTCCCATTGTGAGCGGCACAAATGTTATGAGCGCCACGTCATTTGTAACAAGCATGGAAACAAAGAAGCACAGGTTCATGAGGATGAAGGCTATCATCCGTGCAGAGGACGTTTTAGACAGCAACGCCTTTGAAAGCGCATCGAAAACTCCCAGGCTCCTTAGACCTGCCACAGCAGCCATCAGGCAGAACAGCAGTATTATCACAGGAAAGTCTATGTATCCGATATAATCCGCACTCGGTGGAACGAAGAAAGCGGATATCACCGCTGCGGCAAATGAGATAGTCAACACCGCATTGCCTTTTAAAAAATCAATTACTCTTTTCATTTTTTCCACAAAAAATGTCCGCCGAAAAAGCGGACATTTCCTTTGAACAATATTTGATTACTTCTTAGCTGCAGTTTTCTTTGCAGGAGCCTTCTTAGCAGGAGCAGCTTCCTTCTTCGCAGGAGCCTTCTCTGCCTTGGGAGCGGCTTCCTTCTTTGCAGGAGCAGCCTTCTTAGCTGTTTCCTTCTTAGCAGGAGCCTTTTCATCCTTTGCTGCAGGAATGAGTGCTGCGAGAGCCTTGAACTTCTCTGCGTCGCCCTTGATCTTTACATAGCCTGCTGAAATAGCCTCGTCCATAGACAGAGCGCCGGAGAAGAGCTTGTCAAGGATCTCAGTGGAAGCTGTTACAACAGCCTGATTGTCGTTATATTCGTAAGGCATTACGGAGAGAACTCCATCCTTTATTTCGATATACATATTTTCGGAAACATCCAGAAGATTGAAATGAACTGCAATAAGCTCCTTGATCTTCTTAGCCTTAGTCTTGCTGCCCTTGAGGTATGCGCTGATCTTTTCGCTGAGTTCGATATTATTCATGTCAGATCCTCCTATAGGTTCATAGTAAACTTATCCGATAAAGGAACTATCATTCCTTTTAAAGTAGTATACCATATCGACAAATGATTTTCAATAGTCAATTTCTATAAATTTACTTACAAAACTATCCTTTTTTCATGTATTTGATAAAAACGACTTTTATCGCATGCGAGGAGCAACAGGGCCTCTGCCCATCATGCCGGGAATGGGTGTTACCATGGGAGGTCTGGGCGGTGTGGTAAGCATCGTCAGTCTCACCATATCCCTGTACTCAGGCTTCACCATGTAGTACATATAGCTTTCCAGCACGTTGTAGGTGTTGAGGACTCTGCCCTCGATCTTGAAGTTGTTGTAGCCGAGTTCCATATACTTATCAAGATTCTCACGGGGTACAAAAGTGCTGTACTTTGTGATCTGATAGAAATTCAGATGTGTGTTCTCGCACTTGAAATCAGTTGCTTCTGCCATAGCCTCAGCCTGTGACATATTAGCCGCACCCTTAGCGATTGCAGCACAGTTTCTCTGACACTCGCCGAGAACTTTGTAATGCTCGCCACGGCGCTTGCAGTGAGGTACACAGTAAGGGTTGATGAGGATCTCACAGCGGCTGCGATATTCCTCGGGGATCTTTGCAAGGCGCTCGAAATCATTGTTCCAGTTGTAGTCCAGCACGATAAGCTTGTAGTCCTTCTCGAACTCTGCCATGAGATCATCGTACTCCTCAAGCTGCTTGCAGGTGGAGGATATCAGCGGGTACTTAGGATATGTCTTACGGATATATTCCTCCAGCACAGGCGCATTGCAGATAAGCTCGTTGAAGCCGTTTTCAGCCTGCTTGCAGATCCTGTTGCAGAAGGGATCCTTCAGATCCTTCTCGGTGATGGTGGGATTTGTGAATGTGAAACGGATGGGTACATTTCTCTCATTGAATGCCTTGATGGTATTGGTGATCTGCTCTCTGCTGGTGTAACCGCCGAGTGCTCTTCCGCCATTCCACAGGGCAGGAGCAAAGCATCCGAAGCAGGATGCGATCTCAAGCTCATCATTGAAGTATTCGGGATGAGCCTTTATCATGTCTATCAGATTGAGGTTTAATTCCCAATGCTTCCAGAAATCAGGAATATGGAACTTCATTTTCATGGGTATATCTCCTTAAAGAAATTAAATTTTGCACTTATTTTCATTATATATTATAAATCGGCTATTGTCAAGAAAAAACATAAATTGTCGCATATTATTTGCAATATTTGGTTCGAAGATACAGGAAAACGGCACCGCTGTCTGCGATGCCGTTATAGCACATTGTGAAATCAGGATCAATAGTTTTCTGCGTTGATCTCAAAGTAGCTCTGAGGATGTGCGCAGGTGGGGCATACCTCGGGAGCCTTTGTGCCAACCACGATATGACCGCAGTTGCGGCACTCCCATACCTTTACCTCGCTCTTCTCAAACACCTGAGCCATCTCAACATTCTTCAGCAGCGCACGGTAACGCTCCTCGTGGTGCTTCTCGATAGCAGCAACCAGACGGAACTTCTTTGCAAGATCTGTAAAGCCCTCAGCCTCGGCTGTCTTTGCGAACTCCTCGTACATATCTGTCCACTCGTAGTTCTCGCCGTCAGCGGCAGCTTCAAGGTTCTCAGCTGTTGTGCCGATGCCGTTCAGCTCCTTGAACCACATCTTTGCATGCTCCTTCTCGTTCTCTGCAGTCTTGAGGAACAGCGCAGCGATCTGCTCGAAGCCTTCCTTCTTAGCCTTGGAAGCGAAGTAGGTGTACTTGTTTCTT
>JAZSGG010000020.1:0-10281 GCA_045532595.1 Oscillospiraceae bacterium | reverse complement strand
AGGATGGACTGGGACTACAGCGTGTACAAAGCTCCTCCCACTGCCTGCAGCATGGCGTACATGACCACAAAAACTCCCCTTGACCCCGAAAGCTGGGAGTACCGTGGCGATTATCTCTACAACCCGGGCGAGTCAGGTCTGGATTACTGCAACAATCACTCGCATCTGCACAAGTACAAGGACAGATGGGTTCTGCTCCATCACACCATGCTGCGGCAGAGGAACGTGGGCAGCACCAAGGGCGGCTTCCGCAGCCTTTCCGTGGTGGACATCCCCGTTGATGAGAACACTCTTGAAATAACCAAGGTGAGACCCAGCGAGACAGGCGCAGCGCAGATAGGCTATCTTGACCCGAAGAAGGAGCAGGACGGCGCCTGCCTGTTCACCTGCGGCGGCATCGGGTACGAGACCGAAAACGGAATGGTGACCGCAGCAAGGGCTGACGAGGACGGCGCATGGATTTTCATCAAGGGCGCTGATTTCGGCGAGGCGGCTGAGGTGTTCACCGCAAAGGTAAAGGGCAACGGCCGCATTGAGGTGCGCCTTGACAGCATGAGCAACCCCGCCGCAGCTGCAATAGAGTTCAATAACTCCGACTACACAGGCGTTTATTCGCAGCTTGACGAGAGCATCACAGGCGTGCATGATATGTATATCATGATCTCCCACAAGGATATCTGTCTGGATAGCTGGCAGTTTATATGACAACGATACCCGAGGATACGCTCCTCGGGTATTTTTGTGTTGCAATTTATGGAATAAGGTGGTATAATTAAATTAGAATTTGACGAGCGAAAGCTCGTCAAATTCAGTGAGGAGTTAGGAGTGAGGAGTGAGGAATGAATGTGTCGGCTAACGCCGACAGATTTTAAAACGGCTGCGCCGTAACGCCGCACGGTATTGCGGCGTAGCCGCATTTTGATTCGTCCCCGAAGGGGACACCGAAATTCCTCATTCCTAATTCCTAATTCCTCATTGAATTTGACGAAAGGACAGATATTATGCAGTATGTAGTTACCAACGCACAGATGAAGCTCGCTGAGGAGATAAGCGACCGTGAGAGCCTTTCATATATCCGCCTGATGGAGAATGCGGGCATCGCCTGCGCTGAGGAGATAATGAAGCTCGCACCGAAGGGCTGCTATATCACCATCCTCTGCGGCAGCGGAAACAACGGCGGTGACGGCTTCGTTATATCCTCCGTGCTGGCTTCGCACGGCATATCCTCCGCTGTTATTCTGGTGAATGGTCAGCCGCAGACGGACTGTGCAAAGCTCCATTTCAGCAGGCTTTTCGACGCTAAGATACTGGACTGGGAGTTGCACCGTGAGGCGTGCTGCGATCAGATAGTGCGCTCCGATGTGGTGGTGGACTGCATCTACGGTACGGGCTTCCACGGCTCTCTGCCCGAGACCGCCGCAAACGCCATCCGCTTTGCAAACAACTGCCCCATCCGTGTGGCGGTGGATGTTCCCAGCGGCGTGAACTCCGACACGGGCGAGATGGACAAGGGCTGCTTCAAGGCAACTCACACCCTTATCATCGCTGCGATAAAGAAGGGTCTGCTCTCGCTGCCCTGCAACGACCGCATCGGCATCACGAAGCTGCTGGATATCGGCATTGATGAATTCTGCTTCGGCGACGATATCGTTGCTGCGATAACCGACGACACCTTCCGCCGCCCCTTCCCCGCAAGACTGCGCTCCTCACACAAGGGCAGCTACGGAAAGCTGCTTAACATCGCAGGCTCGATGAACTATAACGGCGCTGCGGCTATGTCCACAAAGGCTGCGCTGCGCACGGGCGTGGGACTCTCCATTCTCGCTGCGCCGAAAACTGTGGTGCAGATGCTGGCGCCCTCCATCCACGAGACCACCTACAGACCTCTCCCCGAGGATGAAAACGGCTTTATTTCCGAAAACGCCGCAGATCACATCGACATCAGCGGCGCTACCGCCATCACCATCGGCTGCGGCATGGGCAACACCGCCGCAACGCAGAAAATGGTGGAATATGTGATAAGAAATGCAGATGTTCCCATCATTATCGATGCGGATGGAATAAATTCCATTTCCCGTAATATAGATATACTGAAGGAACGGACGAGCGAGCTTATCCTCACGCCCCATGTGATGGAGTTCAGCAGGATAAGCGGTCTTTCGGTGGAGGAGATACAGGCCGACCGCATAACCGCCGCAACGGATTTTGCGAAGAAGCACGGAGTCACTGTTGTGCTGAAGGGCGCAAACACCGTCATCGCATCCCATAACGGCGAGACTTATGTGAACATCTGCGGCAACTCGGGACTTGCCAAAGGCGGCAGCGGCGATGTGCTTACGGGCATCATCGGTGCGATGGTCGCACAGGGCATCGCTCCCGTAAGAGCGGCTGCCTGCGGCGTTTACTGCCACGCACTGGCATCGGATATGTTGGCAGAGACCATGCCGCTTGAAAGCATGCTCCCCTGCGATATCATCGACACTCTGCCTGAGGTCTTCCGTTCCTAATACAGGGGCAAAAAAAGCCCCGCAGAAAACGGAGGCTTTATGAGAATAACGAGGTACATCCTTCTTGCAGCGCCGCTGCTTCTTTGCGGCTGCGACACCGCAGAGCTTATCGGCAGGCCTGCGCCCGATCTTGACAGGAACTATTCCGTCACCGCCGAGATAGACTACGGCAGCAGCAGCGCCGTGGCGGATATCACACGCAATGCCGAGGGCAACTGGAACGTGAGCTTTACCGAGCCTGCATACCTTATGGGTGTGGAGCTTGCTCTCGCCGACGGCAAGGTGAGCGCTTCGCTCGGGGATATCACGGTCACAGCGGACAGCAGCGATGTCTACACGCTGATGCCCGATATCATCACTGAGGTGCTGGATTCACTGCCCGATGTGGCAGCCGAAAACATCAGCGAAAGCGAGGGCATTTTCACGCTGAACACCGCCTACGGCAGCGACCGTGCCGTAGTTACATCCGACAGCAGCGGCGGTCTGCTGACGCTGAAATGCCCTGCACAGCAGCTGAGCGTGAGGTTTTCCGATCAGCAGGATACCGCTCCCCTCGATACCACCGAGACAGAGGAAACATTTGAATTCATAATCGAAGAATAAAACAAGGACCTGAGAAAAACTCAGGTCCTTCGTATTTGTCTTAAACCGCCATATCGAGTGCTGCGCCCTTCTGCTTTGCGGGATCATCCATGCCTACGGCGAACTTCTCCGCCTGATCTCCGCCACGCTTCAGCATGGTTCTGGTGGTGCCGCCCGAGATATATACCTTGCCGCACTCCTCGCAGATGCCTGTGTGCAGCGTTACGCTCTGGGAGACTATCTCATCACCGTCACGCTTTGCCTTTGCCTGATTGCGCACGACATGCTCCTGCTCGTGACCTCTCACCTGTGCCGCAGCAGCCTTAGGATCTATCTTCGTGGGAGTCTGGAACGAAACGCCAGAATCATCCGAGCCATCCTGATACTTTCTGTTTTCACAGGTCTTGCACTCATAGCTATCGAAACGGCGCTTTTTATCCGCTTCCTCATCCACGCCGTTTACAAGGCTGTTGCCTTTTTTGGAGCCATCCTGCGCAGCTTCGGGCTTGCGGACATCCTCTGCCCTGCGCATATTGCCGATATAAGCGTTCATGCCTGCAAGCACGCCGCTCATGCCAATGCCGATGGGATCGATCATAAAAAGCACTCCTTTCGTTGTTTTCTTTACTTAGTATAGCATATCTTTACAGAAAAATCAAGGGGTCATCCGTATTTTCTGAAGGTTATCACAGGGCGCACGCCGTGGTATAAATGTCCATCACCCCCATAGAAAGAGCCTCCCGAATGTGAAGTATAAGGCTTGTGAGGTATTTCGCGGTCAAGCCACCAGATACTGTCAATGTATGTCAGATAGTGCGCCGTGGATGTCGCATACGCAGTAGGCTCGGCAACCCAAAAGCCTTCTGATATATAATTATAATCATCCAGGCACGGAATGCGGATAAGATCGGTATTCATAACATCACTTGCCGCTGTTCCGCTGATAACACGAGGACTTAGATAACCTCTCTCCTGTGCCGAGAATGCATTGTAATAAAACTCACTGTTGAGATAGCTCCGCAGCCAGCTGTTCTCCCATGTTCCGTCTGTGCCAAACTGCTCAACGAACAAGATATCAGCACTGATTGCGGTTACTATCTCACCGTTATTCTCGAAAACCAGCCATTTAATGGGATCCGCACCGTCGGAGAGATTATCGTTCTGCTCCCATCTGCCGAAATAAAAGGTATCGCCCACACCATAACTATTTACCATATTCTCGCCATAAGCACGCACATCGGCGGATACAGATGCCGCCACATCATTCTCCGCTGTCAAATAAGCGAGAGCCAAAGACCGCATTTGATCAGCCTCGGGAACGCCTGCATAGGGTTCCAGAGCCGCTATCACCGCCTCGTATTCGCCATTATCCAGTGGTCTCTGCAGATCCATGCAAAGATAATGCACCACCACATCCTCATAGCCGTCTATATCCTCAAGATATCTCAACAGCTTATCGGCTGTGTAATAATCTCCTCGTTTATAGTAGTATTCAATGAGCGTTACATAATTATCGCCACGGAACCACTCAAAACCCACGACATTTTTTAAACTCGCAAGATGATACTGTGCGCTCTTATAATCGCCCTCATTCATATACTGCGTCACTAGTTCCGCATGGCACTGCGGCTCCACATTCAGCACATTCTGACACATACATGCTGTATCCAGCAATTCAAGAGCCTCGGTGTAATTGCCCTTTTCAATCTCCTGCTCTGCCATATTGCAGGTGATGGAGCAGTGGCGCTCACGGGAATCGGAATAGTTGCCCAGTCCGCTGAATATCGCCCTTGCCATGGCGTAATCGCCGCTTTCGTACAGCGCTTCTGCCTGCTGATAGCGTATCTCATTCAGCATATCAGCCGAGTCTGAGTAGCCGTCCAGTTCCATCAGGATATCCTCTGCGGCATCGGTATCGCCCTGCTGCATCAGCTCCTTAGCCTGCCTGTAATAGCACTCCAGCACCCACTGATCGCTGTTGTTGTAGTCGCCGAGGGTCTCGAACACGATCCTTGCGTCATCATAGCTGCCCATTTCGAGCATCGCTCTGCCGCCGAGGAAACAAACACGCAGATTCTGCTCCTCAGTGAGGTCACGCTCCTGCAGATCCACGCAGTGCCGCAGAGCCTCTGACGGATCGCCTTGGTTGATAAGGCTTTCTATCACCATGATCTCGCCGTTTATCTTAGCGTAAGAAAATGCTTCGGTGTCCACCGACTCTGTTATCTGCGCAGGGGGAGTCGCAGTGGACTCCTGCACGCCGAGTGAGGAATTGCTTACTCCCACGAGAGCCACGAGCGCTCCCACAAGAATAAATACAGAAGCTGCAATGACGAGAACCGTCACCTTTTTGGCACGCTGACCACTGCTGCTGTAATATCCCGAATCCACGGCACGCTGCTTTGCCGTGAGCATTGCAATCTTCGATGCGCAGGTGTTCGCCATCTCACGGCAGTCACGATAATCCCCCATCTGCGCAAGGGTAAGCTGCAGATTCTGAAGCTCGGGGATGTTGTTGCTGCTCTGAAGCTTCGCAACGCAGGCTGCGTATATCTGCTGCAGGCGCTGCTCCTCAGCGGCACTGGCGGATTCTGCCGCAAGGCTGTCCGCCTGAGCCGCAAGCGCCGCAGAATCCTTGTAATCTCCGAGCATTCGGAAGCCCTCTGCCGCTTCACGGTAGCTGCCCCTCTGCATAAGCTCGGTGTATCTGCCGTAAAGAGCGGCATTAAGGTATTCCCTCAGCCTGAAGCGCAGACCCTCGCTGCCGTATTTCATCGCATTGCGGTAGTTTTCGGACACCGAGAAATCCTTACGCACCGTGTCGAGCGAAGCGGTTTTATACTCCGCCATAAGCAGGATAAGGTGTGCCTCGCCGTTTTCGGGATCCTCTGCAAGCATCCTGTTTGATGCTGCTTCAGCCTCGGCGAACTCATTATCCTCAAGGTGCAGGTACGCTCTTCTCAGCAGAGGGTCGTCCTTTGGGGCTGCTTCTGCGGCGGGTGCCTTTCTCAGCGCTGAAATACCGAGCAGCGAGGAAAGGCTCGCCACAAGGTCGTTCTCATAGCCGAGCCTTGTCATATCCACCGCCTGATACGGCTTCAGCACATCGGGCAGCTTTTCCGCAGGCATTCCACGGTACATGGGTATCATCACCCTGCGGCTGTCCTCTGCGGCAAGGGCGGCAAAGCGGCTATAGGCGTTATTCACCCACACATCTGCGAAGCTGTCCTCGCTGAAGCCCATAACTATCATCACTCTTGCGTTGTTCAGCGCAGAATATATGTACGGCTCCCACTCGCTGCCCTGCACATCCTCTAACGTGATATCGGGACAGAACACCTTGAAGCCGTCGTTCGTGAGCCTTGTGTACAGGCTCTTTGCGGCGGTGTACTCGGGGGTGGTGAGACCTCTCTCGTCACGCTCACGGCAGCTGAGATAGATATCATAGCGCTCTCCGCCACGGGAAAGCTCCACCATGCGGCGGCGGATGCGGTCTATCTCTGCGGCGTGCTTCTCCATGACGGAGCGCTGCTCCCTGTCCGCATAGCGCAGCGCCGTGCGGTAATCCTGATCGGAAAGCAAAGAGCGTGCCTGAGTTCTGTTCATGGAAACGGCAGGCAGACCCTCAGCGCCTGCGGAAAGCTCCACGCCGTATCGGCAGAGAAGCATCGACCAGTAAAGATCCGCATCGGTGGGGTACGCCTTTATAAGCTCCTCATAAAGCGCTATCGCCTTGTCGTAGCGGTATTCACGGCGGTAGCGCTCCGCAGAACGGCATATCTCCGCCTTTTCCTCATCATCAATCAGCGGCACGGTCTGCGTTACTCCGCAGGCGCCGCAGCTGCATATCTTATCGCCTGCGGCAGGCTGAAGCGCCGCTCCGCAGACCTTACAAATAAATGCTGCCATTATATCTCCTCTGCAAGAAAGTCATCGCCGATGTCGGAAAACATGGCGGAATGCTCCGCAGAAAGCGACATTGCCTCGCCCTCCTGCTCCTCATTCATCATGCTCAACGCCACTATCAGCGATATTATCAGCATGACCGCCATCGCCGCCACCAGTCCTATAACAAGCTTCATGGACTGCTTTGTCTGCTCGTTCTGCAGATCCAGCAGGGTCTCCTGTTGTGCCATCTGGCGCTGCTGCTCTGCGAGATACGCTATCCTCTCTCCGCAGCGCTGCGCAAGTCCCACGGAATCCTTGTATTCGCCGAGACTCTCGAACATGTTCTTCGCATGGATGAGAGAATCCATGCAGCTCTGCATATCATAGAGCTTCTTTGCTTCGGTGTAGCGCATGAGGCTCTCCGCCTCGGAATTTGCCCTGCCGATGCTGACAGCCCTTTCTATGCAGCGCTGAACATACTCCGCACTGTCAAGATAATCGCCGAGCGTGGCAAAGCGCTCCGCTATCGCCCTGAACTGCGAATCGTTACTTGCATGCTGATACTCGCTGCAATAGCGCCTGTACATAGCCTTGCAGCGAAGCTCGTTAAGCTGCGCCTTGAGCTGCTCATCGGCAAAGCGCACAGCCTTTTTATAGCTGCCTGAGGCTCCGATATCCTCCGTCACATCCGCAAGCTGCTCCGTTTTGCTTACGCCGAACTCCGCAAGCAGCTTGTATACATACGCCATTGCGTTTTCGGGCTGAGCGTCCAGCGCACGCTCGCAGAAGGTGTAGGCGTTCTGAAATTCCCTGTCCTCCAGTGCAAGCTCCGCACGGCGCAGCAAAGTCTCGGCGGTGACGCCCTCAACCTGCTCCTCTGCCTGCTCCTCGGCTGTGACTGCGCCCGTGGAAAGCACCTTTCTCGCACCACGCAGCAGATCCTCCATCACATCGGGGGCGGACATATCATAGCGCTGCAGGTGCGCAAACTCCTCGGGGAGATGCTCGGGCAGCATGTTCTTATAAAGCACCACAAGCTCTCCGCCGCCCTTTTCGGAAAGGCGGAAGAGGTATCTGCTCCACTCATTGCGCACCCACACGGCATTGAAGTTTTCGGGAGAGGTTCCCACGGCAAACATCATGCGTGCGGAATTGAGCGCTGCGAAGATGTACGGCTCGAACACGGTGCCTGCCTTTTCCTCAAGCGATACACGGGCGAAGAACACCCTCCAGCCCTCGGCGGAAAAAGCACGGTAAAGCTGACCCGCAATAACGGAATCCTCAGTGCGCCTGCCCTTGCTGTCCGTTTCCTTATAGCAGATGAAGATATCGTAGGGCTGCTCCGTCATGGAGACCTCGATGGTGGCACGGCGAAGCTCCTCAAGGCGCATTGCCTCCTCCATGTACAGCCTGCGCTGATCGTTGTCCGCAAGGCGTGTGGCACGGCGGTAATCCTCGTCGTCGATGACGGGGGCGTACTGAATGCGGTTGAGGGTCGGAACTCGCCTGCGGCTGCCCTGCTCCTCCACATACTCCACGCCGTAGCGGCAGAGAGTCATGCACCAGTAGGCGTCAGGATCGGTGCTGTCAAGCTCCGCAAGCTGCTGGTAGAGCGCCATTGCCCTGTCGTATTCAGCGCTGCGGCGCAGGGCATCGGCACGCTCCCAAAGCTGCGCCTTTTCATCGTGGTCAAGCCTCGGCAGCGTCTGCAGAACATCACAATATGAGCAGCGGCAGACTGTCGCACCCTGTTTTATTTCAAGAGGTGCTGCACAGCAGCGGCAGAGATAAGTCAGCATAAAACTCGCTCCTTATATTAAATTATAGTTGATATTATTTTAACATATCATCACGATAAAGTCAATAGAGAGAATGCTTTTACAGCCTCACTGTACCAAATTTTTTTCATCAATACGGCACTATTTTTGTTAATATTATGAATGTTAAAAAAAAATGCAAAAAATATCTTGACAAACAGCGTTATCCGTATTAAAATTTAATAGGACAAAATCCAAAACAAAATAAAGGAGATTCATTATGGAAAAACTCTATACCGGCAAGACAAAGGACGTATTCAAGCTTGAAAACGGCAACGTTATGCTGAAGTCCAAGGACGACTGCACAGGCAAGGACGGCGTGTTCGATCCCGGAGAGAACACTGTAGGTCTCACTATCGACGGCATCGGCAAGGCTAATCTGCAGACTTCCGTTTACTACTTCGAGATGCTGAAGAAGGCAGGCATCAAGACTCACTATGTAAGCGCTGATATCGAGAACGCTACTATGGAGGTACTCCCTGCTACTGTATTCGGTCACGGTCTTGAGGTTATCTGCCGCCACGTTGCAACAGGCAGCTTCATCCGCAGATACGGCGAATACATCGAGGACGGCACAGTTATCGAGGGCGGCTATGTTGAGTGCACCTTCAAGAACGACGCTAAGGGCGATCCCCTGGTAACAAGCGAGGGTCTTGCAGTTCTCGGCGTTATGACTCCCGAGATGTTCGAGAGCATGAAGGCTCAGACTCTGAAGATCACACAGATCGTTGCTGATGACCTGAAGTCCATCGGTCTCACACTGTGGGATATCAAGTTTGAGTTCGGCTACAACAACGGCGAAGTTATCCTCATTGATGAGATCGCTTCCGGTAACATGAGAGTTTACAAGGGCGACCAGATCGTTGATCCCGTTGAGCTTACTAAGCTTATCAACAACAGATGATCCTTTAAATAACAAGACATCCCGTTTCATTGAAGCGGGATGTTTTTTTATGGATGATATTGAAATCAGCGGCGAAGCCGCACCGTAATTATTCATTATTCATTTTTTCATTATTCACTATTCATTAAAATAAAAATGCCCCTGCAATTTGCAGGGGCGCATTTGGCTTATCTGGGTTCTTGATTTTTCTTCGCTGTATTTAAAGATGAGATGAGAATTCTTATGATCTCGAGGCAATCCGCAAGTATTGATTCACCATGGGATTTATCTATGTATTCCGTTAAGATCAGCAGTCGTAACCAGTATTCTGTTTCAGCGGTTTCCTTTAGCGATATCTGAAGCTTTGATATGAAATCAGCTGTACTTACCCCGTAAGCTGCTTCGTTGGCATTTGCGCCAATTGATGTACCGCTACGGATTATCTGTTTTGAAATAATAGTTTCATGCTTTTCTTTTTGTAAATATTGATATAGTTTTACTATCCTTGCAGCAAACATAAGCGTTTTTTCAAGTAAAGGATTATCGTTCATAACAAAACCTTTCTTTAATGAATATTGAAAAAAGAATAATGAATAGTGAATAA
>JAZSGG010000095.1:0-14731 GCA_045532595.1 Oscillospiraceae bacterium | reverse complement strand
GGTGAGATCCAGCAGATCAACAACTTCATGAACGGTGGCGGCATAGCTGAACCAGAGGAAGAATATAACGAGATCGGTGCCGGCGATGCATTTGCCAATGCTGTTGGCGGTGCGGATGGCAGTTCTATTGCAGCCATTGAGGGAACTGTATCCCAGATGGAGGCTATGGCATCCCAGTACACCAATCAGGTACAGCCCTCGGGTAATGAAATGCCTGCTATCGGTCACCAGGATACCGCAATACAGGATGAGGTAGTCAAGGTAGAAAACTTTGCAATGGATACATCTTATGTTGACGACGAGTACGTTGACCAGGGCGCACTGCCTGTTATAGAGGGTGCTTCCATGGAATTTGACCCTGATGAACCTGAGCCTGAAGATCCCAATGCTTTTGTTATGACTCCAGAGCCTATCGAGTCCATAACACCAACTTATGAAGAGCCTGCAGTAGAGGCTCCTGTTTACGACGAGCCTGCGGTTGAGACTCCTGTTTACGAAGAGCCTGCAGTTGAGGCTCCTGTTTATGAAGAGCCTGCTGTAGAAGAACCAGCATTCGAAGACGAAGCATATACAATTCCTCTCTATGGATCTGATAACGCAGCCGATACATATGCTCAGCCCGAAGCGCCTGCTTATTCTTCTGATATTCCTCTGTTCAGCGCTCCTGAAGCGGATGTTCCTGCTTATGAAGAGCCTGCGGTTGAAGCTCCAGTTTACGAAGAGCCTGCGGTTGAGGCTCCCGTTTATGAAGAGCCTGCAGTTGAAACACCTGTTTATGAGGAAGCTCAGTCCGATAACAGCGATCTCGGTATTGCAGCCGCAGCTACTGCGGCAGGCGTTGCTGCTTACGCAGCTGCAGGCGACGATGCAACTGTACTGCTCAGCAACAGCTCTCAGCCCGGATATGATGCTCCATATTACGACGAAAATGCTACCGTGCTGCTGAACAATTCTGATACAGATAACTACGCATCATCTTATAATCCTGATGAAAATGCAACTGTACTCATGAACAACAGCGCACCTGCTCAGGATTATCCTTCATACGATTATAATTCCACTCCATCTGACTCGTATTATAACGAGCAGAACGCTATGATGGGTGCAGGAATGACAGCTGCAGCCGACGCTGCCGAAGAGCCTCCTGTTGATCTTGGCCGTCTGCTTTACTGCCGTAACTGTGGACAGGATATGTACGAATTCGAGGAATTCTGCAAGAACTGTAACGCTCCCAGAGGTCCTGAGTACAAGAGCCGTTATGTAGATCACGGCAAGCCCAAAGAGCCTTTCAAGCTGTTCGGTATCTTCAGCATTCCTGCTATAGTTATTACTGTTGCAGTACTTGTGCTGGTAGGCTTCCTGCTGATCCCCTCTCTTACAGGCAATCCTCTTGTTGACACAGAATCCTCTAAGCCCACCACAAGCGGCGTTTCCGGAAACGAACAGCTCAATGCCGACAACACAACAACTACCGCTGACAAGGAAAGCTCTGTTCCCGAGGAGTCTACTACCACTTCCGCTACAACTACCACAGCGGCTACAGAAAAGACCACCACTTCCGCAACGACTCCCGAGGATACAACTCCTGTTGAGGTCGAGACTGCTGAACCTGCAGAGTCCACTCCTGCAAGCTCCTCTGCAACAGAGAATACAACAGCTACTACACCTGTTACAACAACTCAGTCTACTTCCGCAACCACAACAACTCCTCAGGCTACTACAACCACTAAGGTGACCACCACAACTCCTGCTCCTTCTGCAGCATATACTCCTTCTGCGACGATCAAGTCCCAGAACAAGGAGCGTGATAAGATGATCGCTGCTTACGAGCTTATGGCTGAAGAGGTAGGTAAGGTAGATCTGCTGGCACGAGTTACCTCTTATGCTATCAACTTCAGCACCAGAGACGCTGACGTTGAAGGTAAGTCCTTCTATAAGAGAGATATCGCAGTAGCAATGATCAAGAACATCAAGAGCGGTAAATCCTCTGTTGCTGCTGCTGTGGCTGCTGCAAAGCCTTCTACGTCCGGACTCAATTCTGCTTACAAGGCTCTCTGCGCACTGGAAGATAAGTACAACAACTATCTTGATTATGTTGTTAATGCAACCAAGTTCAGCAACTACGAATCCAAGTGCGATACTTATATGAGCAGCTTCTCCAGCTATGCAAAGAGCAACTTCTCGCTGTCCGCAATGGAGACATCCGCTCAGAACGCTACCGATAAGGCAGAGTACTATGCATCTGTAGTAAGCAATGCAGTTACCGCTGCAGAGAATGCTGTGTCCGCATACACCACTCTGCGCAGTAAGGCTTCCAACCTCTCTGACTTCGAGGGTCAGTTCCTCAGCACAATGAGCGACAATGTAACCACCTACCTGAAGGCTGCAAAGTATACACAGGCTGTTGCATCCTACTGCGATATCCTCGGCTCTGCACCTTCTGCATACTCCTCTGCATATTCTTCTATCAAGTCTGCAAGAGACAATCTGAACAGCCTTGCCGATCTGTTTGCAATGGCTCAGTATGATAATACACTCTCAGGCTTCAAGAGTACTTCCAACACCTACATCAACTCCGCATCCGGAGCTGCAAAGAAGGCTAAGAACGCTCTGTAATCTTAACTCATAAAACTCAACGGCTCCCGTACATCGGGAGCCGTTGTTATTTTAATAAATTGTTCCATTTATAATAATCGGGATAATACCGCAGCAGGAATGCATAAAAGCGCTCGGAATGATCGTGATGCCAATAATGGGCGTATTCATGCCACAGTACAGACAATACTGTTTCTCTCGGGTATGCCATCAGGCGAAGGTTTATCGAGATATGTCCACAGGTATATGAGCAGCTGCCCCAGCGTGTTTTCATATCCTTGATACTTAGCACTGTTGCAGGAGGCGTCAAATTGTGCGTTATAAGCGTGTTTCGCACTTCGGCGTTAAGTTCCTCGATCAACCGGGAAAAACTCGCCACAGCCCATTCTGAGAGCTTCTGCTGCGCTTCTTCGGGATGAGTGGTGAATACACGCAGCTCATTTTCCTCAAGAGCAACCCTTTCGCTGTGATTCCGTATGATGCGCACAGGGTATTCCTTGCCCAACCAACGCATTTTGTCCGAGGTTATCTCACTGCGCCGTTCACGCTCCTGCAGGCGCTGTGCTGCATTAAGTATGTAGTCTGCACGTTCTGTGAGTATCTCCTCTATACGCTTTACGCTTACCCGTGTGTTTGCCGAAACATACACTGTTCCATCTGCTTTTATCCGCATATTGACGTTCTTTACACGCTTGCGGGTAAGCTCGTATTTTATCTCCCGTCCATCGGGGAGTGTGATTGTACTCATTGTTTCTCCTGTTGCTATCTGTCAAAATACTTGAACAAGGACACATGATCCTGTAACTCTGAAAATCCGTTTTTCTTATAGAAATCAAATGCAGGGACTGTTCTTTCGGTCTGAAGGAATATGTGCGTTATGTGTTTGCTTTTTGCGTGCTCTTCCACAGCTTTCAGAAAAGCAGACCCGATACCATTTCCTTGTTTCTCGGTCTTAATACAAAATTCAAATATGTAATATTCTGTACCCGTACACCAGTGCATGACGCTGCCAAGAGACAAGCCGATGAGATCATTTCCTTCATACAGACCTAGTGAAAGCGAATTTCTGTTCCCGATGAGATCCGTGATATATTCGTGGAGTTGAGTACTATCGCTCCAGTCATCATTCCATGGCTCTTTCGTAAATATATCGTAGAACAGCGACTTGATTGCTTCTATGTCGTTGACGCTGAGTTCCTTTATCTCCATTTTAACGCCGCCTTTCATTTATCTATATGTAGGTCATAAAAAGCTAAAGATCCCGTTCTTCTCGAAATCATCAATAATGTGCTTTGGCAAGTTTTTTCTGCACGTTTTTTCATCTGCCCAGATATACGCCTGATGTTCACTGCTTAAGCGCACTTCTTCGGTCAACGCTTCACAAAGGTATGCAATAATAAGATACGGATTTTCAGCGTTCACCAGAGTTACATAAGCCACTCTATCAATTTTAATATCGTTGATACCAGTTTCTTCGGATATTTCTCTTTTCATGGCTTCTTCGGGATGCTCACCATACTCAACATTTCCGCCTGCATTCTCCCAAGTTCCTGCTCCGATATCGTCTTCGCCGCATCTTTGTAAAATCAAAAGCCTCTTGATCGCTCTGTTGTAAATTATGCCTTTAACAACTATATCCGCTTTCATATCTTACCTCCACCGGTCAGTATTGTTCCTTTGAATCATTATAGCATCGCTGAATATAATTGTCAACAAACAAAAACCCCTCCGAAAATTCGGAGGGGTCTTTATTAACTGAATTAAACCAGCTCAATGATAGCCATCTCAGCTGCGTCGCCGCGGCGAGGACCGATCTTATAGATTCTGGTGTAACCACCGTTCTTGTCTGCGTACTTAGGAGCGATCTCGTCGAATACCTTCTTAGCTACATCTTCCTTAGTTACATAAGCAAGAACCTGGCGCTTTGTATGCAGGGTGTTAGCCTTGCCGAGTGTGATCATCTTCTCTGCCTCCGCACGAACTTCCTTCGCACGTGTTACGGTAGTTTCGATCTTACCGTTCTCCAGCAGGAATGTAACCATGGCTCTGAGCATTGCTTTTCTGTGGTCGCTGGGTCTGCCCAGCTTTCTTGTACCTGGCATTTTCATTCTCCTTTCAATAGGAATTCGGTTTTATTGCCAACAATTATTAGTTGTTATCTTCAGATGGTGTTAAGTCAAATCCGAGGGAATTGAGCTTAGCCTTAACCTCGTCGAAGGACTTCTTACCAAGGTTTCTGACCTTCATCATGTCCTCAGGGGACTTGTTGATGAGATCGTCAACGGTGTTGATACCAGCTCTCTTCAGGCAGTTGAAGGAACGAACGGAAAGCTCGAGCTCTTCGATAGTCATCTCAAGCAGCTTGTCCTTGCGGTTCTCTTCCTTCTCTACCATCAGCTCAGGCTGCTCCGAATCATCGGACAGCTCAGCGAAGAGCTTCAGTCTGTCGATAAGGATCTTTGCTGCGTAGGAAACAGCCTCCTTAGCGGAGATCGTACCGTCAGTCCAGATCTCGATGATGAGCTTCTCAAAATCGGTTCTCTGACCTACACGGGTGTTTTCTACGGTATAATTGCACTTGAGCACGGGAGTATAGATGCTGTCGATCGGAATAACGCCGATAACAGGCTGGAGATACTCCTTGTTCTGCTCAGCAGAAACATAGCCTCTGCCTCTGTCAAGTGTAATGTCCATGTACAGCTTTGCACCTGCACTAAGAGTAGCGATGTGCATACCGGGATCGAGGATCTCTACCTCGCTGTCGGTCTTGATATCGCCGGCGGTAACTTCGCCTTCGCCCTCAGTTTCGATGTAGATGGTCTTGGGAGCCTCGCCGTACATCTTTGCTCTGAGTCCCTTGATGTTGAGGATTATCTCTGTAACATCTTCTTTAACTCCGGGGATGGTGGAAAACTCATGCTGAACACCGTCGATCTTGACAGATGTAGCAGCCACACCCGGTAATGAGGAGAGTAGCACCCTTCTCAGGCTGTTGCCTAAGGTGTTTCCGTATCCGCTCTGGAGAGGCTCCAGAACGAACATTCCATAAGTTCCGTCAGACCTTAATTTAGAGGTCTCAATATTGAGCTTTTCGATTTTTTCAAGCATTTGGTAACCCTCCACAAGTTCTCGTCTGTTAATTATCCTGTGCTTATTGCCGTATTCGCTGTTAATTTTAAATCACACTCTGCCTGTGCCTTTACTGATAAGTATTGGCACAGTCTGCAGAAATTAAACAGCAGGCGCAGATCATGAATTAAAAATAACTGCACTAAATATCTGTATGCCTCTAGGCTATTATTTAGAATACAGCTCGATAATTAAGTGCTCAGCGATCTCGTAATCGAGTTCTTCACGCTGGAATGCACGGAGTACCTTAGCTGTGCAAGCTTCCTTGTTAACTTCAAGCCACAGGGGAGTGATTCTGCCGCCTGCAACTTCGTTGATCTGCTCGAACTTCTTGCTCTTCTTGCTTGTTTCCTTCAGGGAGACAACGTCGCCAACCTTAACTCTGTAGGAAGGGATATCAACTCTCTTACCGTTCACACAGAAATGACCGTGGGAAACGAGCTGTCTTGCCTCACGACGTGTGCAAGCCAGACCCATTCTGAATACTACGTTATCCAGACGGGACTCGAGGAGGCTGATCAGGTTCTCACCTGCGATACCCTCCATCTTTGTAGCCAGCTCATAGTAGTGATAGAACTGCTTCTCCAGAACGCCATAGATGAACTTCAGCTTCTGCTTTTCCTTCAGCTGAGAGCCGTACTCGGACTCCTTCTTTCTTCTGTTGCCCTGGGGATTTCTGTTAGACTTCTTGTCATAACCGAGAACTGCGGGGCTGAGGTCCAGCGCTCTGCATCTCTTTAAAATCGGATCACGATTTACTGCCATTGTAATTTCCTCCGTTATTCAATATTAATATCGGCACTCAAGCTGCCGACGCCGAGTAAACGAATAGCTCGGTGTTATCTGTTATACACGTCTTCTCTTGGGGGGACGGCATCCGTTGTGGGGGATGGGTGTAACGTCCTTGATGAGCTTAACCTCGAGACCAGCTGCCTGAAGTGCTCTGATAGCTGCCTCACGACCTGCGCCGGGGCCCTTTACGAAAACTTCAACTGTCTTGAGACCGTGTTCCATAGCTGCCTTAGCTGCAACATCAGCTGCTGTCTGAGCTGCGAAGGGAGTGGACTTTCTGGAGCCTCTGAAGCCGAGTCCGCCTGCACTTGCCCAGGAAAGAGCGTTGCCCTGAAGGTCTGTGATGGTCACGATTGTGTTATTAAATGTGGACTGGATATGAGCAGCGCCATTCTCAATGTTCTTGCGCTCGCGGCGTCTGCGGATAACCTGCTTGCCCTTAGTTGCCATTAAAATACCACCTTTCTCGTGTGATTACTTCTTCTTGTTTGCAATAGTCTTCTTAGGACCCTTGCGAGTTCTTGCGTTAGTCTTTGTACGCTGACCACGGCAGGGAAGACCCTTGCGATGACGAGTACCACGGTAGCAGTTGATCTCTACCAGACGCTTGATGTTGAGAGCAACAGTTCTTCTGAGGTCACCCTCTACTACGTAACCCTGGTCAATGACCTCACGGATCTTGTTCTCTTCCTCGTCTGTCAGGTCCTTAACTCTTGTATCAGGATTTACGCCAGCCTTAGCCAGAATATCATTTGCAGACTTTCTGCCGATGCCGTAAACATAGGTCAGTCCTATCTCTACACGCTTTTCCTTGGGCAGGTCTACACCAGCAATTCTTGCCATAGTTTTTCCTCCTCTTAAATTGGGGTCAGGGAATTAGCCCTGTCTCTGCTTGTGTTTAGGTTCAACACAAATAACCATTACCTTGCCCTTGCGCTTGATAACCTTGCACTTATCGCAAATGGGCTTAACTGAAGGTCTTACTTTCATTTAAATAACCCTCCTTATAGGTTTGTTTACTTTGCCGCAATCACTTGGCACGCCATGTGATTCTGCCTTTTGTGAGGTCGTAAGGCGACATTTCAACAGTCACTTTGTCACCGGGCAGGATTCGAATGAAGTTCATTCTCAGCTTGCCGCTGATGTGGGCCAGGATCTTGTGACCGTTTGAAAGCTCAACTTTGAACTGTGCGTTCGGAAGAGCCTCAAGAATTACGCCTTCAACTTCCAATACATCTTCTTTAGACAAGCTTTTCACTCTCCTCGGCGATGCTTTGCTTTCTCAGTGCATTCAGAGCACGTCGAAGCCCTTTATCCGTCATCTCGGTGATATCCACCGAAATTCCGGTCTTACGGATATGTCTTGGATTCTTGCGTTTGGGGGAAGCGAGCTTGCGCTCTTTTCCGTCGGCGATATAAACATATCGCTCGTCAGCTCCCGTGACAACGAGCCAGTTGCCGCTGTCATGCCCTGCGGAGCTTATAACAACCATACCTGAAGTGAATTCCATATCAATGCTCCGGTAATGTCAGAATGAGCGCCTCGCCGTTTGTGATGGCTACTGTGTGCTCAAAGTGACAGCTCAGGCTGCCGTCCGTTGTTACTACCGTCCACTTGTCACCGAGGATGTTTACCTCAGGGAAGTTGGTGTTGACCATCGGCTCAATAGCGATCGTCATACCCGGTATAAGTCTCGGACCTCTGCCCGGCTTTCCGAAATTCGGAACCTCGGGATCCTCATGCATATCTCTGCCGACGCCGTGACCGATGAACTTGCGTACTACCGCATATCCATAGGACTCAACGTGCTGCTGGATCGCATTCGAGATATCTCCGACCCTGTTTCCTGCCACCGCCTGAGCGATGCCCTTATAAAGAGCCTCCTCAGTAGCCTTCATCAGGCGCTCAGCCTCATCAGAGACCTTGCCGACCTTGAAGGTCTTGGTGTTATCGCCCATGAAGCCGTTAAGCTCAGCAACGATATCGCAGGATATGATGTCGCCGTCCTTCAGGATTCTCTTCTTGGAGGCGATACCGTGGATCAGTTCGTCATTGATGGAAAAGCAATTGTGTGCCGGAAATCCGCCGTAGCCCTTGCAGGGACAGCTTCCGCCGTGGGACTTGATGTAATCAGCAACGATCCTGTCAAGCTCCCATGTCGAGATACCGGCAACGGCATTCTTGCCCGCAAGCTCGAGAGCCTGCGCAGCAAGTTCGCCTGCCTTAAGCATGAACTTCAGTTCAGTTGGATTTTTGATCTGGATCATCTTATCAGCCCTTGACAGCAGCCAGTGTCAGCTTGGAAGTATCAGCGATCTCCTCCTGACCCTCAACGGTTACCAGCTTGCCCTTGGCAGCGTAGAAATCCTTGAGAGGAGCTGTCTTTTCGTGATAAGTTGCAAGACGGCTGAGAACAGTCTCGGGCTTGTCGTCCACTCTCTGAACAACCTTTGCGCCGCAAGCGTCGCAAACACCTTCAACCTTTGTGGGCTTGTACTCAATGTGATAGGAGTTACCGCAGCCCTCGCAAACACGTCTGCCGGACATTCTGGAAGTGATCTTCTCGTCAGCAACGTGGATCTCAACGACCTTGTCGATCTGAACGCCCATCTTCTCGAGTGCCTCAGCCTGAGAAACAGTTCTGGGGAAACCGTCGAGGATGAAACCGTTCTTTGCGTCGTCCTGAGCAATTCTGTCCTTGAGGATACCGATCACGATCTCGTCGGGAACAAGGTCGCCCTTGTCCATGCACTCCTTAGCTGCAAGACCGGCGGGTGTGCCGTTCTTAACTGCCTCACGGAGCATATTGCCTGTGGAAATTGCAGGGATGTTAAGCTCGCTGCAGACAACCTCTGCCTGAGTACCCTTACCTGCACCGGGAGCACCTAAAAAAATCAGATTCATAATTTTCTCCTTATTCTCGAATTGTTTTCAGGATCATTCAAGGAAGCCCTTGTGATGACGCATCATCATCTGGCTCTCGAGAGAACGTACTGTCTCAAGGGATACGCTTACAACGATCAGCAGTGTTGTACCGCCAAGGCTTACGCCACCCATGGAAGGTACGCAAAGTGCCAGTACGATGGGGAATACGGCGATGATTCCAAGGAATATAGCGCCGATCAGTGTGATCTTATTGAGAGAGTTGTAAATAAAATCGGAAGTGGGCTTGCCGGGTCTGTAGCCGGGGATAGCACCGTTGTTCTTCTTCAGGTTATTTGCGATCTCAACAGGATTATACTGAATGGAAACGTAGAAATAGTTGAACGCAATGATCAGCACGAAGTAGATAATAGCGTAGATAACGCTCTGCTGGCTGAACAGTCTTACAAAGCCATCCCAGAATGTATCGCCTCTGCCATCAATTCCGAAGAAGTAGCAGATCGTCTGAGGAAGACTCATAAGGGACATCGCGAAGATAATGGGCATAACGCCTGCCATCGCAACCTTGATCGGGATGTGAGTGGACTGACCGCCGTACATCTTTCTTCCGACAACGCGCTTAGCGTACTGTACAGGAATGCGACGTTCTGCGTTTGTCATCATGATAACGAACCAAACCAGAGCAATGAAGAGGATGATCGTCAGCAGCACCCAGATAATGTTCTTCATATCGGACATGCAGAGCTTGACAAAATACTCAACTGCGCCGGGGAGGTTGGAGATGATACCTGCGAACAGGATCATCGAGATACCGTTGCCGAGACCCTTCTCGTTGATACGGTCGCCAAGCCAGATAATGAGGAAGGCACCTGCAACGAAGCAGGAAACGATAACGATGGCAGCAAGAACGATAGAGAACGTATCAGAACCGTTTGCTGCACAATACTTCAGCACGGGATTACCTGTGCCGTCACCGTTTGTATCGCTGTTGGACAGGGTAAAGTAGAATGCAATAGCCTGGAATGTAGCGATAGCAAGTGCAGTGATCTTTGTTATCATGTTGAGCTTCTTTCTGCCTACATCACCCTCCTTGGAGAGCTTCTCCAGAGGGGGAAGTGCGACAGTGAGGAGCTGGATGATGATCGACGCATTGATGTAAGGCGTGATCGACATAGCCAGCAGTGTACCCTTACCCAGCGAACCACCTGTCATAACATCGAGGTAGTTGAGCAGGGAAACACCCTTTACCATCTCACCGACAGCGGCACTGTCGATGAAAGGTACGAAAATGTTGGAACCTAAGCGGAACAGAATGATGATAAAAAGTGTGTACAAAATCTTTTTACGCAGCTGGACATCTACCCATGCGTTACGTAAGACTTGGAACATTAGATCACCTCTGCCTTTCCGCCTGCCTTTTCAATTTTTTCCTGAGCAGCTGCTGTGAACTTAGCTGCCTTTACTGTGAGGCTCTTTGTGAGCTCACCGTTGCCGAGAACCTTGATACCGTCCTTAGCGTCCTTGATGAGACCGCATGCCTTCAGAGACTCAGCATCTACAACAGCGCCTGCCTCGAAACGCTCCTCAAGTGCGGATACGTTTACTGTAGCATATACTGTAGCGAAGATATTGTTGAAACCTCTCTTGGGCATTCTTCTCTGCAGAGGCATCTGACCGCCTTCAAAACCGGGTCTGATGGAGCCGCCGGAGCGTGCCTTCTGACCCTTGTGACCCTTACCAGCTGTCTTACCGCTACCGGAACCGTGACCACGGCCGATGCGCTTAACGTCCTTAACGGAACCTGCTGCGGGCTGTAATTCGTAAAGCTTCATTACTTTGCACCCCCTAGTAATATGGTATAAGAATTTAATGTGTGAATATTAATCAAACCTCTTCAACCTTTACAAGGTGAGCGATAGTCTTGATCTTACCCTTTGTAGCCTCGTTATCGGGCTGGGTTGTTACAGAGTTTACCTTGCGCAGACCGAGGGAATGCGCAGTGGCAATCTGATTCTTCTTGCAGCTGTTGAGAGAGCGTACAAGTGTGATTTTAAGAGCCATTGCAATACTTCCTTTCGTCTGCTTATAAGATTTCCTTAACGGTCTTGCCTCTGAGAGCAGCAACTTCTTCAGCTGTTCTGAGAGATGTCAGACCTGCCATTGTTGCACGAACAACGTTGCAGGGGTTGTTGGAACGCAGGGACTTTGTACGGATGTTCTTGATACCAGCCATCTCAATGACTGCACGAACAGGACCGCCTGCGATAACACCGGTACCCTCGGGAGCGGGACGCATCAGAACTGCGCCAGCACCGAACTTACCTGTAACCTCGTGAGGAATTGTTGTTCCCTTGAGAGCGATCTTGTGAAGATTCTTCTTTGCGTCCTCAATACCCTTGCGGATAGCGTCGGGAACTTCGTTTGATTTGCCCATGCCAAAACCTACTACGCCATTGCCGTCGCCGACAACAACCAGTGCGGAGAACTTCATAACACGTCCGCCCTTAACGGTCTTGGAAACACGGTTTATAGCAACTACCTTTTCGGCAAGCTCGTAATTGTTTGCATCTAAAAGTGCCAAGTTTGTGTCCCTCCTTATTAGAAATTAAGTCCGCCTTCTCTAGCGCCCTCGGCCAGAGCAGCAACTCTGCCGTGGTACACATAGCCGCCTCTGTCGAATACGACATCGGTGATGCCTGCTGCCTTTGCCTTCTCAGCAATCATCAGGCCAACCTTCTTAGCGGCCTCGCAGTTACCGCCGAAGCCCTCAAAACCCTTCTCGGTAGAGGAAGCAGCAGCGAGTGTAACACCCTTTACGTCGTCAATGATCTGAGCGTAAATGTGCTGTGAAGAACGGAAAACATTAAGACGCGGGCACTCTGCAGTACCATTGATCTTAGCGCGGACACGCTTATGACGGCGAAGTCTGCTCTTGTTTTTATCGATGATTTTAACCATTTATTTTCAGTCCTTTCATTCTGGGAATTACTTCTTACCCTTGCCGGCTTTACCTTCCTTGCGGCGGATAACTTCGTTGGCATACTTAATGCCCTTGCCCTTATAAGGCTCGGGGGGACGCTTTCCTCTGATCTCGGAAGCCATCTGGCCAACCTTCTGCTTATCGATACCCTTAACGATGATCTTGTTGGGAGCGGGTACTTCCAGTGTGATATCGTCTGTATCGCATACGATCACATCGTGAGAGAAACCGAGGTTCATCTTAACTTCCTTGCCGGACTTCTGAACTCTGTAACCTACACCGTTAACCTCGAGCTCCTTAGCGTAGCCCTCGGTAACACCGATGATCATATTGTTGATGAGTGTTCTTGTCAGTCCGTGGAGAGACTTGTTTACGTTCTCATCATTGGGGCGCTTAACGATGATCTCAGCGCCTTCCTGTGTGATAGCCATGCGGCTGTTGAACTCTCTTGTGAGTGTGCCCTTAGGGCCCTTTACTGTTACTACAGAACCGTCGATCTTTACTTCCACACCTGCGGGGATAGCAACAGGCTTATTACCAATTCTAGACATGTTACTTTCCTCCTTACCAGATGAATGCAAGAACTTCGCCGCCGACATTCAGCTCGCGAGCCTTCTTGTCGGTCATGATGCCCTTGGAAGTGGATACGATAGCGATACCGAGACCCTTCATAACCTTAGGCATATCCTTGCAGTTAGAATAGATTCTCAGACCGGGCTTGGAAACACGGCGAAGACCTGTGATAACCTGAGCCTTAGTATCTGTGTACTTGAGTGTTACTCTGATGATGCCCTGCTTGTTGTCATCAATAACCTTGAAGTTCTTGATGTAACCCTCATCAAGAAGGATCTGAGCGATCTGCTTCTTCATGTTGGAAGCGGGGATATCAACAGACGCGTGCTTCGCAGCGTTAGCGTTACGGATTCTGGTAAGCATATCTGCGATAGTATCAGTGATCTGCATTCGTTTACCTCCTATTTGATAGCCGTTACGGATTCAAGTTGTCCGTCGTACTGTCATGATTTACCCTTTCGGGCAGTATATTCGGAACCAGTTTGCATCTTTAGCATCTAAGACACATCCCATGTCCCGTAAAGCCGAGCTTTATTCGTAGCCAAAAACCCGCCCGGCGAGGGAACAAATTGATGGAACTGATTTAATCGGCGTTCCTTAGTGCAGCTTACCAGCTAGCCTTTCTAACACCGGGAATCTGACCCTTGTAAGCAAGCTCTCTGAAGCAGATTCTGCAGATACCAAACTTGCGAAGGTATGCATGGGGTCTGCCGCAAATCTTGCATCTGTTATAGGCACGGGTGGAAAACTTGGGAGCTCTCTGCTGCTTAGCAATCATTGACTTCTTTGCCATAATTTTTCCTTCGTCCTTTCTTACTTCTCAAAGGGAGCGCCCATCAGGGTGAGCAGCTCTCTAGCCTCTTCATCAGTCTTTGCGGTTGTGATGAAGTTGATGTCCATACCTCTTACAGCATCGATCTTATCATACTCGATCTCGGGGAAGATAAGCTGTTCCTTGAGACCCATGGAATAGTTACCTCTGCCATCGAAAGAGTTGGGATTGATACCTCTGAAGTCACGAACACGGGGAAGAGCAACGTTGAAAAGTCTGTCGAGGAACTCGTACATTACCTCGCCACGGAGTGTTACCTTAACACCGATAACCTGACCTTCTCTGAGCTTGAAGTTAGCTACAGACTTCTTTGCACGGCAAGGAACAGGCTTCTGACCTGTGATTGTGCCGAGCTCGTTCATAACGTTCTCAATAATCTTCTGGTTTTCCTTTGCCTCACCGCAGCCTACGTTCACAACGATCTTGTCGAGCTTGGGAGTCTGCATTACAGACTTGTAACCAAACTTCTTGAACAGTGCGGGAGCAACGGTTTCCTTGTAGAATTCCTTCATTCTAGCCATTGTTATTACTCCTATCTGACAGCCGGATTTTAATGCATCCACGGTCTTGATGACCGCATCTGCATTTCTTATATCCGACCTATCTCACAGGCAATATCAGTATTTGAGCTCTGCGCCGCAGTGCTTGCAAACTCTGATCTTCTTGCCATCCTCAATCTTATGAGCTACTCTTGTAGTCTTATCGCACTTGGGGCAAACCAGCATAACCTTGGAAGCGTACATAGCGCCCTCAGCCTGAATTCTGCCGCCGAGCTGTCCGGCCTGTCTGGGCTTAACATGCTTTGTTACCATGTTTACGCCTTCAACGATAACCTTGCCTTCCTTAGCGGAAACGCCTACGATCTTACCGGACTCGCCCTTGTGGTGACCGCTGATAACCTTTACCTTATCGCCGGTCTTAACATTTAAGTTATTCATACGGGGCT
>JAZSGG010000151.1:0-50991 GCA_045532595.1 Oscillospiraceae bacterium | reverse complement strand
CACAGAACGACATGGCTACGATCCGACTTCCTCCAGACCATATTTTTCCTGCATATGTCTGATACAACGCTCAAGCCGTGGAATGTCGTAATCAGCACGGGTTATGTGGTGACCTCCGCCGAGATTTATCCATTCCATTTTCTCAAGAACATCTCCGAATTTTTCCTCTACAGCTTCAAGAGTCCTTTCGAGGTCATCTGAATTCTGTTCGCATAATGTGTGGAAATGAAGTCCGGTGACTCCCTCCAGCTTATCACGAAGAAAATTCGCATTTGTAATTCCAAGCCTTGACTTAGGTGAACACGGGTCATAAATTTCGTGTCCTTCCTGCGTGGAGAATTCAGGATTAATGCGGAGTCCTGTTTTTTTTCCCGCTTTCAGCACTCTGTCACGGTAACGTTCAAGCTGGCTGAAAGAGTTGAATATAATATGTCCGCAGTACGATATAATCTCGTCAATTTCGTTTTCACGATATGCCGCTGAAAAGACATGGTTCTCCTTACCCATTTCCTCATATCCGAGACGTGCCTCAAAAAGTCCGCTGCACGCTGTTCCCGAAACATACTCCCCTATCATAGGATACAGATGATAACAGGAAAACGCTTTCTGTGCAAGAAGAATTTTAGCCTCCGTCCTCTGCTCAACACCCCCGAGAATCTCAAGATTACGGATAAGCTTCTCCTCATCAATAACATAGCACGGCGTTGAAAGTCCACAAAGATTTTTTACGTTATTCATTACGCTTTTTCTTCTCTCTGCGTTCATCATTGCGGATATATGCTATGCTCGCTGTAGGAATTATGTATTCATATCTTGAATTATCTACAAATCTTATCCAGCCTTCTCCAATCTGCTCAATTATACCTGCATAATACATCTGTATATTATTCCCTTTTACTCCGAGATGACATGGTTTGTCCAGATACTCTCTCAGTACCTCTTCCAATCTCATATTTTATCTCCTATTCCTCGTCGAACTGTACTCCAACGATTTTTGATATATTGATAATTGCGTCCGTACCTTCTTCACTGACTAATATGAAGCCTTCGCCGACCTCTGTCAGAACTCCATAAAACTCCTCATCAACAGTGAATACAGTACACTCTCTGTTTACATAACGAAGCAGAGCGTCCTCCATTTTATATGCCATACTGTTTCCTCCTTAATCAACAAGAACAGGATTGAAGTCCTCTTCCCACGGAAGTCCCCACTTGTTAAGAGCTTCCATAAACGGATCGGGATCAAATTCCTCAATATTGTATACGCCTGCTTTTTTCCACTGTCCTGTCATAATCATCATTGCACCTACCATTGCAGGTACACCTGTTGTATAGGAAATTGCCTGTGAACCAACCTCTTTGTAGCACTCCTGATGATCACAGATGTTATAGAGATAGTAGTTCTTGTCCTTGCCGTCCTTCTTTCCACGGAAAATACAGCCGATATTTGTCTTTCCGACTGTTCTCGGACCAAGCGATGCAGGGTCAGGAAGAACTGCCTTGAGGAACTGAAGCGGTACAATCTCCCTGCCCTCGTACATAATAGGTTCAATTGAGGTCATGCCAACGTTTTCAAGGCACTTCAGATGTGTAAGATAGCTCTGACCAAATGTCATGAAGAAACGTATACGCTTGATGCCCTTGATATTGAGTGCAAGAGACTCAAGTTCTTCGTGGTGAAGAAGGTACATATCCTTTTCTCCCACTCCCTTGAAGTTATAAACACGCTTGATTTCCATCGGTTCTGTCTCAATCCACTTGCCGTCCTCGATATAGCTTCCCTTTGCGGAAACTTCACGGATATTGATTTCAGGATTGAAGTTTGTTGCAAATGGGTAACCATGATCACCACCGTTGCAGTCAAGAATATCTATGTAGTTGATTTCGTCGAAATGATGCTTCATTGCGTATGCGGAGAATACTCCTGTTACTCCGGGGTCAAATCCGCTTCCGAGGAGAGCTGTGATTCCTGCCTTCTCGAACTTCTCACGGTATGCCCACTGCCACTTATATTCGAATTTAGCAGTATCAAGCGGCTCATAATTCGCTGTATCAATATAATGAGTCTTTGTTGCAAGACATGCATCCATAATCGTCAGATCCTGATATGGAAGTGCAAGATTCAGCACAACATCAGGCTTGTAGCTCTCGATAAGTGCAATAAGCTCATCAACATTGTCAGCATTTACCTGTGCTGTTTCGATTACTGTCTTTGTAGTGGGCTGAAGCTTCTCCTTCAGAGCATCGCACTTTGACTTTGTACGGCTCGCAATCATGATCCCCTCAAAAACTTCGCTGTTCTGGCAGCACTTGTGAATTGCTACGGATGCAACGCCTCCGCAGCCGATAATCATACATTTTCCCATTTCAATTTACTCCTTTGATTTATTTATTCAAAAAACATCTTAGTTTTTCTGCACAATATAAGATATAGTTTTTACGATTCTCACACTACATAATCCCCCATATAACACACATAAATTATTGATAATCTGAATCACTGTCATAATCCGAGCGTTTTCGCTTTCTGTTGATAAAATCCGATATTAACAGTACCAAGACTAATCCACCCATACCGACAAAAATATATCCCAGAATTGAGGTCGACGAATCCTCGGCAAGATATAATGCCAATAATCCTGCTGCAATGAAAATAAGACACGAAATAACCGCCAGAATGTTTCCGGCTACAGTATTGTTTCTATCTGTTCTTACAACATTGATCCGTTTCTTCGGAGTTTCGTATGAGTAAAATGACGTATCATATGAACTCTGATAATCGTCATTATATGTAGTATCATGAGAAGAATCCCCGTAATCGGTACTATTATATGCGTCATACGAGTCATTATAATTATCAGTACCGTAATTATTTGTGTCAGAATAGTCATTGTTGTTATAATCATCACGATTATATGTATCAAAAGAGTCGTATTGATTATCGGGATTCAATTCCCTTTGTACGGCTTCTCGGTGAGCTTCCAGTGTATCCTTTACCGTTTCCGTAATCGTATCAGAATTCTTAAGCATCTTTCTCATACCATAGATTACCAAAATAACGGGAATCATGAAAAAACATATAATAATTATGAAACCGGTTGAGTTTCCTTTATTCATATCTTTTATATATATTGGGTCATAAAAAGTCCCCGGATCATAAGGGATAAGCTTGATTTCTACTGTTTGACCTATACTATAATAATTCTTTTCAACATTCAATACCGTAACCCTGTATTTCTTTCCTTTGTATTCATATAAAAATACAGGAGACTCCTCAATCGGTTTACCATTATTATCTTCAGTAACTATGTCCACTATCTCTGCATAAACAGGAAATGTATATTCTTTATATCTTTTGTCAGAATCAGAGGATTGAACTTTGAATATTCTGATAATTGGTACCAGTGTCATAATAATAGCAATTACAGCTATAAACTTTATAACCCTTTTCATATTCTCCGGGTTATGATGATCGTTATAATTAAAATTCATGGTATCCTCCTTATATTTCCATTAATGTATTATTCCCTATATAAATTCTGAGCAGCACCCCCATGATTTGTTCAGCTCATAGGATTATCCGATGTTTCAACCTTCGGAATAATTCTTCTTATAATCTTTTTAGCGAAAATAATCACAAATACAATCATCGTGACAACAATCGCTACTAAAACAAAACCTATAATAACCAATACCTTAATTGACGTTAAAGAATCATCAGTTATGGGGTTAAAAACTTTATCAGGCTCATCCGGATCAAGAAATACTTCGTATTCCTCGCCAACCATTGCCTGTAATTCTTCCCAATTATCTGAAGAAGAACTGCCGTCACCTCTTTTACCACGCCTGTCATCGTTATCGGAGGTTGAATAATGGAATTTGCCCTCAACATAGTATTCCAGATCGGTAACATAACTCTTGCCATTATATTCATACGACAGTTTCATATAGCCGATTGTTATGTTCTTTTCAACCTCTCTGTCAACTGATAAAACAGTTGCAGTTATGGGTTCAAGGGTGCGTTTTTTTATATCACTTTCCTCAATATACATCGGTAAAAATGTTTTCAGAAGATATCCGCCTAATGCACCTGCGAGCATCCCAAAGGAAACACCAATCATTATCAATACCCTTATAATAAAGACCTTTACGGATGACGTTCCGATTGAAATACTAATTCCCATATATATCTCCTTTATCATTGTATTTCTCGATAATACTCTTTACGAAAGCGACAGCAGCATTTCCCTGATTATCTTGCAGGCAACTGCCGTTGATACACCGCTTTGGTCGTATACGGGACTCAGTTCATTCACGTCACAGCCGACAATATTAAGCTTACTGCATACAAGCGTCAATGCACGTCTGAGCTCGTCGAAGCTTACTCCGCCTGCTTCGGGAGTACCCGTTCCGGGAAATACCGACGGGTCAAGTACATCAAGGTCCACAGTCAGATAAACATTCTTACCCCTGAGTTTTTCTACTGTTTCCTCAAGTCCGTCGAAATTGAATTTATGCATTTCGGTATGTTCGTCAGCAAAGTAAAATTCTTCACGGTCACCGCTTCTGATGCCAAACTGGAAAATATGTCCGTCGCCGACGAGGTCGTGACAGCGTCTTAATACACAGGCATGAGAAAGCTTCTGTCCGAGATAGTCGTCACGCAAATCTGCATGAGCGTCAAAATGAATTATGTACAGCTCGTCATACTTATCCTTTACAGCCATTACAGAACCCAGAGTCACAAGATGCTCTCCGCCAATCATGAACGGAATTTTACCGTCATTCAGTATGACATCCGTTCTCATCGCTATATCAGCAACCGCACGATTTGTACTTCCGAATGGAAGCTCTAAATCACCGCTGTCAAAATAACTGTAATCGGTCATATCCTTATTCTGGTACGGACTGTACGTCTCTATGCCGAAACTCTCGTTTCTGATTGCCGCAGGTGCAAATCTCGTTCCGGGACGAAAACTTGTTGTTCCGTCAAAGCCTGCACCAAACAGAACTATTTTTGCATCCTCGTATTCGCTGTCACACGCAATAAATGTCTGTATATTCTTATTCAACATCTCTCAGAAGCTCCTCTACATAATTGGGAAGTGCAAATGCACCTGAATGAAGTCTTGGATTGTAATAGCGTGTATTAATTCCGAGCATACTCCATTTTGTACCGTTATAGTCATTGGTCGGGTGGTATTTCTTTGAAGCAAAACCAAACAGCCAGTGTCCCGATGGATATGTCGGAATATGTGCCTGATATACCTTGCTTATCGGGAAACTTTCAACTATACGTTTATGTGAACGCTGCATTGCTGCTGCGTCCTCTGTGTAAAACGGACTTTCATGCTGATTGACCATTATTCCGTCCTCGTGAAGTGCTTTAAAACAGCTTCCGTAGAATTCCTTTGTGAAAAGTCCTTCTCCGGGTCCGAAAGGGTCAGTAGAGTCCACAATAATTATATCGTACTTATCCTCACATCGACGAATGAATTTTACGCCGTCCTCGTAATAGACATTTACTCTCGGGTCATCAAAACGACATGCCGTTGTCGGTAAATACTGCTTGCTCACTTCTACCACAAGTTCGTCTATTTCAACGAGGTCAATATTTTTGACACAACTGTAATTGGTCAGCTCACGGACTACTCCTCCGTCTCCCGCACCGATAACAAGTATGTTTTCCGGATTCGGATGAACCGACATCGGAACGTGTGTTATCATCTCATGATAAATGAATTCGTCCTTTTCTGTAAGCATCATATAGCCGTCAAGCGTCAGAAAACGTCCGAATTCCTTTGAATCAAATACGTCTATCCGCTGGAACTCACTGCTTCCGCTGTAAAGCTGACGGTCAACTTTTATAGAAAATTTTACGTTTGGTGTGTGACGCTCTGTAAACCATAATTCCATATTATCACTCCTCCAGACAGATGCGTGTTATTTCTCTTTGAATTTTGAATTCTCCATTTTCCTTCTTTTTTTCTTCTACATCAATCTCTTCACCCATAAGAAAGTTTCTGTTGTAAACTGTTTTTGTAGTTCCGACCGTACCGTCAGCTGTTTCTTTTATCACGAAACTACAATTCTTCGGAGCACCTGCATAGGCGAAGTAGTCGCTGATAATAGCTTCCATTTTTTGGATAAATGGCTGTAAATCAGTACCCGAATTAATTGTAAAGCTTACTGACATAAGAAATTCCCTGTCATTGGCAGCAGATTTTAAATCAGCATCCGAAAGCTTATATCCTGTTTCAGGAGAGATATGGCTGTCAACAAGACGGCATCCTTTTTCATAATCATCAGAATCCATGCTGAACAAATAATTCGGATTCATCAGACCAACTGAACATTTATACTCATCGCCTGAATATATCATTTCGCCTTCTTTATATGTGATATCTAAATATTTACTTAAAATATTATCAATCAATTCTTTTGTAAAGACCTCTCTGATTTCATCTATACAAAAAGCATTTATTTCTTCATTATTCTTTCGCTGTTCAGACTCATAATATTTCTTTTCATCTTCTGTGAATTCCTTTGAAACGATTCTTACATTTCTTTCTGTACCGTCTTTTCGTATATAAGAAATATCGTAAGAACGATAAGCCTGTTCTCTGTCAGTATCCTCGTTAAGAGTACCCTCCTCGCCGATTTTTATTGTATAATCGCCGTTAAAGGTGTAGTCAAAGAAATCACCGTATTCAGCTTTAAAATCTGCGACACGTTCTGATGGACTGCTGTCATCAGATTTTCCAGCACATGAAAAAAGTGAAAGCATAATTGCAGCGGATGATACTGCACATAAAAATTTTCTTATCAATATTTTTTCCCTTTCATACAAGAACATTCAGTCTCTCTATATTGATATCCTCAGTACCCGTCATCTGACAGCCTTTTTCCT
Organism: Oscillospiraceae bacterium; assembly: GCA_045532595.1. Lineage (GTDB taxonomy): Bacteria > Bacillota > Clostridia > Oscillospirales > Ruminococcaceae > CAG-115. The sequence goes on along the minus strand of JAZSGG010000151.1, from coordinate 44,081 downwards.
TAGCGTATTTTATATACTCGATTATCTGCGGAGTTATAAGCTCACCGGGAGCAAGAATCGGTATTCCGGGTGGATAGCACATTACAAACTCGCTGCACACATGACCTGCCGCCTCGTCAAGAGGAAGCGATATCTTGTCGGCATAGAAGGCACGTCTCGGAGTCTCGGCAACAACAGGATTTATATACTCCTGTGTGAGCATTCCTGTGCCCGATTTGCCGAATCTTCTCTTGATTTCAGCCAATGCACTGATAAGACGCTCTATATCACGTGTACGGTCTCCGACTGAGATGTATGCAAGAATATTTCCGATGTCTCCGAATTCAATCTGTATATCGTATTCGTCACGAAGAAGGTCATAGACCTCAATTCCTGCAAGTCCAATGGGAAGTGTATGGACAGAAAGCTTTGAAACATCAAAGTCATATACGCTGTCTCCGTTCACAAGTTCTCTCGAAAAAGCATAATAGCCCCCGATTGAATTTATCTCCTCACGGGCATATTCCGCCATCTGGACGGTCTTTTCAAATATTTCACGTCCGCTGAGTGCAAGTCTCTTTCGGGAAATATCAAGACTCGAAAGAAGAAGGTACGAAGCACTCGTTGTCTGGGTGAGATTCACTACCTGACGCATATAGTCGGCATTTATACGCTCTCCCATAAGCAGAAATGAACTCTGGGTAAGACTGCCGCCCGATTTATGCATACTTGCCGAAGCAATATCGGCTCCCGCTGCCATTGCTGAAATCGGAAAATTCTCGCCGAAATAGAAATGTGTTCCGTGAGCCTCGTCTGCAAGCATCAGCATATTATTGGCATGAGCAAGCTCCGTTATCTTCTTAATGTCTGAGCAAATACCATAATACGTCGGGTTATTTACAAGTATTGCCTTTGCATCGGGATTCTCCCTGATTGCCTTTTCAACCTGCGATACTGACATACCAAGCGGTATGCCAAGCTCATTATTGCAGTCCGGGTCCACGTACACAGGAATTGCTCCCGTAAGAATAAGTGCGTTGATCGCACTTCTGTGGACGTTTCTCGGCATGATTATCTTTTCACCGCTTTTGCAGGCATACATAATCATGCTCTGTACAGCAGAAGTTGTCCCTCCTACCATGAAAAATGCGTGTGCTGCACCAAATGCCTCAGCCGCAAGCTCCTCCGCATCCTTTATGACTGACACAGGATGACACAGATTATCAAGAGGCTTCATTGAATTGACGTCCACATTCATGCAGTCCTCACCAAGGAACTCTGTAAGCTCCATGTTGCCTCTGCCACGCTTATGACCCGGTACGTCAAACGGTACAACTCTCATACGGCGGAATTTCCGCAGAGCTTCATATATCGGTGCATTAATCTGTGAAAAAGCCATTTCCGAACACATTCCTTCCGCTGAATATTTCTATCATTTCTCTCTTGAGTGCTGTTGTTATCTCAAGACGCTTCCATGGCGGAAGCTCAGTTACGTCCGTATTGAACAGATAATTCTGAAGATCAAGCTCACGTATCAGCATCTTGGTGTGAAAAATATTGGACTGATATACATTTACGTCCACCGCATCGTATTTACGCAAGGTGCTTTCGTCTATATAGTCCTGAATTGACGTTATATTGTGGTCGATAAAGAGCTTTTCTCCGCTGAGATTACGTGTAAAACCTCTTACACGGTAGTCCATTGTGATTATATCGGAGTCAAAGCTTCCGATAAGGTAATCAAGGGCTGTGAGCGGAGTTATTTTTCCGCACGTTGCAACGTCTATATCTACTCTGAATGTTGCAATACAGGTGTCGGGATGGTATTCGGGATACGTATGAACGGTTACATGACTTTTGTCAAGATGAGCTACTGTCTCGCTTCCTCCGGCGGGAATCATGGTCTCATCGGCTATAAGGAAGGTCGCCGATGCTCCCTGAGGGTCGTAATCCTGACGTGATACGCTCAGTACCTGCGCACCTATCATCTCTGTAAGATGAGTCATGATATCGGTGATACGCTCGGAATTGTACTGTTCGTCAACATAGGCGATATATGCAAGCTGTGCCTTCGGGTCCTTTGCATAGCATACATCATATATATTGAAGCTGAGGGATTTCGTCAGATTATTGAATCCGTAAAGCTTTAATTTATTTTCCATAAAGCACCTCTCGGTCATAAAATAAAAAAACGTACAGGCTTCACCAACCCATACGTGCTAAATCATACGCATAATACGCTAATGACTTTGTCTGGTTTCAGAGTCTATATAAGCAAGGATACCTTTTACTACTCTTATTGACCTTTCACAAGCTGATGAAAACTTATAAAATGTATCGATAAATCGAATCAATAAGGCAACAGAAGTTGCCAGCTGACGATAAAACGTCAGTATCGGCATCTGACCCGGCTGTCCGTATGGCCACAACTCAGATAGAGTGGTCAAAATCATGCTCTGAAACAAAAGTCTCTTTTGCAATTTGTTTTATTGTATCATATTTCTGAAAACTTGTCAATAGTTTTTTTGATATTGCTCCCCCAAAATACGATAAAAAAGCCGCCACATTCCCGTGACGGCATATCGCTCTCAGAAGTTGGAACCGTTCCAGCCCCAGTCAGCTGTTGACGTATATTTTACATATATTCTGTCGGACGGAATCTCAAGCTGATCTGTGAGAATTCCTGTGATGTGTGATGTGAGTGTTGTCAGTGCATTTGACGAGGCACTCCCGAATATACTCACCTCGACCATTGCTGCGGGAGCGTCCTCTCCTCTGAAATAAAGGATACTGTCAGGCTCGATTCCTACCATGAGCCATCCCTCGGATTTTCCGGGAATTGCTGTAATTGCCATTCCGAGTGCGGACTTGATATTAATCTCCTTCTCCTTTATGACGGATACATTTGTTTTTACGTTAATGTACGGCATAAAACTACCTCCTTATGATATTCTTTTTCCTTTTCCTTTTTTACGGTTGTCTATAGGCTGTTCCTTACCGCCCATATCTTCAAAGATGGTTTCTTCATCCGAAAGCTCTGCTGCATTGATATGCTCCGGATTGACTTGTCCGATACTTGTGTAATATGGGTCGATAATATACTTCTGAATAACAGGATAACAGTTGAATGTTGTTATGAAACAGATTAAGGCTGCCGGGAAAAACGGGAAAACAAATATAAACACCGGCGTAAGAAACAGAAACAGAAGTGCCATGATTCCTACAAGAAGAATTATAAACAAAAGTGTGATAAAATTACTCTTGATTGCAACAAACGCAAGTGCAAATGAATTCTTCAAAAGATTCTTCATCGAAAGATTTGTCGCAACAAGCATCAGATAAATGTAAAAATTCATCATCAGAAATACAAGTGCTATGCTCAGTGCAATAACCATTGGTATATACATCAGCTTTGACCCATATTCAACAGAAAGTGCAGGATATATTTTTATCGAACCTATTGCTGAAAGTACCGCAACACAGTCAAGTATTCCGATAATGCACGCTTTTTTGAAGTTAGTCCTGAAACCCTTCATAAAATCACTGAAAACAAAACAGTGCTTTTCAATTATAAACATCCTCATTACTCGTGACATTCCAGCCATCGCAGGTCCGATAAGTACAACAAAGGCAACAATCAGCAAAACTACAATAATCTCGGATATGAGAGTGTTGTTTATTGAAAGTGCCATTGGTACTGTCATCAGAGGCAGTGTAAACAGCCAGAAAATCATATTCAGCTGGAATATATTCCAGATTTTTCTCCAGAGAATATCAAAAAAGAGTTTTGCACCCGTTTTCTTTTCGGAATTCTTTGCAATTCCGACACCAGATTTATTATAATTGTAAAAGCCCAAATTCAAACACTCCTTATTTTTACGTCTTCAGGTAATCAGTACCTCAGCAGCTGCTGTAATCGTAACAGAAATCAGCGAAATAATGAACAATACCAGAAATTTTATGATGTAAAGACGTATTTCATATTTCTCGTTATCAGCTTTCTCACCGTTGATCACATGATTCATCAGCATATTTGATGAACGGATAAGCTCCCTTACTGCAAGTACTGCCACTATTGCCGAAACAAAGGCTTTCGGCAGTATCAGCATTATTACTTCGAGAATCGCACCTGCACCGTGAATCTTATACATCTCAGCCACAGAAATACCTATCCCTACTCCTCTCCATACAAGCAGAGCAACACCTATTGGTTGTCCGAACACAAAAAATCCGGAGAAAAACACCGCAACAAGAAAAATTACTGATGATAACGCTGATCTTCCGACAGATTCCGAAAACGTCCCTCCTCCGTTCAGCGGAGAAAAAAACTGATGGAACCATGCCGAGTCCGCATGTATACTATTCTCTGCCGCCATCACAGAACCTGCAATTATTCCGACAGCTATACATATTCCAAGAAAAACAAATCCTTTACGTCTGCCTCTGATTCCTGATATGTCACCTATTATTCGCATTCCGCATTTTCCTTTCCTTTTAAAGTTGTCCCTTAAAAGGATATGCGGAATCTTTTTATTTCAGAACAGATAAATTATTTTGAAAGTTCATACGCTCTTCCGGTGCAGCTCTCACAGCAATTCTTTACTGTTTCTTCAAGCTTTCCCTCGTAAAGTCGGTCAAGACCTGCAAGAGTTGTTCCGCCGGGAGATGATACCATTTTAATAAGCTCATCAATACTGTAACCCGAATCTGTTATCATTTTTGCCGAACCAATAAGACTTTGTGCAAAAAGTTCCATTGCAGCAGTCTTGTCAATACCAACCGAATCGGCATAGTCAATAAATCCCTTGGCAAAAAGATATATAAATGCAGGACTGCTTCCGTTTATTGCAATAATCTCCTTCATCTTATCCTTCGGGATAACAGATGCTTTTCCGCAGATGCTGAAAACATCCAGTATAAAAGCAAATTCTTCTTCAGTTACGCTGTCGCTGTGAGAAAGAGCAGACGCACCTTCCCCCAGAAGAAGCGGCGTATTCGGCATAACAAGAATTATCTTTGCACCGCTGAATGTCTTGCTTTCAATGAAAGTGTCACTTATTCCTGCGGCTATTGATACAAATACCGTATCACTGTCTGCACCGACGGCGGCACTCTCAATGACTTTTTCAATTATCTGCGGCTTTACTGCAAGGAAAACATACTTGCATTTCTTTGTAAGTTCAGCCTCGCTTCCGCAGGAATTCACACCATATGATTTAAGGGCATCAATTTTTGTTTCGTCGGGGTCATAAGCATAAAGACTCACTTTTTCCGCAAGACTGCTTCCTGCAATTCCTTTCAGAATTGCTGTACCCATATTGCCTGCTCCGATAAATCCGATATTTACTGTATTCATGGAACTCTCCTTTAAAACTATTATAAAAACCTCCCCACCGTAAGCGAGGAGGTTATATTGGTGGAGCATAGGGGATTCGAACCCCTGACCCCCACACTGCCAGTGTGATGCGCTCCCAACTGCGCTAATGCCCCATGCATATTATTTTATCACATCACGCCTGAGTTGTCAATAGTTTTTTATATTTTTTCAGTATTGCAAAAAGCCTGTTCCCTTTAAGAGAACAGGCATACAATTGATTACTCAAAGGAATCAAGATCTATTTCCGAAATTATATCCTTGAGCTGAGCAAGTTCGTCAGCTGTAAGAGTAACGCCCTTTCCCATGCGTGAATGATCGGGAGACCACTCTCTGATATCATATTTCGGTTCATGCTCATTCCAGCTGACAAGGTTTATTTCCTTTGTCCATCCCTTTGCATTTTCGGAAAGAACACCGATTTTTTCAGTGATTTCAAATTTGAGTTCTGCCATTGTTATATCTCCTTTATGTATTTTTATATTTTAATTTTACCACATAAGAAGTGTTTTGTCCATACCCTGACAGAAAAAATTTTTAAGTCAACACCGCACAGAGCTTGTGCGAAAGATGCGAGGTAGGATTTTTCGTCAGACTGTATAAAAATTCTGCAGGCATACTGACGTATGTCAAGGAATTTTTGTGCGGAATGACAAAAAATATGCCGGCAGATTTCGTGCAAAGCCGTCAAGCGGGCTTTGTGCGGTGTTGCCTTTATATGGATACGCTCAGGTATCCGAGTGCCCTTGAATACATATGTCTCGGCGGAATCTTGCCCATTATGAGAATCTCTGCAAAATCGACCGCATCGTCTATATTACGTGAAAAGTCCGGAATTGCTCCGCACTCTCCCGATTTTTTGTCCTCAGCCTCAATTCCGTATGTAACAATGTCCTCACCGAAAAAGTATTTCCGACCGACAATAACACGGTATGTCACTTTATTGTCACCATAGATTTCCATGTATACCGTCCTGTCTCTCACCTCACGCTTTTTTCTCTTCAGTATGCCCAACATTCCGATAGCCTCCTTTTTTCTGTATTACAATCGCATTGTTCAATGCAGTGTCTATTATATCACAGCCATCGGAATTTGTGAACGGGTAATTTTTAAGAGGTTTGCTGTCATTATCGAAGAATTTGTCGAAGGTCAGTCAAGGTTGTTTATCTCCATAAAGATTCTCTGCATCTGCATATCGGTTTCGGCTATTCTTTCAGCACACACCCGAAGCTCCTCAGATATTTCGGGTGTTATCGCTGCCGAGGGCTTATATTTCAGCTGATGTTCAAGACTTGCCCAGAAATCCATTGCAATCGTCCTTATCTGAATCTCAACGGGAGCATATTTCTTCTGCGACCACAGATATACAGGCACGTTTACGACAAGATGATAACTTCTGTAGCCGCTCGGTTTCGGATTTTTTATATAGTCCTTCTGTTTGATTATCACAAAATCATCTCTCTGGCTGAGCATCTCGACTACCGCATATATGTCGCTTATATAACAGCAGGTTACTCTGATTCCCGCCATATCAAGCAGATTCTTCTGTGCCGCATCCGTTGTGAGAGGGAGTCCCTTTTTACGCAGCTTGCCGATTATCGACTGAGGCGATTTCAGTCTGCTCTCAATATTATGTATCGGATTACGCTGAAATTTCACGCTGAATTCGCTGTCAAGAATATTAAGACTCGTCTTTACAACCTCTATCGCAGAGTCGTAAAGATGCTGAAGCTGCAGAAAATCATAAAAGACCTGCTGAAACTGCTCCTTGACCGACTTGTTTTCTACAAGTGCGGGCAGATTATCCAATGCTTCAATATAAAAATCCTTGTCATCCATTATTGACTCCTTTCTCAGCCTTTAAGTGCATCTGCCGCATTAATCAACGCTCCTTTGGCGTCGCCCTTCTTTACAAGTTCGTTTGCTTTTTTCAGTACATCTTCATATCCTGACGGCATCGGTTCCTTCGAATAAGCCGATACAGACGACGTTTTTGCGTCAAGCATTACCATATATCCCTTTCCGTCATGATAACGGCGTTCATAATAGCTCTTCAAGAGTTCTTCATTTGTCATGTCGGTGGAATTCGTAGTAGCAAGAATTGAAACGTCATTCTTATATCCGACAAGAGAAACCTCAAGCGAAGTCAGTGTTTCATCGGAGAGTATACCTCCATTATCAAAAACATGCTGCGGACAGTTCTCTCCAAGCTGCATAAGACGATGAACGGCAGTTTTATAGTCGCCTTCAACTATGTCTCTCGTTGACCAGTAAAATGCTTCATTTTCATCCGCTGCTTCTATCTTCCTGAGACAGCTTCCCGTTTTATAAAGAATATCTTTGTTTGTGTCATTGTTTATAAGCAGAAGCAGTCCGCTTCCTTTGCCTCCGTATATTCTGTTGTACGCTTCAGCCGCAAAGTCCTCAGGAGAACGTCCGTCAAGATCTGACGTTGTAACCACCGCTGCATTTATCAGAAAATTCTCATACAGGAATTCTGCATAATCATTGCAGAATGCAGCGTCCTCTGCTGAAAATAGCTTTGCATTATCATATACATATGTACCGTCTGCAGGTTCAAGAACATGTTCAATCGGCTTATGCTCCGATACAGGTATTGTTTCCGATGTATCAGACGTATTCTCAGAAACGGTCTGTGCTGACGTTTGTTCGTTATCTGCAGTCTTGCTGCGTGACTTGTCCTTGGAACATCCGCTGAACATTATGCCCGACGCAAGCAGTACTATAAAAATTTTTTTCAAAAAAACACTCCTAACCTCTTGTATTATACTTTATATTTTAGTATAATTATAATGAAAAATCAAGTCATATTACGTAATTATCTTTAATTTTTTATCAGTTCGTCACATTTTTTACTCAGGAGGAGATTTATGGATTACTTTGTTAAGAATTCTGATATTATTGTGTATGAACCTCATTTTGATCTCGACGAAACCCTCGACTGCGGACAGGCTTTTCGTTGGAAAAAAATCCCTTCAGACTTTAAGTCTGCATACGAAGGTTCTTTTCTGAACGATTACCTCAGGATATCACAAACTGAAAAGAACGAATTCATCTTTCACAACACTGATGAAAGTGTCTTTCTGAACAAGTGGAAGGACTATTTCGATTTTGATACCGATTACTCTGAGCTTAAACGTACTTTTTCTGAGGACGAAACACTGTCAAAAGCTTGCGAATTTGCAGGAGGTATACGTCTTCTCCGTCAGGACAGCTGGGAGTGCCTTATTTCGTTCATTATTTCCCAGAACAACAACATCCCACGTATTAAAGGTATTCTCGGACGCTTATGTGAACACTGGAACGGTAAGTTCCCCACCTCTTCACAGCTCGCTGAGGAAACTCCGGATTCACTTTCATTCCTCAGAAGCGGCTTCCGTGCAAAATATATCTGCGACGCTTCACAGCGTACTGCCAGTGGTATAACTGACCTCGGTACGATTGCTTCTGCTCCCATTAATGAGGCAAGAAAGTCGCTTATGGAAATTAAAGGAGTAGGTCCTAAGGTTGCGGAGTGCGTCCTGCTTTTCGGTATGCACCGCACCGAAGCTTTTCCCGTGGATGTATGGATCAGACGTGTTCTCGAACAATTCTACCCCGACGGTTTTCCGGAGTTTGCTGCTCCTCACGGCGGTATAGCCCAGCAGTACCTTTTCCACTATATAAGAAATAATTTCCGCTGACTGCATAAATCTTGTTTTACTGCCTATACTTCCATTAAACACCTTTCGGAGGTACAAAATGATCAGAGGCGTAAACAAAAGAATTATCGAAATCAACGATACAGACAGCATTTATTTCGAAAAAGCTGTATTTTATCTTCGTCCGGAAGTTAAAGAGCTTCCGTCAGACGTTTCATACCGTGAAGCGGAAAGTTATATTGACGGTCTCGGTCTTTATACTGTTCCCACTGTAAAACCTACCCGTAATTACGGGAAAATTCTCGTTCTGATTGCTGCTGTCTTATCCGCAGTCGTCTTAATATGGACTTTCACTCATTGAAAGGAGGAGTCGATCTGGATACTCCGTTATTCCCCGAAAACACCAGAAGAATAATTATTACTCCTGCACCTGCTGCCAAAAACACGTTCTTCTATATTCACGAAGCCGGAGAAATGTCGGCTGACAGAAACACTTCAATCCACAACAGCCGCATACAGGCTTACATGCTTGCTGCTATTACAGGCGGTCACGGTAAACTGACTCTCGAAAATGACAGTTTCATCCTCTCAAAAGGTGACTGTTTCCTCATAGACTGCCGCAGTACCGCATTATTTCAGAATGCAGGCTCCGAAAAATGGGAAATCATGTGGATTTACTTCAGCGGAAGCACCTCGGAACAGTACTACGATTACTTCCTTTCTCAATCAAGAAACGTATTCCGTCCGCATAATTTCGATAAGGTCGTTTCCGCAATTTCAAAAATTATTGAAATCAACGAGAAAAAAAGCTCGTGTGCAGATATACTTACATCAAAGTATATCGTCGATCTTCTCACCATTGCTCTTACTTCAAATTCCGGTGACAGTCAGCATGATTCGGCTCTCGGACAGAAGCTGTCAGCAGTTCACGATTATATTGACGAATTCTTCTGCGATGAACTTTCACTCGAAATGCTTTCATCTCGCTTCTACATAAGCAAGTTCCATCTTACACGTGAATACAAGAGAATCTACGGTATGACTATTTTCCAGCATATCATTACTGCTCGTATTAACTACGGGAAAAAACTTCTCCGTTTCACTGACAAATCCGTTGAGGAAATCGCTCACATGTGCGGCTTCAACGACCAGAGCTATTTTGCCCGTCAGTTCAAGAAATCAGAAAACCTTACGTGTCTTTCGTACCGCAAAATGTGGAGAGAATAATAAAAAAAGGAAGCCGAAGCTTCCTTTTTTTATGTGACCAGACCGATAAGCCGGGTTCTGTCGTGTGCGGTAATTTATCTACGCTTACCGTTGCCAATAAGCTCAAGCCGCCATTACTGTACGTCCGCCGAGCAGACGTTGAGACGCACAGTACCAATAGACGTTGCATCGGATAGGGTTTACATAGCAGTACAGTCTCCTGCACTCTGGTGAGCTCTTACCTCGCCTTTCCACCCTTACAGGAGCCGTGAACACTCCTGCGGTATATCTCTGTTGCCCTAGCCCTAAGGTCGCCCTCGGCTGACGTTATCAGCTACCCTGCTCTGTGATGCTCGGACTTTCCTCATTACCCTTGCGGGTCCCGCGGTCATATAATGAAGTCACGAAGCCTAGTATAACACAATTTCCCGAAAAAATCAAGCATTTTAGTTGACTTTACTCTGCACCCACTATATACAGAACGTATATTCCGAAGCTAAACTACAGATAGTTATAAGGCTTGCCGTTCCTCTTGACAAATCGTGTCAAGAGTTGTATAATTAAAATGTATAGCTATGAATATAAGGCTTGTTTTTTAGATATTAATGCCTTCTTTCCACTATGGAAAAGAGGTCTTTTTTACTCTGAATTCACTCTGGAAAGGAACTCATTATGGATTATAACATCAAAGAAGTATCCGAAAGACTGCGTGCATGCCGTGAGGCTCTGGATTTCACACCTGAATATATGGCAGAGCGTACACAGGTGTCGGTAGAGGATTATCTCACATTTGAAAACGGCGAGCGTGATCTTCCCCTGTCTTTTATGAACAACTGCGCTGAAGCTCTCGGAATGGAGCTGATCGCACTGCTTACAGGACAGTCTCCCAAGCTGACGAAGTATTCCGTCGTCAGAAAGGGTGAGGGTCTGCGAGTGGAGCGTCGTGAGCGTTTTGAATACAGTCATCTTGCATATATGTTCAAGAACAAGTGCCTGGAGCCTATGCTGGTAACGGCACCCTATCTTGAAGAGCAGCAGAATGCGCCTATCAAGATGTCTACTCACGAGGGTCAGGAGTTTGACTATATCATATCGGGTCAGATGAAGTTCATTATCAACGGTCATGTAGAGATACTCGGCCCCGGTGATGCGCTGTACCTTGATTCCAAGAACCCCCACGGTATGATCGCAGTGGGCGGAGAGGACTGCACATTTATTGCTATTCTCGTTTCTTAATACATATATACACAAAGGAAAGGACACACAACAATGGATGTAGCATCATACCATCTCAATTTCGTCAATGAGGGATTTGACGAAAACGGGATCCTGAATAAATTCGAGATAAAATATCCTGAAAACTTCAATTTCAGCTATGACATTATAGACAAATACGGCGAGCTGGAGCCTGACAGACGAGCTCTTATATGGGTGGATCTGGAGGGAAACGAGCGCACCTTCACATTCGGAGATCTTTCCAGACTCTCCACCAAGGCAGCGAATATGTTTACTGCAATGGGCATCAAGAAGGGCGACCATGTAATGCTGGTGCTGAAGAGAAATTATCAGTTCTGGTATGTTATCATGGCGTTGCTGAAGATCGGCGCTATCGCAATTCCCGCTACTCATCAGCTCACAACAAAGGATTTTGTTTATCGCTTTGAGGCTGCTGATGTCAAGGCTGTCATCGCAACAAGTCATGCGGATGTTTCCCACTATGTCGAGGAAGCTGATGAAAAGCTGAACGGTTGTCTAAAGGCAAAGTTCATCGTAAACGGCACAAGGGACGGATGGACAAATTTCGACGAAGAAGTTGAGAAGTATCCTGACGTTATGGAGAGAGTTCCCACAAAGGCGGATGAGACCTTCCTGCTTTACTTCACTTCGGGTACCACGGGATATCCCAAGATGGTAATTCACGACCACACCTATGCACTGGCACATATCCAGACTGCAAAGCACTGGCACAATGTCGATCCTGACGGTATCCACCTGACCATTTCCGATACGGGTTGGGCAAAGGCTGCATGGGGTAAGATGTACGGCCAGCTCATAATGGGTACCTGTATATTTGTATATGATTTTGACAGATTCATCCCTGAAAATATGCTGTCGGTCATGGAGAAATATAAGATCACCACATTCTGCGCACCGCCCACTATGTTCCGTTTCTTCATTAAGACAGGACTCGGAAACTATGATCTTTCCAGCCTGAAATATTGCACCATTGCAGGCGAGGCTCTCAATCCTGAGGTCTACAACAAGTGGCTGGAGTATACTGGCATCAAGCTGATGGAGGGATTCGGTCAGACGGAATCCACTCTGATACTTGCAAATACCATCGGTATGACTCCGAAGCCCGGTTCCATGGGCAAGCCTACACCGCTTTATGATGTGGTGCTGGTTGACGCAGACGGAGATCCTGTTCCTACGGGTGAGACAGGCGAGATCTGCATCCGTAGCAAATATTGCGATCAGCGTGGTCTGTTCCGTGGCTATTACCGTAACGAAGAAGTTACAAATGAGGTGTGGAATGACGGACTCTACCATACGGGCGATACAGCATGGATGGATGAGGACGGCTACTACTGGTATGTGGGCAGAAACGATGATGTTATCAAGGCAAGCGGCTACCGCATCGGCCCGTTTGAGATCGAAAGCGTTCTGATCGCACATCCCGCAGTTCTTGAGTGTGCTGTAACAGGCGCTCCCCACCCGATCAGAGGCATGGTAGTTAAGGCTACGATCGTCCTGACTAAGGGATATACCGCAAGCGATGAGCTGGTAAAGGAGCTTCAGGATCATGTAAAGAAGAACACTGCCCCCTATAAGTATCCGAGAATAGTGGAGTTTGTGGACGAGCTTCCCAAGACCATAAGCGGCAAGATCAAGCGTACAGATATCAGAAAACGTGATATAGAAAAATACAATGCGGAAAATCCGCTGTAATTAAGGAGAAATAAAATGGTAGTAATTGAACTTGAAAACGGCAAGAAGATAAAGCTGGAGCTTTACCCCGAAAAGGCTCCCATCACTGTTGAGAATTTCCTGAAGCTTGTAGGTGAGGGCTTCTATGACGGACTGATCTTCCACAGAGTGATCAAGGATTTCATGATCCAGGGCGGCGATCCCACTGGCACAGGCATGGGCGGCGCAAAGGAGAAGATCAAGGGCGAGTTCCTGATGAACGGCGTTGCAAACGATCTGCGTCACGAGCGTGGAGTGATCTCCATGGCAAGAGCGCAGAACCCTAACTCCGCAAGCTCCCAGTTCTTTATCGTTCACAAGGATTCCTTCTTCCTTGATGGCCAGTACGCTGCATTCGGCAGAGTTACTGAGGGTATGGATGCAGTTGATGAGATCGCAGAGACTCCTACAGATTTCAGCGACCGTCCCAGAACAGATATGAAGATGAAGAAGGTCTACATCGAAGAGTAATTCCAAAATGCGTCCGAAAGGGCGCATTTTGTTGTTTCGTGGGTGAAAATGTGCCTGTGTTTAAATTGCACAAAAAAATATGTGCATTTTAATCTAAATGTGTCTATTTTCGGCTCTGATATGGCTAATTACCCACCATTCCTATTGACAAAACCTCTATTTTATAGTATCATAGAAGAATAGTAGTATAGGCGAAGTATGCCTTTTTACAGGAACTATTAAAAAGAGGTTTGAAATGCGTTTTGGAAGTGTGGCATTTTTTAAAGTGCTTATAAAAACCGTGCTGTGCATCGTGTTTTTCCTGCCTCTCGTTCTGTGCGTGGTTTTTGCTGTCATGCTCTGGCATAAGGGCGCTGCGCTGGAGGAGATAAAGCATGAAAATGATGTGCTTGCATCAAAGGTCGCATACCTGAGCGGTGAGGAAAAGCCGTCTGTTGAAGGCTTTTATGATATATATTCGGCAAGTGGTTTATCGGATGAGGCGCTTGTCGCATATATCGAGGGCAGAAACAGCGTGACAGGAAATGACGCCGAAAGCGAAGAAGTGAAGGATGTTATCCCTCACGAGGATCACCAGCAGCAGGAAATAGCGGAATCTGTTGAACAGGCTCCTCCCGAGACGAAGGAATCAGCCGAAGCGGTTGAGACCGAGGAGACAAAGACTGTTGAGGTGGTACAGCCTGTCAATCCTTACGAGGGTATGTATGAGGATATGACAGTTCGTGTTCCCGCATCCTATGTGCGTGAGGAGAAAACTGTTTACCTTACATTTGATGACGGCCCCTCCGCCAATACATATTCGATGCTTTATTATCTGGATAAATACGATCTGAAGGCGACTTTTTTCGTCGTTCCCAGCCGTACTGAGGAGTGTTATGCTCTGATGAAGCAGATAGTAGACAGCGGTCATGCCATCGGCGTTCATAGCGCATCTCATGAATATGAAAAGATATACGCTTCTGTTGAGGCATATCTTGAGGACTTTTATGATGCGTGGCAGATGATCTATGAGGCGACAGGCGTCAGGACTGAGATATTCCGCTTCCCCGGTGGCAGCAAGAATGATTACAATGCGGCTACCAGAGATGCTATCATCGAGGAGATGACCCGCCGTGGTTTCAGATTCTATGACTGGAATGTGGACAGCAACGACGCAGGCGGTGCCACATGGACTGAAATGTTTACGTCTGTCCCCGAGGATATCTCTAATAACTATCGTTCGGTAGTGCTGTTCCATGATTCGGCACAGCGTGAGAATACGGTGTATGTGATGGAAGACATCATCAAGAAACTTATAAAAGAAGGCTATAAATTCGATAAGATAAACAACAACACGCAGCCTGTCCAGTTTATCGGGCCGTTTGCGTAATTCTTAACAGAAAGGATAACCGATATGGGTATTAAGGATAATTTTTCGCAGGCAGTCAAAGAGCTGTGGAAGAAGGATGGCATGGAGGAGGGCAATGACACTCCTGTGATCCGTGATGGCGTTCCCACGCAGCTGGATCAGTATCTGGCTCAGCCTGAGGCGACTCCCGTTCAGCCTGCGGCTCCTGTGCAGCCAGCTGTAGCTGCTCAGCCTGCACAGACTGCGGATCCCGTTACTGTTCCCTTGCGCAACGATGAACAGCCTGCACCTCCTGTTCCTGCTCCTGCTTCTGCAGATGCGAAGCCCCAGGAAGCAAGACCCGCCGGAGTTCCTCTGGAAACTCCTTATTATCGCCCGCAGCCTGCTCCCGAGCAGCCTGTACAGAGTGCTCCCGTAGCACAGAATGCAGGCTTCAATGGCGGACAGGCTCCCCAGAATACCGCCTATAATGCAAATGATGGTTTTGGCGGCGGATACGTTCCTCCTTCCAACGGAAATGTGAACGCCAACCGTGCGGCAGGCGTTACCGATGAAGTTACCGTTATCTCCAGAAACACGATCATCGACGGCAATGTACGCTCCCTTGCCAATATGCAGGTGGACGGCAATATTAAGGGCAATGTAGAGACTACCAGAGATATCGACATGACAGGTAAGGTAGTCGGTGATATCAAGTGCAACAATGCGTCCATGAATTCTGCAGCTATGCAGGGTAATATTATCAGCAAGGGTAAAATGCGCATGGACAGAGATACTATACTTATCGGCGATCTTACATCCCAGTATGCGGACGTTAACGGCCGTATCAGAGGCAAGCTTGAGATCGCAGGCAAGGCCGAGCTGAAGCGTGACGCTATCGTGTTCGGTGATATCAACGCTTCCACTATTGCGGTAACAGACGGCGCTATCATCCAGGGTTATGTAAACACTACATTCCTTTCCAAGGAAGACAGCCGCAACGCATTCCCTGACGCCATCACTCTTGAAGCTACCGCTAAGCCTGACGGCACAAAGTAATTCAGCATCTGAAAGGTTATTTCCATGAGCAAACAGAAAGTTTCCCTGGCACCTATAATTTCAACGATCATCGTAGCTGTGCTTGCTATTGTAGTAGCAGTGGTGGCTATAGTGCTTATTACAAGTGAGGACGGTCCTTCGTCTCAGTCTACCCCAGATACAGGTGTGTCTGCGCCTGCGGCATTTGCTCCTACGCAGGAGCAGGTGGATGAATGCACATACGCGGCACATGATCTTGTGGCAGCTCATTACAAGGCTGTGCGCCTGTTCGTGACAGAGGGCCTTGATCATCTTCCTGAGCCTTACGGTAATGATCCTGACGGCGGTTATTATACTGTGGACAGCGCTGCGTACAAGACTCTTGATGATATTACGGAACTATTGAACTCTATTTATACTGCTGAAAAGTCGGCAAGCATACTCACAGATCTTGATGGCAAGGGCATTCAGGTGTACAAGAACAGAGAGATCCTTGTGAAGGTAGAAGAGACCTACGAAGGTACTGCTGAACCAACCGCTGAAGCAACTGACGACAGCGGAAGCGTACAGTATGCTACAGAATATGTTCTCGGTATCCACATGGATTTTGTTCCTGCTGCAGATTATGGCAAGGACTGGTCTACATGCCGAATTGCAGTAACACCTGTTTCTGAAACAGAGTGCAAGCTGGTGGTATATCTCAATGGTGTGGATCCTGAGACTGCTACGGATGCTGATGCAGATTCCATTCTCAATATGTCCATGATCAAGGGCAGCGAGGGCTGGCGTCTGGCAACCTTTGTGTATTGATATGTCGGACAAAAAAGGCAACAACCCTCTGGGTGTATATGCTGTGGCAAGCCAGCTGGCATTTGCGATAATCTCACCGTTGCTGGTGTTTATCGTGGGCGGATATTTTGTAAGCCAGCATTACGGTTGGCCTGACTGGGCAATGCTTATATGTGTCGTTCTTGGCATAATATTTATGCTCTGCGGAGGAATAGCCCATCTTCAGAAAATGATTCAGCTTTATGCGAAGGACGATAAGCAGGCGCCGAAGATATACTCATCCACAGAGGATAACGATTATTACGACGATTATTCGAAAAAACATGGCATCTAAGAAAAAAGACATCATCACGCAGGAAATGCATTCCCTGCTGCCATATTATCTGGCGGTGAACGGCGTGTTTTTTGCGGTGATCATAGTATTGTTCTTTGCAATGGGATATGATTACACTCTCATCCTTGGCGGTATCTACGGAAATGTGTTCTGCGTACTGAACTTCTGGCTTCTGGGAGTTACTGCACAGATCGCCGTAAGAAAATCCCCAAAAAGCGCTCAGACTTATATGAACTTCATGTATTGCCTGCGTTATCTCGGATTGTTTTTTGTGATGACTGCAGCGGCGTTACTGCCGTTCATAAATCTTCTCACAGCGCTGATACCGCTGCTGTTCCCAAAGATCGTGATAACGATAAGGGCATTTCGGGAAAAACAACAATGATATTTTCCGCTCAAGCGGATAATATACATCGGTGTATACCGATGAAAAAGGAGGACTGATACAAATATGTCAACCGCTTTGCTAATGGCATCTGAGGCTGCAGCAGAAGCCGCCGAAAGCACATTTACTATCGACGGACCTCTTGTAGTTGCCAGCTGGGAGATGTTCGGTATGACATGGAACCTTACCGAATCGGTAGTCGTGCAATGGATAGTTATGGGTATAATACTCGTGATCTGTCTGGTTCTCGGCACAGGACTCAAGGTGGTTCCCACTACTCGCCGTCAGGCGCTTGCGGAATGGTTAGTTACTTTCGTGAACGACATGGTAGATGGCAGTATGGGCGAAAAGTATAAGTCTTACAGACCGTATGTCGGCATTCTGTTGGTATATGTTGTGCTCTGTAACCTTATCAGCCTTGTTGGTCTGAGAGCGCCTACAGCGGATGTTTCGGTAACAGGCACACTGGCTATCATAACATTCTTTATGACCCAGTATAATCGTGCTAAGACAGGTGGCGTCAAGGGATATTTCAAGGCCTATATTGATCCGCTGCCCTTTATGCTCCCGTCCAATATCATCGGCGAGATATCCAATCCCGTTTCCATGGCGCTCCGTCTTTTCGGTAACATGGTAGCAGGTATGGTTATCGGCGGCCTGATCTACTGGGCGCTGGGCAACATTATGCCTCCCGTCGTTATTCCTGCGATCGCATCGCTGTATTTCGACATCTTCTCGGGCGTAATTCAGGCATACATCTTCACAATGCTCACAATGTCCTATATTTCCAATGCGGAATGTGAGTAAAAATCATAGCTACGGATATATTCCCCTTAAGGGATAATATACAAGCAAATCAATATTCATGGAGGATATTACAATGGAAGAAATCAAAATGTTATCTCATGCAATCGTACTCGGCGCTTCCGCTCTGGGCGCAGGTGCAGCAATGATCGCAGGTATAGGCCCCGGTATCGGTGAGGGCTACTGCGGCGGTAAGGCAGTTGAGGCGATCGGCAGACAGCCTGAGGCTTCCGGTGCAGTTACAAGAACAATGATCATCGGTGACGCTATCGCAGAGACCACAGGTATCTATGCGCTGGTAATTGCTCTGCTGCTCCTGTATGCAAACCCCATCGCAAGTGCATTCACAAACGCTTGGATGAGCTAAGAATAATATAAAGCATATAGGGAGGAGACTGGCAGATGCTGAATCTTATCAGCGAGGCTTCCGTAGCTGCTGAGCAGCCGAAGCTTGCACTGGTTTCGATCGACCCCGGAACCATCGTATTTACCCTGATAAATGCGCTCATAATCTTCCTTATCTTCAGAATTTTCCTGTACAAGCCCGTGTGCAAGATACTCGACCAGCGCAAGGAGATGGCGGCGAAAGAGATCGCCGAGGCTCAGGCTGCAAAGGAATCCGCACAGGCGACCGAGCAGGAATACAAGGAAAGACTCGCTGTTGCCAAGGAGGAGGCTGCTGAGATCATGAAGCAGGCTACCGCAAGGGCGCAGGCACGAGAGGAAGAGATCATCACCGAAGCTAATCAGAAGGCTGCTGAGATCAGAGTCAAGGCTGAGGAAGCTATCGAGCGTGACAAGAAGCGTGCAATGAACGAGATCAAGGATGAGATCTCTGATATCGTTATCCTTGCCGCATCAAAGGTCGTAGAAAAGGAAATTTCAGCTAAGGACAACGAGGATATCATCTCTAACTTCTTAGTAAACGTGGGCAGCGATAACTGATCCGCTCACCGAATAAATTCATGGAGATAGAATATGAACGACAAGGCTGAAAAGGTATACGGCGAAGCGTTCTTTGAGCTGTGCCTGGAGGAGTCCCCTGACAAGCTGAAGGATATCTTTGCGGAGCTTACCTCCTTACAGGAGATCTTCGCAGAAAATCCCGAGCTTACAAAGATCATGGATACTCCTACGATTACAGTGGAAGAAAAGCTCTCGCTTGTTAAGGATATCGTTTCAAGCGGCAATGTTTCGGAATACAGTGGTAATCTGCTGTGCATTCTGGCGGAGCGTGGACGCTTCGGCTGCTATAACGGTATCGTAAAGAACTTCCGCGCGAAGTACAACGAACATTTCAAGATCGCCGAAATAGTCGTTACGACCAGCACACCGCTCACCGACGAGCTGCGTGCAAAGATAGCAAAGAAGATGTCCGAAGTTACGGGCAAGACCGTTTCCATCCGTGAAAAGGTGGATGCAGGCATTATCGGCGGTATCGTTATCGACTACGGCAGCACTCGCTACGACGGCAGCGTAAGTGCAAGACTCAATGCGATAAAGAATGAGCTTAGCTCCATCATCGCATAAAAAATAAGTAAGAAAGGGATGTAGTAAATGGATTTACGCCCCGATGAAATAACGGGCCTTATCAAGTCCCGCATCAAGAACTACAGCGCAAAGATCCAGCTCGGCGACATCGGTACCGTTGTCACAGTGGGTGACGGTATCGTTCGTATCCACGGTCTCGAAAAGTGCATGATCAACGAGCTTCTCGAATTTGAGAACGGCGTTCAGTGCATGGCGATGAACCTGGAGCAGGATTTCGTAGGCGCAGTAATGCTCGGCTCCGATGCCGAGATCAAAGAGGGCGACACTGTTAAGCGTACAGGACGTATCGTATCCGTTCCTGTAGGCGAGGAACTCCTCGGACGTGTTGTAAACTCTCTGGGTCAGCCTATTGACGGCAAGGGTCCTATCCTTGCAAAGGAGACCCGTCCTATTGAAAAGATCGCATCCGGTATCATCACAAGAAAGCCCGTTACCGTACCGCTTCAGACAGGTATCAAGGCTATCGACAGCATGATCCCGATCGGAAGAGGTCAGCGTGAGCTGATCATCGGCGACAGACAGACAGGTAAGACTGCTATCGCCATTGATACCATCATCAATCAGCACGATAAGGATGTAATATGCATCTACGTTGCTATCGGTCAGAAGAACTCCACTGTTGCAGGTGTGGTTGAGCAGCTTCGTGCAAACAATGCTCTGGATTATACAATCGTTGTATCCTCCACTGCTTCCGAGCTTGCTCCTCTGCAGTACATCGCTCCCTATTCAGGCTGCACCATGGGTGAATACTTCATGGATAAGGGCAAGGATGTTCTGGTAGTATACGATGACCTCTCCAAGCACGCAGTAGCTTATCGTACACTTTCTCTGCTGCTGAAGAGACCCCCGGGACGTGAGGCGTTCCCCGGTGACGTATTCTATCTGCACTCAAGACTTCTGGAGCGTGCTGCCCGTCTTAATGAGAATTACGGCGGCGGTTCCCTGACTGCGCTTCCCATCATCGAAACACAGGCAGGCGACGTTTCCGCATATATTCCCACAAACGTTATCTCCATCACTGACGGTCAGATCTACCTTGAGTCCGAGCTGTTCAACGCAGGCGTTCGTCCTGCTGTTAACCCCGGTATCTCGGTATCCCGTGTAGGTGGTAACGCTCAGATCAAGGCTATGAAGAAGGTAGCCGGTACTCTGAAGCTGGACTACTCCCAGTACAGAGAGCTGCAGTCCTTCGCACAGTTCGGCTCCGATCTGGATAAGGATACCAAGGATCGTCTGGCAAAGGGTGAGCGTATCGTAGAGGTACTCAAGCAGGATCAGAATGCGCCTCTCGCTGTTGAGGAGCAGGTAGTTATCATCTACGCTGTAATCAACAATTACCTTGCATCTATCGAGATCGATCAGATCAGACAGTATCAGAAGGATCTTATTGCTCATATCAGAAATGAAAAGCCCGAGATCTTCGAGAGCATCAGAAACGAAAAGGTGATGACTCCCGAGAACGAGGATGCTATCAAGGAAGTTCTCACAAGCTTCGCTGCATCCTATGCGGGCTGATACCGAAAGGAGAAACAGCACATGAAACTCGCTTCTTTTGTTCTCAGCATCGTAGCAACAACTATCTCCATCGTTGCAGCTCTCGCAGTTGCTTGGCTGTATATCGAGAAGAAGGTTAAGTATATCACTACCGAGGAGAATGTTATCCAGTAACATCCTCGGATAAACACCAATCCAAATATGGAGGTGAAAGATCATAGCAAGCGGTAATATGAAGGATATCAAGCGTCGCATAAAGTCTGTAGGCTCGACCCGACAGATCACAAAGGCGATGGAGCTGGTATCCTCAAGTAAGCTGCGTAAGGCTAAGACCCGTGCAGAGCAGGGTCGCCCCTATTTTGAGGCGCTGTACCATACTATGTGCGAGATAGCCTCCGCCAACACCGATTTCTCCACTGTGTTCACGCAGAAGAGACCAATCAAGCACAGACTGTTCATCGTCATTGCAGGCGACAGAGGTCTTGCAGGCGGCTACAACTCTAACGTTATGAAGCTGGTAGCTTCGGCGCATGAGAACGACGCAGAAAAGCCAAAGATAATTGCAATCGGCAGAAAAGCCATTGAATTTTTCTCCAAACGAGCCTATGAGTTAGTAGGCAGCTTCGCAAATGTTGCGGAGGATATCAAGCCTTCAAAGGCGCAGGATATCATGAACATCGCTCTGGATATGTTCAAGAAGGGCGAAGTGGACGATGTTCAGCTGTTTTATACCACATTTGTATCCTCGCTTACTCAGGAGCCGCAGCAGATGGCTGTACTCCCTATGAAAACACAGAAGCTGGAAAACTACGGCACTATGACATACGATCCCTCTCCCGAGGCTGTATTCAACCGTATCGTTCCCCGCTTTACTGCAAGCCTTCTGCAGTGCGCGATCGTGGAGTCCTACGCTTCCGAGCAGGGCGCCCGCAGAACGGCAATGGAATCCGCAACCGACAACGCCGACGAAATGATAGCAAGTCTCTCGCTGCTGTATAACAGAGCAAGACAGGCAAGCATCACTCAGGAGCTTACCGAGATCGTTGGCGGTGCCAATGCACTCGAATAAACATTTCCAACCAACGGAAAGGAAAAATCAGAAAATGACAAATCAGAACATAGGCACGATCGTACAGGTCATCGGTGCGGTACTGGATATCCGATTCCCCACCGAGAGCCTTCCCAATCTGCTTAATGCCATCGAGATTGATAACAACGGTCAGAAGCTGGTTGTCGAGGTAGCGCAGCATATCGGTGACGATATCGTTCGCTGCATCGCAATGGGTTCCACCGATGGTCTCGTAAGAGGCATGGAAGCAGTGGATACAGGTGCTTCCATCAAGGTTCCTGTCGGAAAGGAAACACTTGGTCGTATCTTCAACCTCCTCGGTGATGCGGTTGATGCTAAGTCTCAGCCCGAAACAGAGGAGAAGTGGGAGATCCATCGTCCCGCTCCTAAGTTTGAGGAGCAGGAAGCCTCCAACGAGGTACTTGAAACAGGTATCAAGGTCGTTGACCTTATCGCTCCTTATCTTAAGGGCGGTAAGATCGGTCTGTTCGGCGGCGCAGGCGTTGGTAAGACAGTTCTTATCATGGAGCTTATCAATAACGTTGCCAAGCAGCACGGCGGTATCTCCGTATTTACAGGTGTAGGCGAGCGTACCCGTGAGGGTAACGATCTCTACAATGAGATGACAGAATCCGGCGTTATCAACAAGACCGCTCTCGTATATGGTCAGATGAACGAGCCGCCGGGAGCAAGAATGAGAGTTGCTCTTTCGGGCCTTACCATGGCGGAATATTTCCGTGATAAGGAAGGTCAGGACGTGCTGCTCTTCATCGACAACATTTTCCGTTTCACACAGGCAGGCTCTGAGGTATCTGCGCTGCTGGGTCGTATGCCCTCTGCCGTAGGTTATCAGCCCACCCTGTCAACTGAGATGGGCGCTCTCCAGGAGCGTATCACCTCTACAAAGAAGGGCTCTATCACATCGGTTCAGGCCGTTTACGTTCCTGCGGATGACCTGACTGACCCTGCTCCCGCTACCACATTCGCACATCTGGATGCTACAACCGTACTTTCCAGAAACATTGCGTCTATGGGTATCTATCCTGCGGTCGATCCTCTGGAGTCTACTTCCAGAATCCTCACCCCCGAGATCGTAGGTCAGGAGCATTACGAGGTATCCCGTGCGGTACAGTCCATCCTTCAGCGCTACAATGAGCTGCAGGATACCATCGCCATCCTCGGTATGGACGAGCTTTCCGATGAGGATAAGCTGACTGTATCCCGTGCAAGAAAGATCCAGCGTTTCCTGTCTCAGCCGTTCTCCGTTGCCGAGCAGTTCACCGGCATGGAGGGTAAGTATGTTCCTCTTAAGGAGACCATCCGTGGCTTCAAGGAGATCATCGAGGGCAAGCATGACGACCTGCCCGAGTCCGCATTCCTGTTCGTCGGCACCATCGACGAGGCAGTGGAAAAGGCTAAGAAGGGATAATTCCCCGAAAGCACACTAAGGAAAGGGGATTTTATGACTCCGTTTAAGTTAGAGATCATCACGCCCGAAAAGAAGTTCTTTGACGGCGAGACTGAGCAGATAATCGTGCGCACCACCGTCGGTGACGTGGGTATCCTGAACGGACACGAGCCGTACTGCGCAGCTCTCGGAATCGGTCAGCTGCGTGTAATGATAGACGGTGAGTTCAAGCGTGCTGCAACATCGGGCGGTCTGATAAAGGTTGGCAAGACTAAGACTGTTATCCTCGTTGATTCCTGCGAATGGGCAGATGAGATTGACGTGGAGCGTGCCGAAGCCGCTAAGGATACCGCTGAGGGCCGCATAAAGGCAGCTGAAAGCGACAGACAGATCAAGATGGCTGAAGCTAAGCTGAAGCGTGCGCTCAACCGTATCGACACTGCAAGATACAAATAACATCAAATACCCGAAGCTTTGGCTTCGGGTATTTTTTATGACTCCACAAATTCCCTTGGAAATATACGCAAAAACATTTGACAAACAAGGAAAAATATGCGACAATAGAAATATACCTTTGACTAACGACAGACGGAGCGTGAAAATGAAGATAATCAAAAAGATCACCGCCCTGCTGCTGGCTTCCCTTGTTGCATTCGGAAGCGCTGTTCCCGTATTTGCGGAGACCATCGACGCAGGCACTGAAACGACGATAATAGATACGACAAATCGACCTGAGACCGAAGTGACGGATGCGGATTCCTCTAAACCCGAGACCTCTATAATCGAGGAGCAGGAGGAACAGACAAAGCCTGAGACCAACGTAGATCTGTCTGATATAGACTATACCCCTGTTGACCTTACGGGATATATCCGTTGGGACGGTAAGTCTGAGATGATCGACGGCAAGAATTATTATGTAACTGATACCGTAAAAGTTAGCAAGCATTTCGCCATTCCCGAAAACAGCAAGCTGGTAATGACTCCCGGTTCTGCGTTGACCGTTTATAAGAGCAAGACGTTCAGGATCAAGGGCAGACTTCTGATCGAGCCTAAGGCAACGCTTACCGTATCGGGTAATTTCATCACCAATAAGGATGCAGCAATGGAGAATTACGGTGATATCAAAGCAACTGTAAGCTCCAAGGTGTATATATCGGGTGAATACATAATCCGAAAAGACTCCACCGCCATATATTCGGGAACAGTCAATGTTTACAAAACAGGTATGTACCTGAACTATGGAAAAAGCACGCTTACCAAGAATTCGCAGATGCTTATCACCGGTGATTTTCAGACTCCTGAGGGCGGAAAGCTGCTCAATAAGGGATATTTTGCTGTAACCATCAGTGGTCGCGCCTCGTTCTCGGGTGCATATTATCTTTACGGCGAGAACGTGAATAGTGGTGTGTTCATCTTCGAGAAAACGGTGAAGTATTACAAATCCAAAACAGCACGTTTTGCTGTTTCCAAGAGCAGCCGACTGATAGATTATCGTTATTATCGTCCTATCCAGAGCACAAAGCCTACCGATACAGGCACAAAGGGCATTGATGTTTCCTATGCGCAGGGTACTATCGACTGGGGCAAGGTGAAGCTTGCAGGAGTTGAATTTGCTATGCTGAGGGCGTCACGAGGCTACATAAGCGAAGCAAAGCCCATGGCTCAGGATGTGACGTTCGAGTACAACGTGACTCAGGCGACCGCCTATAACATCAACGTGGGTGTTTACCACTATCTTTATGCGGAAACTGTCGAGGAGGCACGAAAGGAAGCAAGATTCCTGTTGGAGACCATCAAGCCGTACAAGATCACTTATCCCGTTGTTCTGGATGTGGAGGAGCAGTATCAGGCGGACCTCGGCAAGGAAAAGCTGACAGCCATGTGCAAGGCGTTCCTTGAGGAGATAGAGGCTGCAGGCTACTATGCAATGATCTATTCCAACAAGACATGGCTCACCACCTATCTTGATATGAACCAACTGAAGGACTATGATGTGTGGCTTGCCCAGTGGAACACAGTTCCCACATATAAGGGCAGCTTCGGTATCTGGCAGTATAGCAGCAAGGGCATCGTGTCAGGCATCGACGGATATGTGGATCTCAATATTGCGTACAAGGATTACGCAAAGATCATCCGCCAGAACGGATTGAATAATCTGAAAAGTAATGCGGCATAAATAGTTTATCCCCTGAGATTTTCTCAGGGGATGCTTACTTTTTTATGTTGGTTTCTTTATTAAAAAATGCCTTTTCCAGTGTGAAGTACTCTTGTTCGGAACACACCTCTTTGCACTTTCTTTGATACGCTGCAGAGAGTTTCAGCATGGCATTTATCTTATCACAGGGATATTCACCGCATTGGTTACATTTCTGTACATCGTGTGCTTTGGTACACTCCACCAGATTATATGTACACTTCTTGTGGGATGAACAGCCCATGCAGCTTATCTCGGCATTTGATACTACAGTATCTCTCCACCCCACCTTATGCCATAATTCTGCTACCTTTTTCAGCTCATCTTCACTATGCGCATTATATCTCGGACATTCGTAACAATTATCACCGCATAAGGTTATCAACTCTTGGATGTTATTGGTCATTGCGTAACTTATCCTTTATCAGATTTATCACATGTTCCGCACGGCTCTCAAGCTTTGGGAGATAATCGAACGAAAAATACTTCAAGTCACGACTTTCATCGTCGTTTATATTCAACCTGCCTAAAATACCGACAGCCTTATACAGCACGATGACGGTATACGTTTCATCACCGTTTGGGTAGCGGAAATACAGCTCCTCGCCAGATAGCACATCAAGCAGCTCAAAGCGCTCCGCCTGCAGACCTGTCTCTTCATACAATTCACGGGCAGCGGTCTGTTCAAGGCTCTCTCCCAGCTCCATTCCACCACCAATTATGCCCCATGTGCCTGTATCACTGCGCAGATTGAGGAGTATCTCGTTTTTCTCATTCATTACGACAACAGTAGCACCGATGTTTATTATCGGTTGATGTCCAACGTATTTGCGCAATTCAGATATGTAGCTCATATCATGCTCCTGTTCGCTCAATGTTCAATCTCATTTCCAGCTGAGAATCATCAGCCTCGCCTGTTTCTTCAAATCCCGCCGACATATACAGAGCTTTCGCCACATCATTTCCAAAAGCGACTCCTGTAAATATCTCAGTGACATTGAACTTGTTTATCAGATATTGTATCGCAATCTCTAAGGCTTTTCTGCCGTATCCCCTGCGCTGATAACGCTCATCTATCAGAAATTTCCACAGCGTATACTGCTTTTTTATCTCGTAATAGCCGAGCATGACAAAGCCGACCATCTCTCCATCCGCATATATTGCGAAAGGGAAAGCAGTATCTTTATATACCCAAGCCTGCGCCAATGAATGAGCAGTGGATGAAACAAAATCCTTTTGGCTATCTGAAATACGGAGAGCCAGCACCTGCTCCAGATTGTCCTTTGTGATTTCTCTCAGCTCGACCATAGCTATCCTCCATATCGCATTTCCTAAATTATAACAGACACATTGCCAAAAGTCAACACACAGAAAAACACCGCCACGCAAAACAGGAGGAAAAGCGCAGCGGCGAAATAATATCAGAGGTATCAGACAATAAAGTGTATGTCAAGACCGCCTCCTGCGGTCGATAGTCATATAATACAGCTTTATTCTGAAACTGCAGTAACGGCTGTGTGACAGAACGGAGAAATTCTCGGATAAGCTGTGTGAGAGGATAAAATAGTAAAAATTTTGTCTGTTTGCTTTACATCATGGCGTCGGTGTGGTATAATGTATATGAATATTTGAATTTTACTACAAAAGGAGACACACCATGTACAAAGAATTTTCCGACAAGGTATCCTCGCTGCAGCCCTCTGCCATCCGAGAGATACTGAAGTTCACAGCTGATCCTACAGTTATCAGCTTTGCGGCAGGTAACCCCGCTCCCGAGGCATTCCCTACTGACGTTATTGCAAAGCTCTCCGCTGACATCTTCGCTGAGGAGCCTATCAACGCTCTGCAGTACTCTATCACCGAGGGCTATCCTAAGCTGCGCGAGTGGCTGAAGGACGATCTTACAAAGAAGGGCATGTTCAAGGATGGCGATAATGTAATAATCACTTCGGGCGCACAGCAGGCTATCGAGACAACTGCAAAGATCCTCTGTAATGAGGGTGATGTGATCATCTGCGAGGATCCTGCATTCATCGGTTCGCTGAATGCATTCCGTTCCTATGGCGTAAAGCTTGTCGGCATTCCCATGGATGACGATGGCATGATAATGGACGAGCTGGAGGCTGCCCTGAAAGCTAACCCGACTACTAAGTTCATCTACACCATCCCGAACTTCCAGAACCCCACAGGCAAGACTACCACTCTGCAGCGCAGAAAGGAAATGCTGGAGCTTGCAAAGAAGTACGGCGTGTATATCCTTGAGGATAACCCCTATGGCGCACTGCGTTTCTCGGGTGAAGATGTGCAGAATCTTAAGGAACTGGACGATAGCAAGCACGTTCTGTATGCAGGAAGCTTCTCTAAGGTGCTGGCTCCCGGTCTGAGAGTAGGTTATCTGCTCGGCGATGCCGATGTGCTTTCCAAGGCAACCGTAGGACTTCAGACAAGTACAGTACATACTAACATCTGGGCGCAGATGCTTACCTATCGTTTCCTTACCAATGTGGATTTCGATGCGCATATTGCAAAGCTGCGTGATATCTACCGTGCAAAGTGCAAGCTGATGTTGGATGGTCTGAAGGCAGAGCTGCCTGACTTTATCGAGCTTACAAATCCCGAGGGCGGTCTGTTCATCTGGGGTACACTCCCTGAGAAGTACAACATGAACGAATTCTGCACAGAGGTGGTTCACCGCAAGGTGGCGCTGGTACCGGGTAATGCATTCTCTACCGATGAGAGCGCTGTTTCCCACTCCTTCCGCATGAACTTCTCCACACCCACTGACGAGCAGATCGTAAAGGGCGTAGAGATCCTCGGCAAGGCAGCGAGAGAGATACTCAAATAATTACGGCTGTTGATAGATGTATATATGAAAGGAAATTAATATGGACGAACAGAAAAAGAATATGCTGAGCCTTATCCAGCCTACAAACACACCGCATCTCGGAAACTATCTCGGTGCGATGCAGAACTGGGTAAGGATGCAGAACGATTATAACTGCTTTTTTGGCATTGCAGACCTTCATTCGATCACTGTAAGACAGGATCCTGTGAAGCTTCGTGCGCAGATCAAGGAAAGCTATGCGCTGCTTATTGCAGCAGGTCTTGATCCCGAGAAATCCACGCTGTTTGTGCAGGGACACAACTGCCAGCACGCAGAGCTTAGCTGGATACTCTCCTGCTACACCCAGTTCGGCGAGCTTTCCAGAATGACTCAGTTCAAGGATAAGTCCGCTAAGTACGCAGATAACATCAACGCAGGTCTGTTCACCTATCCTGTGCTGATGGCGGCTGATATCCTGCTGTATCAGGCTGATCTTGTTCCTGTAGGCGCAGATCAGAAGCAGCATCTGGAGCTTGCGAGAAACATCGCTCAGCGCTTCAACGGCGTTTACGGCGACACCTTCACAATGCCCGAGCCTTACATCACAAAGACCACTGCAAAGGTAATGTCTCTGCAGGAGCCTACCAAGAAGATGTCCAAGTCTGATGAGAATCCCAACGCTTCCGTATGGATACTCGACGACAAGGATACCATCATCCGCAAATTCAAGAGAGCTGTTACAGACAGCGAAACAGAGGTTTGCGCTCGTGAGGGTAAGGATGGCATCATCAACCTTATGTCCATCTACTCCGCTGTTACAGGCAAGGGCTTCGAGGATATCGAGGCTGAGTTCAAGGGCAAGGGATACGGCGATTTCAAACTGGCAGTCGGCGAGGCAACAGCGGATATGCTGGCTCCCATGCAGGCTGAATTCAAGCGCATCTCCGCCGATAAGGCATATCTTGAAAACTGCATGAAGCAGGGCGCAGAAAAGGCATACAAGGCAACCAGAAAGACACTCCAGAAGGTGCATAAGAAGGTTGGATTTGTGGTACTCTGATAATTGAAATAACACAATTAAAGGGCAGGAATACCTGCCCTTTTCTTTGTTTTGAGTGGTTTTTCGGTTACAAAACATTTACAGTTTAATTACAGCTTTGTCATAATCGTTGACAGCAGAAAAATGCAGATATATAATAGTATCACAAGCTAAATAAAGGGGAAATCTATATGAAAAGATATCTGCCGCTCATGCTGTCGCTGCTACTTTTTTCAGGCTGTTCAGGAAGAATAACCGAAACATCTGGAGAGACTGCAACATCGGCGCAGCAAAGCAGTGCCACAACGCCGATTACCACCACGGCACCGACCATTGAAGCTGTCACCACAACGCCTGAGCCTACAGAAACCTCTGAGCCGATTGCCGAGATCGAGCCGGCACTGTATGTGGATGATGTCGGAATGCTGACAGACGAGGGGATTGCTCGTATATCAGAGGTAGTGCGTGATAATCTGGCTACTGACTCCAATAACTACCTCGGTCTGTTCGATTTTGACCATGATGCAGTCCCCGAAGTGTATCTTGTCCGCCACACGGGAAATCAGGGGCTGATGCCTGTGGATGTGTTCGACCTTGACGGAAATGAGCTTGGCAGCTTTGAGGGATATTGCCGTGATGGCTTCTGCCGCCTGAGCTATGACGATGAGGGTGGAGTGTATGTACATAATTCCTATGAGCATTCCGACCATCTGAGCTTTGAGAGCCTTGACAGGCTTGTTTTTGCCGACGACGGAACATTTATTGTGGAAAACATCGTGGCTGAATACGGTTATAATGCCGATCCTGCTAAATTTCCACTGCTTGAATATCACTATTATTCGGGTGATACCGAAATAACCATGGAGGAGTATCTCAGAGTCTACAAAAGTACATTGTGGGAGACATTTCCCCATCCCGAGCATGATTGGAATATTGAGCTGAAAAACAGGGAAGCAAATGAGATATCCATATGTTCACCTGATTTTGGACTGTATGATATAGAGGATGCGCTTGTTAAAATTCCATTGATATACAATGACTATATCAACGGTCTGAAGCTGGCGGAACAGACAATAGGCAGTGAGCCGATGGTGTATTCCTACGATGACTTTAACGGCGATGGCATCTGCGAGGCTTTCATTCTGAGCAGACCGAGCGGTAATTGGTATTTTTATAGCAGCGATGAGCTTGTTGAGGCAGCAATTTCCGACACATTGGGCAGCGAGGATTTCACACGCTGGGGAGAATATTTCATAGCTCAGGGCTGCGGAAACGGCACGCCCTGCACTATTTTCGGTGTAAAGGATAGTACACCGTACACGCATAAGCTTTCAGGCTACGGCATGATGATACGCACAGCGCCCGATCTGGGATTTTATCGTATGGATAATGAAAACGGCATATTCGTTCTGCGGAAGTCGCTTTTTGATGATTATTCTCACACATGGAAGCCATACTTCTTTCACATAACCGAAAACGGCTTTGAGGAGATAGTAGGTGTTCCTGTCACAAGAGAAGATTTTTTCGACCGCCCCGATGTGCAGGCGGCGTTTGACGAGATAACTAACGATGGTGGAACTATAACAGGTGCTTACGAACGTGGGGGGTATCTCAACATAAACTATACGATTCCCATAACTGAAACAACAGACAGCCCCTTTGTGCACTACCGCTACAACACCTATTATATACACTTCGACAGTGTTACCCTTTTAGAGGAGGGGCGAGGCACATATTCCGCTAGTATAACGGATAATTGATGTGAAATACCGCACAATATACTGTTCGTATAAACCCAATAACGGTTATACAAACAGTTTCGTTAAAAGTTATGAAATACTCTCAAAGAATCAGCGAAAAGCTGTGATAATACACAAAGTTTGCGAGTTTTCATAATAAGCCCTTGCAATTTCGGATGATTTCTGATAAAATAGATACGTTACTGAAAAATCACACTAGAGAGGTAGGTGCTTCAAATGGCAAAGTGCGAAATCTGCGGCAAGAGCGTTACCTTCGGTATCAAGGTATCCCACTCTCACAGACGCAGCAACAGAACATACAAGCCCAACGTTAAGAAGGTAAAGGCTATCGTTAACGGTACTCCTTGCAGAGTTAATGCCTGCACACGCTGCCTGCGTTCCGGTCTTGTACAGAGAGCTATCTAATTAAACTTGTAACTTGTTAACAGAAGTTATACTTTTTACAAAAATAATTACCCCTGTCCGCAATAGTGGATGGGGGCTTTCTGTTTTCGTCATATTTTCACATATGCGGTCTTGACAAATCTCTCCAATAGGAGTAAACTTATTGTATTACTATATGAAAGCGAGGTATCACATTGGTCAGTATAAAGAATCTGAAAAAGCGTTACGATGCTTATCCCGTGCTGCGTGGACTGAATATGGAGATCCACAAGGGTGATGTTTATGGCTTTCTCGGCAGAAACGGCTGCGGAAAAAGCACAACGATGAACATCATAACAAATATTATCCCAAAGGACAGCGGCGATGTTATCCTCGGCGGCGGACAGCCTGTTACTGTGGGATATCTTCCCGAAAGCCCTATGATCTATGGCTATATGACTGCCCGTGAATACCTTGAATATATAGCTCACAGCTGTAATTATCAGGGCAATATCACCATGAGAGTAAACGAAGTGCTTGATATCGTCGGACTTACACAGGCTGCGGACAGGCGTGCAAAGGGATATTCCCGTGGTATGACCCAGCGTCTGGGCATGGGAGCTGCGATAATCGGCGATCCTGAGCTGCTGCTGTTTGATGAGCCGACCTCTGCGCTTGATCCACAGGGCAGATCTGAGGTAATCGAGATCATCACACGCCTGAAGAGCATGGGCGCAACGATCATTCTTTCCACTCATATCCTTCCTGATGTTGAGCGTGTGGCAAACCGCATAGGCATTATGAATAATGGAATCCTTGCTGAGGAAGGCGAGATCCGTGAACTGATGAACAAATATGGCACAGGCAAGATATCGCTCTCTCTGCGCAACCTTAATCAGGATAATAAGCTCAGACTTCTTTCAGTAGATTTTGCAAGGGCGGAGTTCAATAATGATAATCTGAAATTCAGCTTCTCTGCCGATAATACCGACGCCTGTGCGGCAAGGCTCATTGGCGTACTGGCAGAAAATGGTATGGTTCCCGATAACTTCTCCATCGGTGCATCCTCTCTTGAGGAGCTTTACAGAAAGGTGGTGGGTGAATAATGAGATCCGGTTTCGGTTTTAAGAAGGAATGGATGCATTTTACCCGAACCTTCCGTTTTGCTGGCCTGCTGATATCTATATTTTCCTTTGCGCTGGCTAATCCGTTGATGTATCGTCTGCTTCAGGCAATGATGCAGATGATGAATGAGATGTCCTCCGAGCTTGAAGAGATCGAGCCTGCTATGGAGGGCTACGGCGATATCATGCTGTGGGCTGCAGATATGCTTAATCAGGCTGAGATGATCTTCAGCGGCACATTGATAGAGCTTTGCGGCACTTCACTCATCATTGCGATGCTGATCCTTATGGCGCCGTGCGGAGGCGAGCAGAAAAAGCGTGCTACTATCATTCCAACCACTAGCGGACTGGAATATAAGTATTATCTTCTGCCTAAATTCGTTCTGTATCCTGCTGTGTTCTTCGGCGCAAATTTCCTTGCAGGAACCATTGCTGGATGTCTTTGCAATTCGCTGTTCGATGGAGATATCGGTGCAGACATGATATTGCTTGCTTCCCTTCTGTGTTCGGTTTATCTGCTGTTCATAATCACAGTATATATGGCGCTGGGACTTTGCACCAGCCGCCCCGGAATCATGACGATATCGGTATATCTCGGTCAGAGCCTTGTTAATCTTATCCTTACAAGTCTCGGACTTGAGCGCTACAATCCCTTTACGTTGTATAATCTTATTTCCGGCAGGATGTTTGCAGATGACTTCGATCTCGGCAAGGAGACAGCAAGCATCGTTGTGGCGGTAGTGCTTGCGCTGGTTATAGCGGTTCTCATGTATGCACTTACGCTTTCTGTTCTGAAAGCAAAACGCATAAATAACCAAGAGGATAAACCTGAGTTTTAATAACGTATAGTAAAATGCGGCATCAAGTATAATTGATACCGCATTTTGTATATATTGCGTGATATATGGGCGCAACTAAATTACAAATAGTATAATAATTGTCTGATATTACAATGTCTGAGAGCGGGTAGTTTGCGGTTTGTAATATTATGATAATATTATACTTTATGTAGTTACCGTGGGATGGTCAGTTCAAGCCAGTGTTGGTCATTCGTGCCTTTGTTGGCAAAGCTCACTGTAGGTGCGGCACAGTCTTCCTCGAATGCGCCAAGATATAGGTTGCTGTCGATATCCGAAGATGGTATCGTGAATGAATATGTACGGGAAGTGCCGCCATCAAATTCCGATGCAGGAATCAGAACTGCTTCGTCTGTCGGGGATATTTTGCCGTTGGTGTAAACTCCCGCTTTGAGATACAGCGGAAAATGCTGTGGAGCTACACCGAGGTTTTCGATGGTCACAGTAAGTGTGGATATGTCATCCGAGCAGGTGAGGCTTGCTTCCGTAACAGAAAAGCAATATCCCAGCATCTCGTTGATCTCTGCCATGAATTCAGCTTCTTCCGCATACATCAGCTTGCCTTCGCTTGCGCCGTTGCCCATCTGAAGATAGGTAAGCTCTGCGGTCTGTATGATCTGACGCAGATGTTCTTTGTCCCAGATGCCCAGCTCTTTCATCTGAGCGTATCCTGAGCAGAATTCGCCTACGACAGGCAGAGATGCCTGCACGGCAGGTCGGAGTGCATTTTCATGGCCAACAAGCTGCACAAGACCGTCACGGCGAAGCGTTATTCCCAGACTTACGGCGTATTCAGAAACAGCTGTCGGAGAATCGCCGTTGACAGGAACCACCAGCTGAGTATGTTCGAATGCGTCGGTCCAGTGTCTGAGCATATCCATCTGCACCTTATCAGAGGGCATATTGCTGCCATCCAGTCCGTAAGTATGCCATTCGCCCCAGTTGCCGAAGGTGCGTATATCAATATATTCAATGATCGGATCGCCGTCGTAGCGCTCTGCTATAGCATCGGCGAGGGCTTTGGCATGCTTCAGATAAGTTTTGTCGTTCCACTTTGGGGTGCGCTGATAACCGCACTCTGTTTTTGCCATAACAGAGTCACATCCATCCTCGTATACAAATTCAGGAACATGACCATTAACATTATTTTCAAGGGAATTCGATGGTATCACTCCGAATGCAAGATTTTTTCCGAGCTTGCGGCACATTTCGATATGTTCATCTATGCACGACCAGTCGTATGTGCCGTTCTCATCCTGAACAGAATCCCATGCCACACGGGTGTAGATGAGATCACAGTTTTCCCATGCGATGCTGTTTTCGATGCCGTACTCCTTGCTTACATAGTCCCAATGGGAATATGTATATAGAGTCCATCCTTTGTGCGGATTTACGCCTGCGGGTGCATATTCAACAGGGATCTCGATAGTATTCGCCGTCTGAGAAGTCAAAGAGATCATTGCGGTGACAAAAGCGAGCAGCTTTTTTATCATAAGTCCTCCGAATAATTACCCCCTGCCTTGCGACAGGGGGATAGATATTATGCGTAAGTGCTGAGTAATGCGCCTATGTTGTAGGCATAGCTCTGAGAGCTTGCATTGGTGTATGCGAATACACCTGCGCTGCCTGAAAGTCTGCTTACCTGCTGAGCCTTCTGCGCCACCTTATCGGTGAAGCCGAACTCGCCGAAAGAGGTCTTGAGATCTGTTGCGGAGATCTCCTTCATATAGTCAGGATCGAATTTGAGCTTGTTATCGTCGCCGATGGTGACGCCTGCTCGCTTCAGGGAACCTGAATACATCTTTGCGGCATTTACAAGTATAACGCCCTTTTCAAGTACGTTGTTGCTGTCGGAATCTCCTACCTTATCAATAAAGGTATTGTAGTCTCCAACAAACTTTTCAATGTGCTTCTGAGCAGCCTCAGTGTCATACTCGCCGCCGTATCTGAGGCTTTCCGCAAACTGCGTGAGAGCCTCTGCGGAGCTTTCGACGTTGGAAGCCGCACCCTTGAGGGATACCGCCTTGTCGGCCTTTTCCTCTTCCTTGCTGCCAAAGATGGAATTATAAAGCTTTTCGTATTCCTGCTTTATATAGCCTTCCTTGTCCTTGGTGATGTTCTCCCAGAATTCATCATAGCTCTGAGCGTTGTTGCTGATATTGTACTTGTTCTGCTGCTTGTACGCTTCGTTCAGCTGAGAGCTGTACCTTGCACCAAGCTCAGCCATTCTGAAATTCTGCATTGCCATACTGGTGATAGTTGCCATAAAACTGCCCCCCTTTCATTGGTGGAATGGATATGTGATAGCTGTAAAGACTTGTCTTATATACAGATCATCAGCCTACGCCGTAGGTCTTTCTGTATTCCTTCATCTTGTCAACGTACTCAGCGCCGGGGATGATGCCCTTTTCGAGTGCGTCGATGATGTCGTTGATGGTTACGATGGAGTATACCTTAACGCCGAACTCCTCATAAACCTCCTGAACAGCGGACTTATCGGATGTGAGACCCTTTTCCATGCGGTCAACAGTGATAACCATGCCCTGAAGCTCAATATCTGCTGCGCCTGTCAGCTTGGGGAGGACCTCACGCAGAGCCTTGCCGCTTGTCATAACGTCCTCAATGATAACGACCTTTTCGCCTGCTTCAAGGTTCTTGCCTACGAACATTCCGCCCTCGCCGTGATCCTTGACTTCCTTGCGGTCGAAGCAGTAATTTACATCCATGCCGAACTTGTTGTAGAGCGCTGTACAAGCTGCAACAGAAAGCGGGATTCCCTTATATGCGGGGCCAAACAGGGTCTCAGGTGTAAGACCGTTCTCCTTGATGCATTCTGCATAGAATTCACCGAGCTTTGCGAGCTGAGCGCCTGTCTTGTAGTTGCCGCAGTTGATGAAATAAGGAGCGAGTCTGCCGCTCTTGAGAGTGAACTCCCCGAACTTCAGCACGCCGCTGTCAACCATGAACTTGATAAAACTTTCTTTATATGTCATCTTGATCCTCCTGATGCGCCGAAGCGCATACTTCTCTATATTATTCAACTATATTATATCACATGCTTGCTATTTTTGCAATAGATTTCCCGAAATCTTGGCAACAGTACACAAAAAACAGTCTATTCTGTAAAAAGTAAAACGATTTCATAAAAAATATGTGCATTTTGGTGGAAAAAGCGGGGTTTTTCACTTGACAATTTCGTGATTATGTAGTAAAATAGAATAGGCTATTTAGCATTCGGTAAAGTATTCCGTATGCTCAAGAGCTAGGCGTTTATATCTAAAGGTTTTTATATATCAACGTTACGGCGGCACTAATATATAATAGACAGCGAACAGCCGTAGTTATATACTTATTATTCTTTTATGATCCGCCTTCGGTTGGGGTAATTTTCCGAATGGCAGAATAAGTGTATCTTTATAGCGTCGCTCAGCGACGATAATATCTATGTTCCTAGAAAATTGTATATTGTTCCCGCCGAATTTTAAAAGGAGGGAAATCAACGATGCCAACCGAATTGACCTATGTGTTGATCGGCGTTGCAGCGTTTCTGGTAGGCGCAGTGGTATGCGGCTTTATCTGCTTCAAGCTTGGTATAAAGCACCGCATCAAGTCTGCTGAGGCTCAGTTCGAGTCTGCCGAAAAGGAAGCTGCAAGAATTATCGCTGAAGCCAATGAAAAGGCTGAAACTAAGAAGAAAACAGCGCTCGTTGAGGCGAAGGATGAGATCTACAAGCTCCGCTCCTCTGCGGAAAAGGATATCCAGCACCTCAAGAATGACACTGAGCGCGAACTGAAGGAACGCAGAAGTGAGCTTTCCCGCTCCGAGCGCAGACTTCAGCAGAAGGAAGAAAATCTCGACAAGAAGACCGACAAGATGGAAAAGCTGGAAGAGCAGCTCCACGCAAAGCACAAGAAGGCGGACGAAAAGATCGCCGAGGCCGAGCAGCTCAAGGCAAGCCAGATGGATATTCTGGAGCGCATTTCGGGCTTCACTACAGAGCAGGCTAAGGAGCATCTGCTGATGATGCTTGACAGCGAGCTGAGCCATGAAAAGGCAGTAAAGATCGCAGCTTACGATCAGAGGATCAAGGATGAGTGCGATGAGAAGGCTCGTCAGTATGTATCACTTGCAATTGCAAGGCTGGCTGCAGATACTGTCTCTGAAATGGCTGTATCTGTTGTTGCTATTCCCAATGATGAGATGAAAGGCCGTATCATCGGCCGTGAGGGTCGTAATATCCGTGCACTGGAAACTCTTACAGGCGTTGATCTCATCATTGACGATACACCTGAGGCTATCACACTTTCCAGCTTCGATCATGTAAGACGTGAGATCGCAAGGATCGCTCTGGAGCGTCTTATTCAGGATGGCCGTATCCATCCCGCACGCATTGAAGAAACTGTTGAGAAGGCTCGCCGTGAGGTTGAACTGCGTATCAAGCAGGAGGGTGAGCGTGCAGTTATGGAGACCAACGTAAATGGTCTCAATCATGAGCTGGTACGTCTTATCGGACGTCTCAAGTACAGAACATCCTACAGACAGAACGTTCTCAATCACTCTATTGAGGTTGCTCATCTGGCGGGTATCATGGCAAGCGAGCTTGGTGTTGATCCTGCGCTTGCAAGAAGAGCCGGTCTGCTGCATGATATCGGTAAGGCTCTCGACCACGAGATCGAAGGCTCCCATGTTCAGATCGGCGTAGATGTCTGCAAGAAGTACAAGGAAAGCCCCGAAGTCATTCATGCTATCGAGGCACACCATGGCGATGTTGAGTGCCGCACAGTGATCGCTGCTCTCGTACAGGCTGCTGACGCTATCAGCGCAGCAAGACCTGCGGCAAGAAGTGAGAACTATGAGAACTACATAAAGCGTCTTGAAAAGCTTGAAGAGATCTGTAACTCCTATAATGGTGTTGACAAGTCCTTCGCTATTCAGGCGGGACGTGAGGTGCGCATCATGCTGAAGCCTGAGTCTGTAAATGATGACGGCATGAAGGTGCTCGCAAGAGATATTGCAAAGCGTATCGAAAGCGAGATGGAGTATCCCGGTCAGATCAAGGTAAATCTCATCAGAGAGAGCCGTGCTGTGGATTACGCAAAGTAAATACATATACATTGACCCCGCTTCAATCGAAGTGGGGTCTGTTTTTATGTGATAAGTCCGATATTGCGGGCGGCTATCGCCCACAAATCTTCGTCTAATACTGTTTTATCGGTGTGCGTTTGCAGCAGCCTGCTGACCTCTGCGTAGCATTCCACGGAATATTCATAGCCTGTTTGCAGTGTTTTTTGCACGCCAAGAGCCCAGTAGTTCGCTTTGTCCATTAAACCGCTAGGTTCAAATTCGGCACAGGCTGCCTCAATATCATACGGCAAACTGATGATCTCTGCGTGCCAGCGGTCAGTGTATTCCAGCACAGCGAATTTAAGCTCCGTATCCCGCTGGTTAGGCGCCCCAAGTGGTCCGCTGTTGACGATAAGTCTGCCGCAGCTCTCATATACAAGAGGAACGTGGCTGTGTGCGCAGAGGATAACAGGTGCATCTATCAGCTTCAGTGTTTCGTTAAGGCGCTCTTCTGATGGTAGTTTCTGAAGGAATTCATAATATGGCGGACGATGTATTGCGTAGATCCTGTCGCAGCCGTCAATGTTGATGTTTAGTGTGTCAGGCATAGCTGCCAACCAATCTAGTGCATCATCCGTCAGGTTTTCATAGGTGTACAGCAGGCTTCCGTTCTTGCTGCCGTAGCTCCATCCGACAGGATCTCTGCGATAATCCAGTATATAATCATCGCGGTTTCCTTTGATAAACCAAGTCCTATATTTTTCAGGGATGTTTCGTAGCAGTTCCACTGTTTTCATCGGGTAAGGACAATCTGTCACATAGTCGCCGAGAAATACTATTCCATCTATGTTGTGGGAATTCACCCATTCAAGGCAGGTTTTCAATGCAATGTGGTTTGCATGGATATCTCCTATTGCTGCCAGTCTCATTATCCTCACCGCCTGTTATATGATGATACTATTTTATCCGATATCCAAGAGAATGTCAATATACAAAAATCCCCGATCGGAAGATCGGGGATAAATGTTATCAGATTGATAGATTACAGCTTAGCGATGTACTCGTTGATCTCATCGATCGCATTCTGGATAGCGGGTTCGTGGATCTCTCTCAGCTGTGTGTAGGACTGGTCGCCTGTCAGGTAAACCAGGTTTGTCAGAGACTGGATAGGATTCTCTGTTGCGGAGCCATCGGAAACCTCACCGAGACCGCCCTTGAAGTCGAAGATGGGGGTCAGAGGAGTGGTGTTCAGATCTGTCCAACTATAGTAAGCGTCGAGGTTGTAATCAGACCAGCCATAGTTTTCCTTCTGCTGAGCCTTAGCAGCTTCTCTAACTGCGGGATCCTGAGAAGCAGTTACGCAGCAGTCGAGCCATGCAGCAACACCGTTGGGGTTATCAGAACCCTTTACCCACATGAGAGCATCCTGCTTAGCTACTACATAGTGAGCGTCAGCCTGAGGATCCTTGGGGAAAGGTACGCACTTAACTTCGTCCTCTGTCCAAGCGAATCTGGAAGCATACTTGCCGAGAGTGGATTCATATACCCAAGTGGAGCCATCAGCATAGAACAGGATATCGCCCTTTGCCCATGCCATGGGGTTAACGTTCCAGCTGTTCAGCTCATGTCTGGGGTAACGGAGATTCTCTCTCTGGAGAACTGCGAGCATATTTTCCTCAGCACGCTCAACGTTAGGATCATGCAGGTTGTTTACGATAACACCTTCCACGTTACCGATCATAGGAGTACCTGTGGAGATCATGAAGTCGTTCTCGGGGTTGTAACCATCGATAACATACTTGTTCTCGCCGCTGTTCTGGAATGCACGAGCCATGTCAAGGAATGTATCCCATGTCCACTGGCCGTTCTCGAACAGAGTTCTGGGATCATCCAGACCCGCACCGTCTATAACGCTTGTGCGGTAATACATGAGGTTGTTCAGGGAGATCTCGTAGAATGCAGCGTAGTAACGGCCGCCGAGCTTGAACTGTTCCATCATGTCCATTGCGCCGTCCCACTTGCCGTTTTCGAGGTTGAGAACCTCATCAACAGGCTGATATCTGCCCTTCAGAACGCCGTAGGGGAAGTCGAGGATCTCGAAGGGGAAGAAGTCGGGAGAATCGCCGGAAGAAATTGCTGTAGCCAGCTTGTCGTAACGCTCGCCGTAGGAAACTACAGTGTAGTCGAAGATTCTGCCGTCACGCTCGGGATCCTTACCTGTGGTAGGAACGCCGTATGTATTCTTGTACAGGATAGCAGCAGGTGTGGTCTCATCAATATCCCACCAAGCCATCCACTCGATTCTCTCTGTTACCTCGAGATCGGGGTTATCGAGAGCGGTAGGATCCATCTCTTTAACTGCCTCGTTAACAGCAGAGTTCTCTGCGAATGTAGTAGTTGTTACAGAAGTCTGGGGAGCAACATTGCTTGTTACGCCGGGAGCTGTTCCGGAACCACCGGAAACTGTACCACCCTCGTCACAGCCTGTGAGGGAGAGGATGGTGGCAGCTGCCAGCATACCGGAGAAAATTGCCTTGAGCTTTCTCATGGTGTACCTCCATAAAGTAAAATTAGTTTTTGTGTAACTCGAATTGATATCCGATTCGTCATTCTCTATTATACCGCAATTCGGCCGTAATTGCAATATTTATTTCATACAGTATTCCGAGGGCATTTTTGTGCAATATCGCACACGACAAAGATGAAAATTTACCTAATTTAAGTGGTTAATTACTCGCTTTTGTTAATTAACATTCAAGAAAACGATTACTTGACTTTATATGCTCTGATAACAAGTAAATAGGACTTGAAAAAAACAACGAAAGATGGTAGAATATATAATGTTGAATTATACTATCAAAACAAAGAAAGAGGTCTTTAAATGAAATTAGGCATGGTAGGACTGCCGAATGTAGGCAAAAGTACGTTGTTCAATGCGCTGACTAATGCAGGCGCTGAATCCGCAAATTATCCTTTCTGCACCATCGAACCCAATGTGGGTATCGTTTCTGTTCCCGATGAGCGACTGGATGTTCTGGCAAAGATGTATGATCCTGAAAAGTTCACTCCCGCAACGCTGGAGTTCGTGGACATCGCAGGTCTTGTAAAGGGTGCATCCAAGGGCGAGGGTCTCGGTAACAAGTTCCTCTCCAATATCCGTGAGGTGGATGCTATCGTTCATGTTGTGCGCTGCTTCAGCGATGATAATATCATCCACGTTGACGGAAGCATTGGTGCTGCGAGAGATATTGAGACCATCAACCTTGAGCTGATCTTTTCCGATATAGAGATACTGGAGCGCCGTCTCGACCGTACAAAGAAGCTGATGAAGGGCGATAAGAGCCTTCAGAAGGAAGTTGATTTCCTTGAATCTCTCATCGAGCATCTCAGCAACGGTAAATCTGCACGAAGCTATGATTTCAGTGATGATGAGCGTGATATCATCAAGACATCTCCGCTGCTTTCCAATAAGCCTGTCATCTATGCCGCAAACCTGTCTGAGGCTGATTTCACAGGTGATATCAACAATAATGAGGAATACAAGGCAGTGTGTGCCATTGCGGAGGAAGAACACGCAGAGGTGCTTCCTATCTGCGCACAGATCGAAGCAGAGATCTCCGACATGGATGATGAGGATAAGGCTATGTTCCTTTCCGATCTCAATCTTGAGCAGTCGGGTCTGGCAAGAATAATCAAGACAGGCTATCGTCTGCTGGGACTGATCTCTTACCTTACCGCAGGCCCTCAGGAGGTTCGTGCGTGGACCATTACTAACGGCACAAAGGCTCCTCAGGCTGCCGGAAAGATCCACACTGATTTCGAGAAGGGCTTTATCCGTGCCGAGATCGTGGCGTTTGACGATCTTGTATCCTGCGGCAGCATGGCAGCTGCTAAGGAGAAGGGTCTTGTACGCCTTGAGGGTAAGGAATATGTGATGAAGGACGGAGATGTTACACTGTTCCGTTTCAACGTTTGATGAAGTAAAAGTTCCGAGAGTGAGGTGACCCATGAATAAAGTAATCCACGGACGAAATACAAACAGCCATAGGGTCATTGCACTCTTTGTTGCTCAGGTAGTAGCGGGCGTGATGCCCGTTCTGCTGCTCATTGCATTTGTAATGTTTGAGCTTTACAACACTAAGATTCTGGCAGCGATATTTATCCTGCTGATATTTGCGTGCAACATTGCGTTTTCCATTCTTGCGCATAAATACAGCATACTTTATTCGGGAGTAAAGGGTGAACGGCAGCTGTATCGTGCGGCGAAGAAGCTTCAGGGTAACAATATTATCTTCCGCAATCTTCCTGTACGATATAAAAGGGGACGCTCGGAGCTTGATCTGTTGATAATCAGTCACAGCGGAATAATCATCGTAGAGGTGAAGAACCATTCAGGCACCATTTCGGGCAGCTGGAAATCCGATAAATGGACGCAGAAGAAATTCTATCGTGACGGAAAGACCACCTCGCAGGAGATGGATAATCCCATCAAACAGATGCGCAGGCAGCGTGATATCGTGAAGAGCATACTCAATGCTGCTGGCGAAAATGTCTGGATAGATACGGTGCTGTATTTCTCGTCCTCTAATGTGAAGCTGCGTCTTTCACTGAGGGAGAACGATTATCTTTGCTCCAGTGACGCAGAGCTTTTGAACTTCCTTGAGGAATACAAGGGCGGCGAGACGCTGTCTATGTCCCGTATGCAGAAGATTGCTGAGATTCTCAAAACTGCTGCAGGAGATATCTGACCCGCGTCTTATCAAGGAGATATTCAGGTATAAATAAGCATAACCCGTGAAGAAATTCTTCACGGGTTATTTTAACATCTGACAGATTAATTGGAATTTGAAACGCGAAGCGTTTCAAATTCAGTTAGGAGTGAGGAGTTAGGAGTTAGGAGTGTATGTGCGGCTTCGCCGCTGATTTCAATGTGCTGATTGATTGTAAAGTGCGTTCAGACAGCGGTTTAGAGCAACGTTACGGCGTAGCCGTTTTTA
>JAZSGG010000152.1:0-23341 GCA_045532595.1 Oscillospiraceae bacterium | reverse complement strand
GCCGATTTTGTAAGTGTGTATGCGTAGCATACATCGGCACAAAACCCCTCCGATGTCGCACCTTTATTCATATTCTGACAATCTCAACCCCCACGCTCTCCGCATATCGTACCGTATAATCTGTCCCGCCTTTATTTTCACGCAGATAGCATATCAGATACCCGCTGCAA
This sequence comes from Oscillospiraceae bacterium, assembly GCA_045532595.1. GTDB lineage: Bacteria > Bacillota > Clostridia > Oscillospirales > Ruminococcaceae > CAG-115. The sequence continues at coordinate 23,171 of JAZSGG010000152.1, read as the reverse complement.
TCCACCATGTGCCTGTTTCGGTCAAGCATACAGCTGCTTGTGTAGCGGTCGGACAGCACACGCACCTTGTCGGCTTTTTCGAGAATATCGTAATAACGCCGCTTCTGCCCTGCATTCCATTTCAGCGTCTGCTGCTCGGGAGGACACGGCAGTACAAGCACCAACCGTATCTGCGGATATCGCTCTTTCAACCGCAGCACCGCTTCCTCTGCGAGCATATCAAATCCCAGCGCTCCGCCTGCGCCAAAGAACACCACCCCACGCTCGATAAGCGACACGATGGAAGCTTCGAGGTCGGCGGCAAGCTGTGTGCAATTCTGTGGGAGCTTTCGGTGTCCGCTGAAACACGCTACTTTTGATTTGTCTATCATAATATATACCACCTTAAATATACTATCTATATAGTAACACTGTATATGTATATTGTCAATGTGTAACTTTGCGTATAGAATGTATATTAAAGGAAGTGATGAGCATGAGCAACTCTGTAATCTCCGTGGTTGAATACGGCAAAATAGAGCTTTGTTTGAAAGAGCTGATGGATGAGCGCAATATTACAAGAAACTATCTTGCAAAAGCGACCAACACACGATTTGAAGTAATCAACAAGTGGTACAATAACAATGTTGAGAAAATGGATCTTGATATTCTTGCAAGGATCTGCTATGCTCTTGGCTGCACTCCTGCCGATATCATAAAATATAAATCAAAATAACATAAACAGCATACGCCCGAAGCAATTCGGGCGCATTTTCATTCTAATCCTTCTTCAAACTTGGCATAAAAATATCCTCCAAAACCTCCGCTGCCGCCTCGTCTGCCGAGCGTATCGCGTGCGCATAGATATTTCCCGTCGTGGTGATATTCGCATGACCCAGACGGCTGCTGACCGTCTTGATCGGCACGCCGCCTGCTATCATGAGGGTAGCATTCGTGTGGCGGAGTCCGTGTATCGACACATCGGGCAGCCCCTTTCTCTGCACGAATTTGTGAAACCACGCACTCACGATATCGGGTCGCTGCGGCTCGCCCTTCCAGTTGGTGAACACCCTGTCGCTCTCAACCCACATATCGCCGAGCTCGGCTTTCACCTCGTCCTGCCATTGCTTGTATTCTTTAAGGAGGTCTATCGCAACCGTCGGGACTTTTATCACTCGCTTGCTGCTCTCGGTCTTGGTGTCGTCCACAAAAACTCCCCTGTCGGGAACATACAGCAGGCTGCGGCGGATGTGCAAGCACCGCTTCTCGAAGTCCACATCGTGCCACTCAAGACCCAGCGCCTCTCCCCTGCGGAGTCCCGTATACATCAGCAGAAGCACGATAACGGCGAAGTTGTACGGCTCGCCATGGAGCGCCTCGGCAAGCTGTGCGGCACCGTGCTCGTCCAGGAACCTCGCCTCGTGACGCTTCGCCTTTGGCGGCTTTACTCGGTCGCAGGGGTTGCTGAATATCATTTGCCACTGCACCGCTGTCTGGAGTATCACCGACAGCAGGCGGTGGTATTTCTGTATCGTCACGCCCGAAAGTCCCTTGTCCTCGCCACGCTGAAAGCAGTCCTCGAATTTAAGTCCCAGAGCCGCACAGGCTTTCTGCGCCGTAAGCTCCGTCACCTTGCCGCCCTCGATGAGAGTGTTGAGCGTTTCTTTCTGCACGCCCATGGCGGTGTAGACGGTGGTCTTGGTCACGCCGAGGCGCTCGATGACCTCGCCGATATCAACGGTGGGATACCAGTAGACATCGCCCCTCACGCCGCTCTCCGACAGGTTATCGTAGAACGACAGCAGGTGAAACGGCATTATCTTGCACAGCTTCAGGTTGCCGAGGGCGGCTTTTATTCGTGGAGTCATGGCACGGTAGCCGCGTATCGTTGACGGGCGGAGCTGCTTCTCGGCATAGTCCTTGAACCACCGCTCGATGAAGTCCCCGAGCCTTGTGGAGTTATCCAGCACCTGACCGTTCTTGCACTGCTCCTCGAACAGTATCGCAAGGCGATAAGCCTCCTTTTCGGCGTTCTTTTCGCTCATCTTCGGGGAGGGCGTAAAGGTCTTGTATTTGACGATGCGCTTGCCCCTGCCGTCAAAGCCGCAGGAGGCTCGCAGCTCGTAGCTTTTTCCTCGTTTTCTTATGCTTGGCATGGTGGCTCCTTTCTTGATTTTTGGTTGAGTATGTGGTAGAATGAAATAAAGGTGGGATAAATATGAAACTGCATTTAGATCTTGACGGCATCGACTTTCAATTAGGTATATATAAATATCAGCCGTCAACAATGGAAAAATGGGATAATGAATGGACATGGGTAGAGCTTTCAGCGGTATCAAAGGATTGGCTGAATTTTCATCTGAAAAGTGAGGTTCTGCTTTCCTGCGAAGTAGAAACGCTTCGTGACAAGCTTAAAGACCTGCTAAACGACAATCTGAAACAAACCGAGTACATTTCATTTATTGAGCCTGACCTTGAATTTATGCTTGCTCCAAAGCAACCATTAAGCGGTCGGCTTAGCCAATACTCAGGAACATATGCGGAGCTGACAATAAACACATGGAGCGATGGTCTGACAGGAAACAGAATTATATTATTACTTGATGACGATGATATCCAAATGCTTTTATCCTATTTAGAACTAATTACGGGCATAACCGATGAAAATGATTACTACATAAAAGATTTGAAAGCAAAACGACACATCTTATGATAACTACCGCGCTCATAATGGGTGCGGTTTTTCACGGATTCTCACACCCGTAATCATCCTCAATAGTCACAAGCCTGTGCGCCTTGTCGATATAATAATCATTCGGCTTTATCTGCGAGCCGTCGAATTTATCCGCAAGCAGCATCGCCTTTGAGATTACATTCTCAAGTTTCGTTCCGTTGTCCATGATGTCCGACATCAGCGCTGCAACCAGTATCAGCAGCGTATCCACCTGCTTTGTGGTGTACGCAAGCCGTCGGCTGTGCTTTTCGAGGTCGGGGTGTATTCTTGTAGCAAGCGAATTGTGTATCGTATCGGTCATTATCCTGAGGATCTCGTTCTGATTAGCGTCGAAATAATCGGACGACATATATTGCTCGCAGGCTTCACGCATTACCGCCGAAAACGATATGTGCTTTCGGTCAGCGATAGTCCGCATTGACTCAACTGTTTCCTCTGGCATTGACACTGTGACTCTGCTGATATGCTCCATTTTTACGCTCCCTTCTGCTCTTAAAAAGTATGAATGTGTTTTCTCTTTTCATACTCGCAACGCCTTTGGCGGTGCGGTGTCAGGTAGTGTTGTTCACAACACTATTCCTGCCTCACTGAAATATGCTCCATTGCTGTATATAGAATACGGGGTTCGTGTAGTTTGGCGGTGTTCTATATGGTTGTTATAGGTGCGACACAGTGTCGCACCTACGATATTTCGCCATAATATCTTCCTCTACCGCCTGAATATCGATTGATGAATAATAATCATTCTTTGGCTGTAACTGCGGTCGCTCGATACGGCTCTTTATCTGATTGAACAGCACGCTCCCGAAGTACCCGGCGAAGTTATCATACCTCTTCCCTTTCAGCGCCTGAGTCGCCTTGCGGATATCCGTTTCACAGACCTCGCCGAATACTCGCTGAAGCTCCGAATTATCCACGGTGTCGCCGCTGATAGTCCGGCTTTTTGCTTTCATGCAATCCGTTATTACCTCTACTACCTTGTCGATGTAATATCCGCCGAATTCCTCACGCAAAATTTCTCCGTTTATCTGCTTTTCCAAAAAAGAAAAATTATTCTGTCCATCGTCCTGATTGATCGAAATAGTATTTTGTTTATATTTAGTATTTAATATATTAGTATTTGATTGTGCCGTATTTTTCGGGACGGTAATTTTCGGTGCGGTATTTTCCGTCACCTCGTCATCATCTGCCGAGTATTGGAGTGCCGTATTTTGCGGCACTGTATCTTCCTCTGCTGAGTGCTGAGGTGCCGTATTTTTCGGCACTGTATCTTCCACCGCCGAGCGTTGAGGTGCCGTATTTTGCGGCACTGTGCTTTCAAAAAAAGTGTAGCTTTTTCGGGCATAGCGACCTATCTCGTCCTTGCTTTCTATGCGCACATAGCCAAGTTCCTCAAGCTCTCTGATATAGCGGAGGGCGGTATCCTTGTTCACTCCGACCAGCCGAGCCATTCCGTTTACGGAGAAATCCCAGTCGTCAGGCAACGACAGCACCGCCGTAAAAAATCCTCTTGCCGCAAGGCTGAGCCGCTTGTCCATAATGATGTCGTTTGATATGCATGTGTAGTTCGAATGATGTCCGTCCCTTTCGATGTGAAACAAGCGGTTCACCTCCTTTCAGGACACGGTGCTTAGTATAATCTTCTTATACCGCCGATGGTCTTAGGCTCCTCAGGCTCCTCATCGCAGAGTGTGGAGTTGTTCAGGAACTCCGTGAACTTGTCCACATTGACGAGGATTCGTCCCGAGATACGCACCGCCTTGATCTTACCGCTGCTGGCGAGCTTCCTCACGAAATACTGCGACACCCCGAACATCTCCGATACCTCGGCAACGCTTGCCATCTTCGGGACTTTTACGCCTGCGGGCTGAACCTGTGTTACATTGATAGTTGTGTTTTCTGTCATGATAAATTCCTCCTTTTATTTTCGAGAACTGTCGTTCCCTTTCGTGTGATGTCATTCTATCCTATGTTTAACTGCAAAAAACTGCAAAGTTGCAGATAAAGCGATCATTTCTTCATAATATCTCTCCTCTCTGTTTATTCAGAACTGTTGCAAAAAGTAGCATAATATGGTATACTTATAGACAGGGAATTTTAAAAAGCATCCCACAAGCAATATTCCAACATCGTTTTAAGTGTTGCGAAATATATAGTTGGAATGTTGGAATATCTTGATATCATTATAACCGTTTTTATATGGTTTGTCAAGCATTATCATCAAATTTTCACATTTCGCATAACAGGAAGCAGGTGAACACAAATGCACATCCTTGATAAGATATTTCTAGCTCTGGAAGAACGCAACTTTTCACAGCAGGATCTCAGCGATGCGCTGGAGGTAGACAAGAGCATCATCAGTGCATGGAAAAGCGGAAAGACCAAGTCATACAACAGATATCTCCCGAAGATCGCCGCATTTCTGAATGTGACAGAGGACTGGCTGCTCGGCAACACCAGATACCAGAGACCTGAGCTTGCGGATAAATTAAGATGGAGCATATCCACTGCGGACGGCTTTGATCCCGTGTTTGATTTCGGACCGATAATCAGGACAATGCGTGAAGAAAAAGGTATCAGCGAAGCTACCCTCGCTAAAAAGCTGTCTGTATCTGCTTCGCACTATCAGTATATGGAGCTTGGCGAAGTGCCTCTGGCTCAGTTCTACGCTACACTGCTGTGCAACGAGCTTGACACCTCTGTCGAAAGCGTGCTGAAGAATAACGGTGTGTTCTCTGACAAGCCTGTCGACAAGAAAGACACCGACGACACATCAATGGCGACCGAATACATCTCCGTTGACGCATTTGACCGCACAAGAATAAGAAATAACATCACCTATTTTGCAAATGAGCAGGGTGATTCACTTGCCGACGCTCTGAAAAAGATCGGTACAAGCGAGGAGTTTACAAAGGCTCTTAACCGAGGTTATTCGCTTGCAACAGAAGATCTTCTGAAGGTCACATGGCACTATAACCTCAACTACTATCTGCTGATAGGTCAGGATCTCACAAAGCAGATGGGACGAATCCTTGCAAGGCTTATGAAGGAGAAAAACATCGACACCGCTGCCAACGGCATAAATCCGATAGAGTGGTATGAGATGGGCTTCTCCCCTGACAGCAGAGAGCTTCAGTCAGTTGCATGTGCGCTTGGCATGGATGTCCTTGAGTTGCCGATCCCCTTTGAGGAAATGACGGCTCTCACTCTGGATAATGTAGGTATGAGGCTTGAGGATTTCAGACTGCTCAGCGGCTTCCACAAGCTTGATGCAACAGGCAAGGAAAAGCTGCTCTCCTATATGCTGGATATTTCAAAGCTTTATAAGAAATAAATAACAGCGTCACGATCGTGGCGCTGTTTTGGTTATATGGATGTGGTGCACGAGCACGATGATCGTGCAGTTGCCCAAAGAGGGCAACCTGCGACACGGTGTCGCACCTATTTTATTTTAATTGTCCCAAAAAGAGCTTGACTTTCTCCACCCCTTAACATATAATTAGTATATAAAACTATTATTTTAAGGAGGATTTTCAGTTATGTCAAACACAAGCTATGGCAAAGAGGATATGTCCATCTGGGCGAAAAAGGCACTGGACTATGCTGTTCAGACGGACAGGACAGCGGTTGACCTCATCAACATGAGTGGACTTTACCGCAGGATATGGGAGGAGATTGCAGCAGCTTCAGAGAAAGAATACGCCGATACGTTCGAGGTCGTGAAAAGAAAAACTCCCAGCACAAATAACTGGGAGCGGCAGGCTAAAATCATTGAGGAGATACGAGGCTATGCCCTCGCAGCGAGGTGGGAGTATCTCCGTGCGGCAGTTGATGCTCTGCTCGCCGCCTGCTGGGAGAAAGAGGAGCTGAGCGAGATCAGAGAGATCAGAATCGCCGATATTGCGTGATATGGGAACAGGTGCGACACCGTGTCGCACCTAAAACATCTTTAAATCGAAGAATCAAAGAAATCAGAATCAATTTTCTTTATCTGATATGTAGAAACCACAGAAACACCCAGATCATAATCCATCATAAGTTTTGCAAGTGCTTCGCCGTCAACAAGGATGATCTTAGTCGTATGCTGCTTTTTTGCATACTCCTGCGCCTGCTGTGTGAATTTCGCTGTTGTGATGAATAAGCCTTTTGTTGCGCCTTGACCAGCAAGAGCACCAACAAACTTTTGTATTTCAGGTCTGCCGATAGTATGATTCAGATCCCAGCGTTTTGCCTGAATATAGATCAGATTGAAGCCGAGTTTATCCTCTTTGATGATACCATCAATACCCTCATCTCCTACTCTTCCGACAACTTCACCTGAATCTTCTGCATTGCCTCCGTATCCCATCTTCTGAAGCAACATTACAACCAACCGCTCAAAAAACTCGGGGGTGTTCCTCATTATCTCAGCAAGCAGTTCATCAGCAAGTGCATCTGAAATCTCACGGTGCGCTCTGTCCAGCACATCCTGCGGAGTGGCATTATCTTCAGTAGCGTTTTCAGTTTGAGCAGGAGTAATTACATCATGATTTCTGAACTCTCTGAAACTCTCATACTGCATAAAGAAATCATTATCTAATCTCTCAGGCATATTGCGAACTACTTTCTTACCCTCTTCGGTGAGGGCTACATACCCACTTTGAACTGTTGTAATAAGTCCTGCTTTTTTTTAGATATGTCCTTGTCCATCCTATCCTGTTATCGCACAAACGTTGTGTTCCATTGGATATATAGACCTGTCTGTCACTTTCAGTCAAGCCTTTCATCTCAAAAACTCGCTCACGGATCTCGGAATTTTTATGCGGAACGCCGTCCGAAAGGCACTGTAAAAACTCCTTATACATTTCATTGTATTTTGGTATTGCCATTATCATCTACCTCCAAATGATTCTTTATCCTATCTTGCAATCAAGCATTCTTCCTAAAATACACATCCGCCAGAACCACTGCCGCCGAAACGTTCGTATCCTTTTCGTGCCAGTCAACGATAAACCTGACCTTTGCCATCTGCGGCGAATACCCCTTCGTCAAGAGCTCAGCCACATCTGTTTTAGCATTTTTTGAAAGCGACGCAAGCTTTGTCAGCTTGCCCTCATACATCGTCCACAGCGCGTTATTTGAGAGCGTTATCTTGTCCCCGCTCTGCAGTGAGAACACCACAGGCTTCTTGCCCTTGAAATCTCCTAGCACCACATCCCGATGACCGAGCTGCAGCACGATCTCCTCGGGCTCGGGATAGGTCGTGTTGTCGGAGGAATGCTCCATGCCCTCTATATCTATGCCATCAAAAATGCCGTTGTTGCAGTGGATATACAGAGCCTTTTTCGCTCTCGTCATTCCCACATACAGCACTCTTTTTCTTTCATCAGTCGAGCTGTCTGCACCGCTCAGCAGCATATACACATTGTCGAACTCCCTGCCCTTTGCCTTGTGTATTGTGGACACTGTGACAACGCCCACATCATCGCTGTAAAAATCCTCGTATTTCGATTCATAAACAAAGCTCTCAAAATCGCTGCGATAGATGGAGTTTCCGCAGGTCGCCTCAAATGCGGATATCATATTCATCACATTGTCAAGACACTCGCTGCGGTCAAAATATGCCTTTGTCTGCTCCTTTGCCCTCTCCCATTGTTCTTTGGGAATGGTTGGAGTATCGTTGTCCGCGCTTATCATCTTGACAAAGTATTTCACTTCAGCCAGTGTATTCAGCTTGAAGTCTTTCAAGCTCTGAATGAGCTTTGCACGTATTCCACGCTTTATGAGCAGTCCCATAACCCGCAGAGCTTCATCATTGGTTGACGTCAGCACCGCCGCTGTACCGCCGTTCCATGTTTTCTGAATACCGTCAACAACGGGAATCTCAAGGTTTCTTCCCGTATGGCGAGTGAGCTGAACTATGCCATCTTCCTCGCTTACGGCACGGATAGGCTCTGATTTCAGGCGCACCGAAATACGCCCGGCAAAAGCATTTGCAAGTTCCACTATCCTGCGGCTGCTGCGGTAGTTATCCGTCATGCTGTACTGCTTTGCGCCGTACTCCGTGATAAGCGAAGCAAGGTGCTTTGAATCCGAGCCTCTGAACTGATAGATGTTCTGGTCGTCATCTCCGACAGCGATAACTCTCATATCTTCGTTTCGCTCCATAAGTGCCTTTACAAGAGCAAACTCATTTTTATCCATATCCTGAGCCTCGTCGATAACAACGACAGTCTTGGTTATCTGTCCCTGTTCGACCTCGCCGCTGATTATCCTTGCGGTAGCTTCCTCGACCACCTTGTCTGAATTTTCAAGGCTGCCTATCTTTCCTAGGAGATCGAAGCAATAGGAATGGAACGTCTTTATCTCCACATAACGAGCCGCACCCTTTAACAGCTCCAGTAATCTTACTCTGAACTCTGTCGCCGCCGCACGGGAGAACGTCACCATCAAAAGCTGCTCGTGCTTGGTGTCCTCCATCTGATAGAGGGAAGCAAGCTTTCTCACAAGCACCATCGTCTTGCCGCTGCCCGGGCCTGCGGTGACAACGATGTATTTTGATTCGTTATCGTCGATTATCTCACGCTGTTTGTCGGAAAGTCCGTCAAATATCATCTTATGCCTTGCAGGAGTGATGTTGCGCTCTATCTGCACTCCACGCTCACCCTTAAAATACTGCGCAATGAACTTCTTATAGTCCATGCCGAAATAATCACTCACGAACTGCATGGCTGCGTCATAATCACGAACCATCATGTTTGCATATTCGCCTACGATATGTATCTGCTGTATCTTCTGCTTGTAGTAGTCGTCAAGCTGTCGGTAGTCCTCCACCTTGTAGCGGATATTGTTGTTAAGCTCCAGACGGGTTATCTCCATACCGTTATACAGCACAAGAAAGCCGCCCTCAATATTGATAGCGCCTATCTTCGAGAGATACAGCAGAGCCTCTTTCACCTCGTCCATTGTGATCTCTGCGCTCATGACAAGCCTGAGGTTATCACTGCAATATTCAAGCAGTTTCAGTGCAGAGAACTCCACCATAACCTCATCTTTCTCCGATGAGGTCTGTTCCTTGGCGGACTGATACAGATATTCCAGTACCTTTTCACAGATAGCATGGCGCTTTTCCGACTTTACTTTAAGCTCGGAAATGGTATAGCACGGGCATATCGGAGTGTCCTTTTCCGTTGAATCGTGGTGCTTTTCGATGTAGTTTTTGATAGTCCAGAAATACAGCAGAGTTTTGATAGCCTTTACGGAAGTTCCTGCTATACCGTTTATTTCTGCGTCCTCGTTCAGCTCTTTAAGGCTGTAACTGTGGCCCTCCTCCGAGATATCGGACAGCAGAAAGCTCTCGAGCTTTGCATATCTGCTCAGCACTCGAGCCGATTTATTCTGTGTATCTCCTTTACGGATATATGCGGTCATATCCTCCGCATTGGCAAGAAGCCCCTCCTGCCGCATAACGTCAACGCAATAAATGACCTCGTCCATAGGAATACCCAATGTATCCGAAATATAATCAATTCGGCTGTCTGCGTCAGCGTTTCCTGCCTCTGCGATGCTGCGTGCAGATATCATGGATTTGATTATCCTTGAAGCGGACATTTTCTGATTATCATCAAGCCTGTGGGACTTATTTATTATCTCGTTAGCCTCGATAATGGACTTCACATTGATACTGGACGCAAACACCCTCGGCATATTCTTTCCGCGCTTCACATAACCTGCGGTCTCCAGAGCGTTTACTGCGTTGCGTACACGGGTCTCGATATCGTCCTGAGAATCATTCCAGCCAGCATCACGGGCAAGCTCCAATGCAGAGCGTGTAAACTTCGGACGGAATCGGGAGTTATCCTTAATCGCTTTCCATATCTGATTTATCTCCTTGATGGACAGCTTGCTTTGGTTCAGCATCATGAAATGTCCGTCAAGATCATCGTCCTTGTATAGTACATAGCACTCTGCGTCTATGTTTTCATCTCTGCCTGCTCTGCCAGCCTCCTGAACATAGTCCTCAAGCGAAGCTGAGATATCGAAATGCACGACCAGCTTTACATCAGATTTATCAACACCCATGCCAAAAGCCGAGGTTGCTACGATTATCTTCACCTCGTCACGCATGAACTTTTCCTGATTCTCTATCTTCTGACTGCTCTCCATCTTGCCGTTGTAAGGAAGTGCGGAAAATCCGTCGGCGCAGAGCTTATTCGCAAGCTCAAAAGTTCTCTTTACCTTTGACACATACACGATAGTCGGGCAGTTTTTCTGCTCGATAAGGTTACGCAGAGCGAGGTATTTCTCCTCGTCGTTATCCTTGTAGATGACCTCATAACGCAGGTTATGGCGAGCCGCTCCCGTTGCGTAAACATCGAGAGTAAGCCCTAATTTTCTCTGGAAATAGTCACGGATATCCGAGATAACTTTCTGCTTTGCAGTAGCGGTAAAGCAGGATACGGGAATGGTATAGTTCAGATTTTTCTTTTCCTGAAGCTCTCTGATAAAATCGCCTATGTAGAGGTAATCCACACGGAAATCCTGTCCCCATGCAGAGAAACAGTGAGCCTCGTCTATAACGAAGCGTGAGATATGCCGTCCCAGAAGCAGCTTTTCGATGCTCTTTGAACGCAGAGATTCGGGCGAGATATACAGAAGAGAAGCAAGTCCGCTCGATACATTCTCAAATGCCTGCGCACGCTCGATAGGGTCTAACATTCCGTTTATCGTCACTGCGTCGGCAATTCCCTTTTTAGCAAGGTTATCAACCTGATCTTTCATGAGCGATTGAAGCGGCGAGATAACCACCGTAAGACCTCTGCAAGCCTCCCCTGCCATAAGCGCAGGAAGCTGGAAAGTCACGGATTTACCGCCGCCCGTAGGGAACACAGCAATGAGCGATTTATTCTCCACAGCCGCAGTCGCCGCCTTTTCCTGTAACGGCTCTCCGTCATAGCTTCGGAAGTTATCATAGCCGAAATAAGACTTCAGCTGCGCTCTCAGATCAAGTGCAGATCTACAATAATCACACTTTCCGCAGGGATTGCTTCTCAGCTGGCGCATGACCTGCTCCACCGCAGGGAAATTTCTATGCACCCACTGCGGTATTATCGACTGGCGGTCGCCCGTGTTTATCAGCGCAAGGCAGTATGCAAGCTCAACGGGACGGTTTGATATAAGCAAAGAAAGCTCTGCATTTTCGCAGAGCTTACCCGTAAAATGTTTTCTGATCAGTTTTTCGGCATTGTAATCGCCGTTCATGCCTATGAACTTGAAGAAGCCCGAATACTCATACTTATCCGATAAAAGGGCGCAGAATATCCTCCGCATGTCCTTAGGCAGTCTGCGGAAAGCGTCTACCTCGTCATAAAACAGCTCCATAGCCTTGATAGAGTCGTTGAGCGGATTGTTGAGCTCCTCAGTCTGGAGTTTATCGTCTTTCAGCAGCTTGTGATAAGGTCTGTTCGGAAACAGCAGCGGCGAAAGATACAATGTGTCGATGGGAGTGTACGAGCCTGTGAGGAGTCTGCCGACATACTTCAGATCAAAGCCGATAACATTGTGGCCGCAGACATACTCAGCCCCCGAAACAAAGCGAGAGAACTCCGCCTGTGAAGCGCTGTGAAAGCTCGACTTATCGGGCCTCACTGCACCGAGGTCGCAGATATCCTGCGTTGCAACGCTTATCTCACTGTCGATAAATACGATTTCAGGCACTTTTCTCCCACCTTTGACATTTGTTATAGGGATATTATACTACATAATCAGATATATTTCAAGGTTTTGGTAGTGAAACGTGGTGGGTTATGTGAAAAAGGTGCGACACGGTGTCGCACCTATAAACGGATTAATGACCAAAAAACATTTTTAGGAATTTACGAACAAACGTATAAATCATTATTTATTACCAGTTTTATATGAACTCATATTCGATTATAAGACCAGAACTCATAATGAATTCAGACAAACTATTATTTATGTGTTCTTTCAATTCATATGATGGTATGTGTATATAGAGGTCTTCTTTTGCCCTACTACATGCCACATAATAAATACGAACAAATTCATCGGCTGCATTTTCATCAATAAGTTTGGGATGAGAATACATCTCATCAATAGTATTCTCATCGAATCTGTTTGGCATAACACTAACAATAACTTTGTTCCATTCAAGTCCTTTTGCTTGATGTACCGTCATATACTTACTATCCTCGGAGAAAACCTCAGTAAACAACTTATAAGAAGTATCCCAATGTAGTTGTGATACTGCGCTGACTAGTCTTTCTCGTTCTTGTTCATCGAATATTTGAACAGTAAGGGGAACTCCATTATTTGTACATTCAATTAAATCAGCGTAATACTCCTCGACTATTTTATCATTGTAACTTTGTATTATATCGCAAGTATTTGAATTTGGAGAAACCTGATCAAACACAGATGAAGCAAGATTGTCCAGTTTAAAAATAATTTTTGGTGTGATTTTTGTTAATTCAATTCCACCAATTAATTTCAAAGCCTGAACGATGTCAACTAACGATCCCGATTTATGGCTTTTCCACAAATTGAATATAAAGCGGAATGCCCTTACCCAAGTCACATTATTGTGCTCGACAATTTCATCCCTTAATTGAATCGGAGTATTGTAATAGCTATTATAAATACTTTTTAACACCTTAACCTGTTCTGCATCAATTCCTTGAATATAGTCAAATGCAGCTGCCCAAGAACGTGTTAATACCACACCTCCATTCGAGATAACAGTTTCTATCACTTCTCTTTTTTTTCGGGCATCTCCAATAAGAAAGTGAATTTTTTTAGATTCAGTACTCTTCTCTTGCTCGGGATTATCATAGTATCGAACACTCTCTTGAATAACACTAGTATCTGATTTTCTAAGATAATTACAGAAGTTGACAATATTTTTAGTAGAACGTCTATTATCTGCAATCACATATTCTTTATCAAGATCTGCATTAATTTTGAAATCTTTAAAATCAGAAGGCTTTGCGCCTTGAAAACTATAAATAGATTGTGCAACATCTCCAATAACACCAATAACAGAAGACTTTTCTCCTATCAGTTTTATGAGCAAGGTTTGAAGAGGGTTAGTATCCTGGAACTCATCAACAAAAATATAAGGAAATCTTACTCTTATTGCATATAAAGCAGTCGGGTTATTTTGCAAAATTCTATAGCCGAAATATAATATTTCATTATGGGTTAATTTTCGCACCTTTGACCAAACATATTTTTTTATCGCAGTAATGTGTTCAGGCTTAATTTGGTTTGATGCTTTAAGCTTAAAAGTATATCCATTGCCGTCAACAATTGAAGCTATAAAAGATTCATTATCTACTTCTACATCCCCCATAAGCATTTTGCTATATCCGAATTCATCATTTTTAAAGTTCTCGGGATTGCTATCCTTGATAAACTGATATATCTCTTCCTTGTCTACACCATGCAATATACCCAACCCTTCAATCTGCGATGATATCACACCCTTTGAATGTACAGAAATATCAAAATCAGATTTCATAATCGCAATTAGATCTTGTTGAAAAGGTTTTATAATGTGCTCAATAATAAAGCCATGAATTGTGTATGCTTCAACATAATCTGTATATCTATTTAATCTCTTGACTATTTCATCAACAGCTGCATTAGTATATGTGATACACAATACTCTGCGAGCCTTACTATCAGTTATTATAGGATTATTTGTTATAATATTCTTTACATTCTCCACCAAAAAATGTGTTTTACCTGCACCTGGCCCTGCACATACTTTGAAATTCTGAGATAATTGCTCCGGGGTAAATATGTCACCAGAAGTTATTTTAATAGCCACTCCAATCCCTCCTTGATATATATGGGTACTGTAATTTTAGTTTTCTGATCTTCATCAAACAAATTTTCATCCGAAAGTATTTGTAAAGAAATATCACCCTTTTTATCTTTCGCATAGTGTAAAAACAATTCTGCAAAAATCAAATTCTCATAGTATTTTTGGTTTTCGACACTGCTATCTTTTCTTTTCGTGAAAGCCCCGATGTATTTATTAATCACCTTTTTCGACCGTCCATCAATTTCTGCTATATTAGTATTCCAATCAGACAAATTAAAACCATATTTATCAAAAAAGGCATTAAGATTATCACATAACACTTTTCTGAAAAAAACGGACGATACCCCTGTATTAATATTAGATAGAAAGAATTCATCCTCGAACGTTCTTCCCCCCTCCTTTTGTGTAGTAATCATTAAATTATCTATTTTAAAACGTTCGAGCAATTTCGTTATATGGCTCGGTTCTTCGCCGAAATAGTCTTCTTTAGTACCAAGACAACCATTTTCATCTATCCACTTAAAATCGCGATCTGTAATACAAAGTACTTTTTTACGAACATTGTTATTATTAAACAATTCAACAAAATGTTCAAAATGTTTTCCACCGATCTCCACAATAGAAATATGTTCATCTTCATAAGAACAATTACACGCTTCCATAAACATGGGCAAGAGTAGTTTTTCAGCCAAACCTTCAACTAAAATAACTTTATCAGCAAACAACATATCTGATCTGGTAACATCTAAAAACTTAGTCAGGTGAGCTTTTGCAGAAGCTTTTGTTGTTTCACCTTCTTTATCTTCAAAATGCTTTTTCAGGCTTTGCTGAGAGCAATCTGGTATATCAAGAGTTCTATCATATTCAAGCATAAACATATTATCGATTCCAGCAACAGCAGATATATTACTCGAATGAGTGGTAACAAATATCTGTTGATTCAAATTCCCGTTCAAATCTAAATCTCGCAAATATTTGAAAAGCTTGTACTGCATTGCTGGATGCAAATGTGCTTCTGGCTCTTCCAAGCATAATATTTTAAAATCACGCCCTTTTTGTATTTCGGTCAATTTGATCAGCATGTAAATATTGATTAAATTGTTATAACCTAATCCATTATGATTCAATGGCAAAGTATATCCCTTTTTGGTATCTCTAACTTCAGTAATATAGGCATCCGCCACAGATAAATGGGCTTTAACCGACGAGGCTATTGCAACATTTCCCTTTTCCAAGCCAATCTCATTATTTTCGTTTTCAAAAAGATTTGAAAGTTTTACTATTGAAGGCTTAAGTATTACCTCTAAATCAGATGAAATAGTTTTTTTCAATTTATCAATCTCTGCAATATGAGTTGAATCTTTTGTAAATGCATCTATTTCACGCTGAGTCTCTCTACGTACTTCATCACTAGTGCGTTCCGCTCCAATAAATCTAATGTCAAACACATTTGTAACATCTTTTTGATCAGATTTTGTATCACTGACACCATTTGTATAGCTCCATGAATAATACTTCTCAACATATCGATTTAATATCGTCATGTAATCCTCAAAATTATCAACATCTGTAACCTCGTGCTTATAATCATCCAAATGTTTAGCATCTAATGAATATACCGCCCTTATTTTAGCCGAAATATTGTATTCAACTTTTCCATTCATTTCGGTTCGGTTATCGCAAAATTCTCTAATTCCTAAAAAAGGCAGTAAACGCACTATACTTTCGTCTTGCGTATCATCTTCACAAATTCTATGAGAAATATAGTATTCAACAACTATTTGAGGTGCATCTTTAAAATAAAGCTCTTTAAATTTCAATAGATTATTCTTATTAAAATCATCCACAGAAATCCGTGAAGGAGAAGCAAGAAGGTTAATTGCATATAACAAGCCTGTTTTTCCACAATTGTTGGCACCAATAATAACATTTAATCCATTATGGAACTCCATGGTAAAATTATTGTAGTTTCTATAATTTTCAATATGTATTTTACTAATGTGCATTTGATTCTCTCCTTTATATATAATTTTAACACTAATTTGGCACACTGTATCCTTTATAAATACAAAATTCACCTATTAAACTTTGTTATTTTATTTCTTAATACTGATCCATTTATTTAAACGCAATAGTATATCAAATTATCTGTGCATGAAGTGCATACTCCCCTCGATCCACGATCATTTGCTTTAAAGGCACATTAAGTTTATTAGCGATTTTTGTTAATGCTATTTTATTATCATCACTACATAAGGCACCTATATAAATGCAGGAAACTGGAGGCATTTTTATGTTTACTATGCCAGAAGAACACAATGTGATAATTCGCCATTCATCTTCATAACTCCAGGCTTCATCCTTTATTAAAAGTGATTGAATCATCGTTTGAGCTCCTTCGCATTTAACACTATTTGAATCCTTATCAAATGCTAAAGCTACTTTCCAAGGGAATTTTGGACGTTCTTTAGAATAAATAACTGGAAGAATAAGAAGATCATTCAATATATCTGTATTACAGGAAAAATCATATTCTATGCAAAATCCTTTATGTCCATCTGCATAATGCGACCACATTAGGCGATTTTTATAGTCAGTACATAGACATCCAACACGAAACATTCCATCAACTGTTTGACCCATTTCTTTATTTAAACGTTCCAAGTCTTCATCCATTTTTACGGCAGTTAGTGCATCTTCTGGCCGGTATAATTGATACATTAACTTTGCCAGTGTTATCTCATCAGCATCTTCATTTATTCCCATATTTCGAGCAAAATCCGCATAAGTGGCATTCTCATCGGCAATTTCCATTATTCCATCAGGAGACATCATTTTTATCAATCCAGGCATAATATTCAAAGAAGTAACCATCTGATTCTTAAAATCACTATCAGCAATAAAACCAATCAGCAATTCAATAACAATATTGAAATTATTTAATATAATCTCACCAAGCTTTACCTCATTAATATCATTACCTCGATAATTATCAAGAAAGCATATAAGATTATTACTATTCAGCCATTTATTAAATACATACTTTTCATTATCCGAACAAGAGGCTAGAGAAATTGCTCCATCATATAATCGAAGGAACTTGTCAAAATAATTGTCAATGAGAGAAATCTCTTGGCCATATTTAGCTGATATGTAAGAGTTTAAGTCAATACCAACTTGACAATCAAATGGATCATTAAAAGAACTCGGCGATGCACAGTATAATGTCCCTTCTGTTAAATTAGAGAAAGCATATTCGTTACAAGCACGATATTTGAATAGCTTTCCATTCTGAGTATGTGATAAAAGAAATCTTGCAATTTCTTGTTTAGTATATTCAACGTTTGTATTTTTAGAAAATCGTTCAAACAACAAATTGACGAATTCTAATTTTTCTAAATCCTTAATCATAATCCTCCTTCTTTAAAGCTGTACTCTTAATTAATATTGTTAGAATTACTCATCATTCATTATAAGCCTCTATATCTACCAAATACATATAAAATAGCAAATTGTCTTATATTCTAATCATATTTATCAGAGATCACATTAACATCTAAATATAAAAGCTTCCCCAACATTATAGAAGTATTTGCTCTGAAACAACAATATTATGATGCGATAATTAATGGCAATAACACAATTTTCCCTCATCTGTACAAAGTTATATATATTATACTCCAAGATTTGATAAAAAACAATATAAAACTAACAAGATGTATATTTAAAAGAATGAAATATACGCATTCGATTCAACTGAATATTTCCAAATATAAAATGATACAGAATTACAAGGAGTCAGTTGTCTTAGAAATGTATAAAAACATCTAGGAGAAAGAGATTAACAAACTAATTATAATAACAAGTTTTAGCAAATAAGCAATAATTCCGAAAATATGCTTACATATTATCGATTTGAAAGGAGCTAATGATATTTAAAGAGACAAACCCCAAAAACATCATCTTTTATCATCCAACAAAGAAAGACACCCTATAGCCACTCCAAGACTGAACTACTTTACGCACACATCATCGAAAAAGCACTTATGAAATACGATTTGAGCTACGAAAAGTATGCTAAATTACAACATTGACATTTTGAATAAAATATGTTATCATTAAATCACTGGATCACGATAGGAGGTATAGCTATGGAAAAGGTAGTAAGAGTGAATGAACGCCATACGATAAAGGTCGTTTCTCCCGATATGAAAAGAGCTGTTATTACAAGCTCCGACGCTGATATGGACAACAGAGCACGGCACGCTGTACACTCTGCGCTTGACAAAGCAAAGGTCTGCAATAAGCCTATCGCAAAATACGATACCGAAGCAAAAAAAGCATATATAGAATACCCTGACGGAACAAAGAAATATGTTGAATAAGAAGCCTATGATACTTGTGTTTGCAGGGCCGAATGGCTCGGGCAAAAGCACGATAACACAATACTTTGACAAGGTCGGCACCTACACAAATGCCGATGATGTAGTTGCCGCAACAGGCATAAGCAATGAGAACGCCGCCGTTATGGTGGACGAAAAGCGCTACTCCTCCATCGCAAGCAAGGAGGATCTTACCTTTGAAACCGTGCTATCCTCGCACTACAAGCTGGATATTCTCAGAAAAGCAAAGGCTGAGGGGTATTTCATCAAGTGTATATTTGTGCTTACTGTTGATCCCAGTGTCAATGTTTCCAGAGTGGAAGCAAGAGTAGCCTCGGGCGGACACGATGTTGACAAGTGCAAGATAGTTGAAAGGTATCACAAGGCTCTCGCAAACATCAGCGAGCTTGTCGAGCTGTGCGATATACTCCATGTCTACGACAACACCATTGAGCCTACAAGAATAATCAGAAAGCACAAGGACGAGCTGTCCATCTTCCCCAATGAGCTTTGGTCGGAGGATATGATAATCGGATTGTTGTCCTAAAATAAATATTGAAGCGGCCAGTACATCTGGCCGCTTTTCCATTCCCCCAATCATAATCCCCTCCCCCACCGCATAAGCTGTACAAAAACTCGGCGGTGCGAATATGAAAAAAGATATATCCCTCTGGCAGTACACTGGCTTCGTCTTTACGGCGGTGTTCGGGACACTGCTACATTTTCTGTACGATTGGACGGGCGGAAGCCTCCTCGCTGCTCCGTTCTCGGCGGTGAACGAATCTACATGGGAGCACATGAAGATACTCTATTTCCCGATGCTCGCTTTTGCACTCATACAGAGCCGCTTTTTCAGGGAGCACAGGGACTTCTGGTGTATAAAGCTCGCAGGAATCCTGACGGGGCTTGCGCTTATCCCAACTCTGTTCTACACGCTGGGCGGAGTATTCGGCGGCACTCCCGACTGGTTAAATATCACGATATTCTTCATCTCAGCGGCGATAGCCTTTCTTGTGGAGGCTCGGCTGTTCAAAGGGGACGGATTGCCTTGCAGAGTGCCATTCCTCGCCGTTGCTGTCATCGTTCTGATAGGAATTCTGTTCGTGGTGTTCACCTTTTGGACACCGCAGATTCCGCTGTTCAGAGATCCTCTTTCGGGGAGCTATGGCTTAGGCGGTTGATTTCCTCAATACACAAAATCGGCGGAGATATTCACTCCGCCGATGTTTCTTGTTCGTACATTTTACGCTCACTCTTCTGTCAAACGAACACACTCACTATTCAGATATCCATAAAACTGCTCATGCAAGGCTCTCATTTCATCAGGTGCGTTCATGGAATGCTGATACATAAACACATCACCGAAATTGCTTTTGAACACTAATTTTAAGCCAATCTTTAATACGCATACGGGCAATAATCGGAAAAGATTCATCTTTCTTGGCGAAAGTACGATACCTGACTTGTGCAGGAGCTGAAAATTATGCTTCATTTGTTCCGCTGTTTCACGCATAATTTCTGATTCTTTCCATGCAAGTCTTGGATCTTTCGCTTTATAATATGCATCTGCTATCGGTACTACCATTGCAAGATGACATAACTGCCAATCCTGCATATCTTTCACGATCTGATACGGTACTTTTGAAGCTTTAAACACACTGGCTAACTTCTTCAGACGCTCTGTGCGGCAACCATTTATCTCAGCAAATGTTGTGGGTTGAATGATATACGGAGTAAGTGCTGCTTTTAATATACCATCCTGAAAGCTTCCGCCAGCTCCGGGAAAAGCAGGAATGATGCGTCCTTCTCCGCATAGCTGTTCCCATTTCTCGTATCCCTCAATGGTGTTTACCATAGTAACTATATCAGGACTGATATTATGAGATAGCTCCTCCAAAGCAGTATGTACCTGATTTTCCCTTACTGTCAGGAAAACGAAATCATAGCTATCTTTATTTTCCAGGCGATCTATTATCTTAACATCTGCTTTATGAATTTTTCCTTTTACTTCATATCGCAGACCTTCTTTTCTGAAAAGCTCTAACCTCTTACCTCGTGCATATATCATTGTATCATATCCCGCCTTGCTGAATAAGACAGCATACCAACAGCCAATCACACCTGCACCATATATCAATAATCTCATGCTGTAATTCCTCACAAAACTTGGTTTTTTATACCATCAAGCTCAGATATTATGTACCTTTAGGAAAACGCCGTTCTTTTGTGCAAACAGCACTTCAACTACGCCATTTCTGACAGAAAAACTCTATCTCCTCGCCGAGAGGTCCTTTGCAGAACGCCACCTCCGCAGGAAAGCTCTCATCGCCGCCGATGTTCACCGACTTCGGCTGAACAAACACCTCATAGCCTGCCTGTTCGACTAACTTCGCACAAGCGGCTACATTGTCCACCGCAAATGCAAAATGTCTTATAACTCCCTGTCCGAGCGGCTCAACGCCGTTGCGAAATAACTCCACTATTCCGCTGCCCGTATCAAGCAGCAGACAAGCCTCACACTCCTTGACTATGCGAAGTCCCAGCAGGTCTACATAAAAGCTCCTTGCACGGCGGTATTCCTCGTCGTTGCAGGTCTTCATTGATATGTGGTGAAGTCCTTTTATCAGGCTCATTTCTTCATCTCCTTTGTGCTATTACAGTCCGATAGTTATGTAATGGCGCTCGTCCGTGACCTTTTCTATCACTCCGCCATTCGCCACCGCCGCCCTGATGGACGGAGTATTGTGATTTTTGACAGTGAACAGCAGGCTCTCAATGCCGAGCTTCCTGCCCTCCTCAATAAGTCCTGCCACAAGCGACTTGCCCAAGCCTCTGCCCCTTGCCGCAGGAGCGATAGCATAGCCGATGTTACCGCCTGACTCACGCAGAGCGTCCGTCAGGAAATGCCGCAGCTTTCCGAAGCCGACAGGCTTGCCGTCCTCGTACAGCCAGAAGATAGTTTCGGGCACCTTCCAGCCGTCCACGATGCCTGTAAGCTGCGAGTTTGCGTAGGCTCTTTCAAGCCACGCCTTGTATTCCTCATAGGTCTTGCCGTGGGCAGGGTTGATAAGTCCGTTTTCGTCCGCAGGTATCTCCTGCAGCATTGCGTAGATATCCTCTCCGTCCTCGGGCGAGAGTTGTTTCAGCACAAGGCTCATTTCTCGTTCTCCTTTTTGATTTTACAGCCGATAGTTATGATCTACATTTCAACACAACGGATATTGTATTTTAACGCCAGCTGTGCCGCATAACTGCCCTTTTGCGTGGTAATGACAAGCTGCTTATTCCGCTGAGTGTATATGACCCATGCAAAATTGTCAATGTCTATTTCGGTAACACTGTCAGGAATATATAGCTCAGTAAGCTCACCCAGTTCTATTGCGTCGTCGCATATCCTCTTCACGCCGTCAGGAATGTGCAGTTTTTTCAAAGCGGTACACCAACCAAACGTGTGTCGCTTGATTTCCGTCAGCGAACAGGACAGCCTCACCTGCGACAATGCACTGCACTGTCTGAACGCCTTTGCCGAGAGCTTTGTAACGCTGTCAGGAACAAATATGCTTTGCAGAGACCGACACCATTTGAATGCACTGTAATCGATCTTTTCAAGACTGTCAGGAAGATTTATTGTCACAAGTCCTTCGCACCATTCAAAAGCAAAACACTCAATCTTTTTTACACCATCAGGCACTGAATACTCTGTTAATTGCAGTTTTGGCGGAAATCTGACAAGCGTTGTCATTGCGCTGTTAAAAAGCACTCCATCAACAGATTTGAAATGTTGATTATTGCTATTGAGATGTATTTCAGACAGGGAGCGGCAGTCAACAAACGCATTTCTCGCTATACCTCTGACCGAAGCAGGTATGACTATCCTTTCCAATTTTCCGCATCCCTCAAAAAGCCTGCTGCTGAGCTTTTCAATACCCTCGGGTATGATCGCCTCAGTAAGCTCCTTGCAGTTGATCATAGCTGCCTTGCCTATGTATTTTATTCCGTCAGGTATGACCAGCTTCTTTATACGCTCACAATTGCCGAACGCACCTTTTTCTATCGTACGCAAGCTCTTGGGCAGATGTATATGCTCAAGCTCTCTGCAATAAAGAAATGCGTCTTTATGTATCGTGTGCAGACTTTCCGATAACCGTATTTCCTTTATATTTGAAGCCCAGAATGCGTATTCGCCGATATATTCAATGCTATCGGGGATAACGAAGTCGGAGGCCAAGCGGTCTTAGGAAGACAATAC
>JAZSGG010000087.1:0-40469 GCA_045532595.1 Oscillospiraceae bacterium | reverse complement strand
TATCGGCTGTAACTGAAAAGCTACAGCCGATTTTTCTGTGACTTATACTCGGATATTGATTGTAGATGATTTAGAAACACTTTAAACATTGAATATTCTTCAGCCGATAAAACAGTTAATAATTTAAATACTTCTAAAATCAGTTCATCTTTGGTGGAAATTAACACAGTATTTGAGATTATGTAAGTATATTTGACAGATGCAAATGGCTTTAATTTCCTAAATATCATTTCTTTTGTAGGTGGTTTTTTTGCTGTAACAGCATTAAAGGATTCGAGCAGAGCTACAAAAGTATTATAATTACTATTTATTGATGTGTTGTGATATTTTTGTTTTCTAAACTTTGTAGGGAATGCAATATTAAGATAAGTGTAAAACGCCGATCTACCTTTCTTATTAAGTAGCTCCAAATTTTCTAAAATGTCATAGAGGTTTGCAAGGTTGACTGTTAGTTCATCAATATAATCCCATATAAATGTTTTTTCTTTTTTATTGAATTTTTGATAATCTGTATAGAATTCTTCTAGCCATAGCATTTCTTCTTGTTCGGTTACCATGTCATAATATTCATCATTAAAATAGCGATCATAATTATAATAGTATGCTTTTTCTGCGAAAGCGATAGTAATTTCTGGATGAAGTCCTTTTAATATGCTAGAAGAAATACCTAAAAGATCTGACATTGCATCGTACAATTCGGTACGATTTTTGTTCTGCGTAAAGCTGTTAAATCGTTTGCGAATAGAAGTATCTGTAATGTCTTTCTTTGGATTATTTGAACTTAATATATCGTAATAGTATTCAATTAATAATCTGATACAATTTTTATTTGCTTTTGGGTAAACAGATTCAATAATCTCAGTATTAAGATCTAACGCATAACGTCCGAGGTTCAGAAGATTAATTTTGCGCTTTTTTTCGTCTTTGTCTTTGTTGTTTTCAATTCGGAATAAATTCTCTTTAATATCATTGGTTGTTTCTATATTCCTTTCTTTCATATAGTCTAAAATCTCTGAATAAACCATATTAAAAAAGTCGTATTGAACCTTTATCATTTGTTCTTTAGATAGATTGCTCATTTTTTCGCCTTTCATGTTAATGTTAAAAAATATACCCCTTTCATTATATCATTTTTGGAGCAAAAAGTCCGCAACTTTTTTATTTTTTTTTAGGGATGGACTTAATAAAATTCTTGATATATAATTTATTCATAAGCTAGCTGAGAACTTCTTCACAGTCAGATATCAACTGTGATGGCTATGTTAAAATAACCTTTGTAATATTTCTAGAGTGTTACAAGGTTATTTAGAAAGGCAAACATTCATCTATGAAAAATATTAATAATTTCAGACGTTCGAAGGAGGACTATTATGAGTATTCGAATTAATTCAATTCTGATTACTTTACTTCAGGTAGCTAAGAGCAACGAAGTGCTTCTTACTGGGTTAAATCCTTTCAGGGAATATATTGACGGTAAACCCAGCGAAACAATTGCAGGATATAAATACACAGTAGTGTGTCCTGCAAATAAATTTGAATCTTTCTCTGTGAAGATTTTTCAAGCTACACCTACGATTACCAATGAACAGATCGAAGCAGCAGGCGGCTCAATCAAGGTTACCTTCAAGGGCTTTGAGGGCAAGTTCTACCGTGATAGCCGCAGCGGCGAATACCTGTTTACTGCTAAGGCTACGGAAGTGGAGGTGCTTAAATGATTAACAAATTTAAGCAGCTTATATCAGAAAAGAAGTATGGCAAGATTGCAATAATTGCAACCTGCATACTTATTGCCATTGCGATAATTGTACTTGTCACGTTTTATGTTGGCAAGTTGCTGATCGAAAACTTTGACACAATTGCATTGGGCATTGCAATTGTATCGGTAGCGTTTTACTATATCCATAAGTATTTCGCTAACCGTGAAGATGCCAGATTACATAATGCCGCACACAGAATGGAGGTGAAGGAAGCTGCTGAAAAGCAGCAGCGAGAAGCAGAGCTTATTTCGGCTGAAAGCAGTTACAACACAGTTCGAAAGTGCTTGTATACTGTTTTGTGCGAAACAGCATCAACGCTTAACCTAGTTGCACCAAAGTCATACACAGCTTTAGATTCGAATGTACATACATCTGATAACGGCAGATTTGTAATCTTGCATTACGTCTGCCAAAAGAACGGTGATATAGACACGGCGGTTATTTCCGAAGTGCTTAATATGCGCATTGGGCAGAAATTAAGCGCAGGAGATTTCACAGAACTGTCTACCAGTGCTTATATCTATGAGGGTAGAAGCTACCCCATTCTTATGATCAACGGCATTGTTGATGTTGGTGCATATATCAACATCGATGTCGTAATCTGTAACGAGGCTTATTGTGAATACCTTCGCAACAAGTCCAATTCGGGCAAGCCTCCATTCGATCATAACGACAAGGACTTTTAATATGCAGGGGATTGAGCTCCTTTTTAACGAGGATTATCTTTCCTGTGGGGTTAGCTACTATATCAAGTGGCAGCCCCACAAATCCCCTCATATCATCGTTATAGGTGCGACAGGAAGCGGAAAGACCTACTTTACAAAGCTGCTTTTGGGCAAGATCGCCCTGCGCTGTGAGGAATCACAGCTTTATATCTGCGATTTCAAGGGTGATGATGATTTCAGTTTTCTTGCAGGAAGCGAACGCTTTTTCAAGTTCATGGATTGTCAGAAAGGCTTGCAGATGTTTTATGAGCGTTTCCAGAAGCGGCAAAGCGGAGAAGATACATCAAGAAATATGATCGTTCTGTTTTTCGATGAATGGGCGAGTTACTGCAATTCGCTCGATAAAAAGACTATAGAGGACGAGAAAAAGAAGCTCTCAAATCTTCTGATGCTCGGAAGATCGTTTAATGTTCATGTTATTGTGAGCTAGCAGAGAGCAGATGCACAGTATTTTTCTACCGCAAGAGATAATTTTAATCTGGTGATCGGTCTGGGTAATCTCAGTGATGAGAGCAAGGGAATGTTCTTCAGCGAATATAAGAAGCTTATGCTGCCGAACAGGAAGCAAGGCACTGGATATATGCTGAATAACGGTGCTGAATTTACAGCGGTCAAAGTACCGAGCATTACAGACCACCAGAAGCTACATAATTATATCAAGTCGGGTGCTACACGTTAGTATTTGCGACATTTGCTGTCGCAGACTAATACACTTGATTATAATGCAGTTTTAGCGTATTTGCGATAGAAGTGGGTAGGGTAATACTAGCCTACCCACTTTTTGCAGCGCAAGCGCTGCACACTGCTTTGCGCCTTGCACTTCGTACGGCGCAAGCAGCGTAATATTTATCAAAGAGGTGGTATTATAGGCAAACCCAAAGATACACAATCACGAAAATGGCAGATAACCATTAACAACCCTTTGGATAAAGGGCTGACACACGAGGTAATAAAGGACAAGATTTCGGAAATGAAATCCGTGTCGTATTACTGCATGGCTGATGAAGTCGGCGGCAAAACGCAGACACATCATACACATATATTCATATACTCGTCATCTGCGGTGCGTTTTTCGACCATAAAAAGGCGGTTTGAATCCGCACATATCGAGCTTGCAAAGGGTACTTCCGAGCAAAGCAGAGATTATGTTTTCAAAGAGGGCAAGTGGGAAGGCAACAAGGAGAAAAGCAATACAAAGCTCCCCGACACGCAGGAAGAATGGGGCGAAATGCCCATTGAGCGACAGGGAGCAAGAAACGATCTGGCAGACCTATATGACAGTATAAAATCAGGATTGTCAACCTATGAGATTTTAGAAGAATACCCCGATTATCTCACAAAGACGGATTATATTGAGAAAACCCGTCAGATCATAATAAACGAGGAATTCAAGAATAAATTTCGTGAGCTGACAGTTACATACATCTTCGGTGAAACTGGCACAGGCAAGAGCCGAAGTGTACTGGAGCGGTACGGATATGAAAATGTGTTCAGGGTCACAAACTACATATTCGGCGGCTTTGACGGATACAAAGGGCAGGATGTTATTATATTCGAAGAATTCAGCTCCGCTTTTAAAATACAGGATATGCTGAATTATCTTGACGGCTATCCTTTGGAACTCCCATGCAGATATGCGAATAAAATTGCCTGCTATACGAAGGTGTATATAATCTCGAATATTCCGCTTAGTCAGCAATATCTGCCGATACAGCAGAATAAACCAGAGATTTGGAGAGCATTTCTCAGGCGTATAAACAAGGTGGTTTATTTCGTTGCAAAGAATGAATTCATAGAATACCAGACAGAAGAATTCTTGGCTGTATATTCAGATACAGCAGAAAGGAATTGCAATGACAGAAACCAGAACAACAATGCTGACTATTAAGGAAGCCGCACAGGCTGTAAAGGGGCTTACAGAATACCGTATCAGAAGAATGTGCAAGGAAGGCACACTGCCGCATATTAAGGCAGGAAAAAAGTATCTTATAAATCAAGATGTGCTGCTAAAGCTCGTTAAGAGCGAATAAAAGCCATCGTTATGCTTTGCCCCTATTGACTAGGATAATCCGAATATGGTAAAATATATCGTAGGGGTAGAGCATAACAATTATGTGCAGGAGGGCATAATTGTATGGCTACAATACAGAAGCGTGGAAACGCATATAGAATAAAGGTATCGTGCGGTTACTCCGTCAGCGGCAAGCAAATAATTCAGAGCATGACGTGGAAACCAGACGAGAATATGACTGAAAAGCAGATCGAAAAGGAGCTGCAGCGGCAGGCGGTTTTATTTGAAGAAGCCTGCAACAACGGCTATGTTTCATCTGCTGTAAAGTTTGAAGCTTTTGCGGCGCAATGGCTTGATGAATACGCAAAACCCCGATACAAGGCAACAACGCTTGATAATCTGCGAACAGTTCAGAAGCGTGTAAACGGCGAGATCGGACATCTGAGGATAGACAAGATATCCACCAGAACGATACAGCAGCTAATCAGCAATTTTCAAAAGGGCAGCGAAACAAAAGGTTACAAGGCACTGTCGGCAAAAACCATAAAGAACAGTGTTTCGTACATATCGTCTGTGCTTGAATATGCTATCAGAATGGGTATGATAAGCGAAAACCCCTGCAAGAAAGCTTTGCTTCCACCGCAGAGGACACCCGAAAAAGACTTATATACTCTTGAAGAAATGCAGAGATTTGTTGATGCGTTGTTAGAAGATGCGCCGATGAATTATCAGTGCTTCTTTATCCTTGCGATTTACGGCGGCTTCAGGCTCGGTGAGATAATGGGCTTGACGTGGAAGGACGTTGATTTTGAAAACAGCATCATTCACATAAGACAGGCTGCATATCATATCGCAAATGTGGGAATAGTCACCGAAACACCGAAAACGCATAAATCAATACGAAGCCTAAAGCTTCCGCAGGTAGTGTTCGATTATCTGAAAAAGTTGCTTGTGTTCTATGATGAACAGGCTGAAAAGCTCGGTACAAAGTGGATTGATGATAATAATGCGGTGATGAAGGCGTATAACGGTGCGCAGCTTTCACCTATGACCCCAGATTCGTGGTTAAGGCGGTTTTGCAAGAGGAACAAGCTGCGGTATGTATCAATTCACAGCTTCCGACATTTCAATGCTACATTATTAATAAATGCAGGCGTAGATGTCAGGACGGTGCAGCATTGTTTAGGACACGCCCAAGCGAGTACGACACTGAACATATATGCACATTCGTTCATCGAAGCACAGGCGAGAGCAAGCGAAGCAATAGCGAACAGCTTTACACTATTATAATGGTACTTTGCTTTTCTCAATAAAGACCAAACAAAGACCAAAACCGATTTTAGGTAAAAGAAAAACCTCACAAACCGCATTACAATCACGTTTGTGAGGTTATCCTATGGCACGCCAGAAGGGATTCGAACCCCTGACCCCTTGGTTCGTAGCTGGGAGAAAATCGTTTTGCACTGTTTCGCAATGTTCAATTTATGGCTTTGTAATGCGGCTTTGTGAAAGCGAATGTTTAACGGCGTGTAATTCAATTCAGCGCACTTTCATCAAAATGGCGCACTAATGGCGCACTGAGAATTATGCGGTTCCGGTCGCAATTGCTTTTGGTGTTGTGAGCGGAAAGAGATATAGATTGGATTTCCTTTGGATGCTCTTCTTGAATTGCATATAAGCGAATTGCCGCTCAAAATCGCCTGCAATCCGTATTTGCCTGTTTGTTGGTATCTCTTCCCCAATCGAGTGGCAAGTCGTCAATTTGGAGTGTTCTCGCTTGTCTGAGAGTATATCATGTTTCGTACTGGTTGCCGCTCCAGTCTAAAGCCTGGCCGCAGTGCCTGCATATATCGAGGGTTCTTTTCGAGTTCATGTGTACTTGGTGATTACAACTTGGGCAGTAGCCGTATACATCACATCGTACTGATACGGGCTTTTTCGGTGCTGGCGGTGTTGGTGAGTTTAACTGTGCGTATACGGCTGCTTCTGCCGCTGCTGCTCTATGATGCTGGAGGGCGGTTCTGGCTATCTTCTCCAGTATGCGTTCAACACCCTCAGGTGTCTTGTCCTCGCAATAGTCAGTCGCTATCTTGATATGGGTGTTGCCAACATAAAAATCTTTTGCTATGTTCATGTTTATATCTCCTTGCAGTTGACTTTTTCGTGATTTGTAGTATAATCGCATAAAGCCTCCGTCTGCGCAGTAGTTTGCCCACTGCTGTAGCGTTTAGGCGGTGGTTGGTTGTGATTGCAGCTCCTTTGCTTGACCGGCGAGGAGCTGTTTTTTTAGCATTTTGTTGCGGTCAACAAAATGCTAGTGACTTTTCTCGCGCGTGTGCGCGTGTAATAATATAATATTATATTTATAATTATATTATAATAATCAAATTAAAATATAAATTATAATTATATAAATGCTTATATTATTATATTCTTATATTTCTTCCATTGGTTCCGCTTTTCGTTCCGTTTTCGTTTCAGAAATCGTTTCAGGGTATCCCGATAAATGGCTCTGTTATGCGGTTCGTATCGTTCCGAAAATCGTTCCGTTTTCGTTCCGAAAATCGTTTCAAGCCTCTCTTAAATCCTGCGGAGAGCGCCTTTCATGTTGTATGTCAGTATATCAAAAAGCATTTCAGAGGCTTCCTGGTCCGCGCAAATTGCGTTCAACACTGACACTTTCGGTACTTGGTGTGTGCCCATGTATATCTGCTGTAGGTATGCCAGGTTCAATCCGCCTTTCTGTTCCATCTGTGAGTATGCCTGGCTCAACATATCCATGCTGGTAAGTCCCATCATGCCGCTTAATGCGGTCAACAGGTAGCTGATATATGATCGCCGCAGCTCCTCTTGTCCCTTGGCTCGTGAGTACGCCAAAGACGGTGGTGTAGCCAATTTCGCAGGCTGCTGTATCTCTATGTGCGACTGGTTCTGCAGAGCTTCTCTGAGCTTGCATATCTCAGCTTTGAGAGCCTCTACGTCGTCCTCTGCAGGCTTCATGGAGTAGCTGCCCTCTTTCCTTAACTTAGGCAAAACCTCCTCAAATACCCACTTTTCAAAGCGCTTGGCGGACGGTAACTGGCTATGCACGATAAGGTGGTAGAGGTCGCTTTCGGGGATGATGTAAGTTTCTTGTGGTCTCCCCATTGCATCGGTGACCGTTCGTTTCGAACGGTCATAACAGTGCCTCCGTACTGCTACATGGCATTGCGAATACCCGAGTGCTTTCGTTACGTCTTTCGCCACCCAATACGGCTGGCCGTTAATCTCCATCGTGCGGATGGTTCCGAACTCCTGGTTATCAAATACTACGATATCACTCATGCTGCACTCTCCTTTGTTTTGGCTGCTCCGATGAAGCCCATGAGCGAGTATGCTCTGGCAAGCTCTCCAGCGGCTGTATCAAATTCGTCTGCGAGTGCCGGTGCAACTGCTCTGAGCTTCTCGTACAGCTCTTTGAAATGCTCCTCCGCTGCGGTTACCTCGGGGATTATGGTAAATGTTGTTTCCAGCTTGTCGTATGCTTTTCTGTACTTTTTCATAAAAATTCTCCTTAATGTCTTGACTTTTAGCGGCAAGCGTGATACAATATCCTTGCATTTGGGTGGTGTATCACGCACCGCTTTGTACATTAGCCTTTGTAGTTCGCAGCTGCAAGGGCTTTTGTTTTATGCTATCGTAAATCTACGGGAAACAGTGGGCTTTGTGTACTGTGCGTACAATTCGCCGTGCGTTGCCTTGAATGCCGATGTATCAAATCGGCTGCTTGTTACTGTCTTGTAGCGCAGCTTGAACACATCTACCATCATTTCCTCAACGCCCTGTGCATTCATTTCGGCTTTCAGCTCGTCCTCAATAGTTGTTATCTCAGCTGCGATCTCGTCTGCAAATGCTTTCAGTTCCTTAAGCTCTCTTACCTTTTTGGTTAATTCATTTTTACTCATAGTATACATTTCCTTTCGGTTTATTTGGTTGAGGCTTTCCCTCTGACCTTAATGTAATTATAGCACATCTTACGGTAGATATCAATTGGCGGATTCAACAATCTTACGGTAGATTTTTTGTTTAATCTTACGGTAGACATTTTCGATGCTATATGTTATAATAAAATGGGGGTGAGATATAATGAGCGATAAATCTAAAGCAACAAATTACAAGCGAGCGTTTAATGAAATAAATTATGATCGCATAGAATTAACAGTCAAGAGGGGCCTGAAAAAAGTCCTTCAAGAAGCTGCAAAGGAAAGCGGAGAAAGTATCAATGCTTACATCAAAAGTGCAATACAGGCTCGTTTCAAGGCTGATACGGGCAAGGATATAGAGCTGTAAAGGAGTGATATCCAGTGAACGAGCTGACAGCGGAGCAAATCCGAGAATTGGCAACAGACCTCAAAAACATAAATCTGACCTTGCATGTGCTTGAACGTTTCAGAGAAAGGGGTATACAGATACCTGATATTCAAAACGTGCTGCTACACGGCGAGATCATCGAGCAATATCCGAATGACTATCCATTTCCGAGCTGCCTTGAACTGGGTGCTTCTATCGCAGGTACAGCTTTGCATGTGTGCTGCGGTGTCGGAGATAATAAAATATGGATAATCACAGCATATTATCCCGATAATAGCAGATGGGAGAACGATATGAAAACAAGAAAGGCGGTTGATTGATATGACATGCTTCTTTTGCAAAGGAACAATGGAAGAAAGCACAACTATCCACACTGTAGAGCTTAAAAACTGCATTGTGGTAATCAAAAATGTACCTTGCCAGAAGTGCAGCCAGTGCGGCGAGGTGGTAATCAATGCAGAGGTTGCTGCTCGTATTGAGCAGATCGTGGCAGGTTTCGAAAAGGCATTGACGGAAATTGCCGTTGTGAACTACTCAGCGGCATAACGCACAGAAACGCTCACAATGCTCTGTAAGCCGTGTTGCGTGTGTAGATGTGAGTTATCTGTAAATACCACAAAAAACACAATACAGCGTATTTTCAGCGAAAATATAACATGATATAATTAAAGCGGCAAGTTACCCGATTCGGGCGGCTTGCCGCTTTTTGTTCATCGTGTTTTGGTGCTGAAAACGAATTTTGCTGTTCTACTGTTGTTCAACTATTGTGCTGTTCTGGTCCGCTGTTCATAAGCTCATACATCATTGTGTCAATGACAAGGTCCTCGATTTCGGAGCTGCCAGTGATACGAAATTCCGCCAGTGATTTGTGGCGCATCCTGGGCTTGTAGTATTTGTCATTTGATTTTCTGTAATCATCGCCGTATATCTCTCTGAGCCTCCGTCCGATTTTGCCGCTCCTCAGAAGCCTCAGTGCTTTTGCATCTGTTGCTTGTGCCTGCTGGCGTGTCACTCCACCAAGCAGCTGCCCTATCTCCTGATAGGTTTTCCCGTCGAACCAATGCCAGCGCAATACACGCTGCTCTCTTTCGGGCAGGCAGTCTATCGCCTCGTGCAATGCTGCGTAATAGTCGGAGCGTTCTGCTCTATCGTAATAATCGGTGGATGTGTCATCCGCAATGGTATCTGAGAGCGTGAGTGTGTCGCCGTCTTGGTTTTCGCCGATGGGCTGTTCAAGATACATCGTTGCAGCTTGGTTCAGAGCGTCGTCTTTTCGGCTGTATAAGCCTCGTATCATGTTCTTTAAGGCGTAATTCAGGTATGAGTTGAATTTAAAGCCCTTTTCTGGTTTGTACCACTTTACAGCGGCAAGCATAGCGGAATAGCATTCCTGGCGGACGTCCTGTTTGTCGCACCCGTAGCGACATAATGTATCGGAAAATGCACAATAATATCGGTCCGCTTTGATAAAAAGTAACGTCTGAACCTTTTCCCAAAGTATCGGGATAAGTTCATCATTTCCGCCTTGCTGGATAAGTTCGGCTATAAATTCATTTGTCATTATATAAACCTTTATTCCCTAAAACCTTTTGATGGCTCGAAATAATAATCGTCTAAACTGGTGGACTGTTTGCGCTTGGTTTGTGTGGTATCGCCATAAGCCACATCATAATGTCCTGAAAGCACTTTGTCTATGTTTTCTGGCTTCATAAGCCAATCGAAAGTAGCGGCAAAACTTCTGCCAGTTCTGTTGGTGAGGAAGTCTGAGGCTTCCACTTTGCGAAAATAATCCGCAAAAGACGTCTCGTACAGATGTGGTCTTGCGTTTAGTATTGCCTTTGCTTTGGTATCACTTATGTGAATAGGCGAAAGGCTCGTACAGATCGTGTTAAAGTCTTGAATGACTGAATTTACAAATACGGATGTTTCGCTACACGGTTCCGTATTCTTCTCTTCTTCAGTTTCTTGGTTTCTTAATTCTTTATATAATAATGTAGGTTTGTTGTTTTCGGCGCAAACGGTTTGTTGAACGGCTTGTTGATTATTTGACGTATGATTGCTATTCTGTTTGTTGCTCGACTGGTACACATCGTAATTATTTACCGTTATAATGCTGAATTTGGGGGTTGCTTTGATTGTTATTTCGTTTGTTGATACCAGGTGTTTTAGTGCGGTTTTTGTTTGTTGAGTAGTTTGTTGATTGATTGTTGATAGTTCTTTCACAGTTGTGAGCAATTGTCCCCGCTGTATCATGTGGCCGTTTTGGTAGCTATCTTCCCAATTTGCTGAAATAAGCAAATGCAAGAATAATATTCGAGTGTTTGTATGTTTATACCATTCCCAATCCAAAATTTTACGATGTAGCTTTATATATCCTGTATTGTTCATGGCGCTGGCTCACCTCAGGTTTATAGGCTGTATCTTGCCGGCGCTGGCTGTTTCCTGCTGTATGGTGGAGCTGTTGAGATAATCCGCAAATTTATCCACATTCACCAAAAAACGCTTGCCGGCACGCACAGCAACGACCTCGCCGCTTGACACTTTGGTTCTTACAAAGTGTACTGGAAGCCCAAACAGCTCCGCTGTGCGCTTGATAGTTTCCATTCGAGGGATTTTTAAGATGTTGTCATTCATTGATATTACACCGCCTTATTATATTTTTGCCGCTTCTGGGCTTGCATTTGAGTGGTTTGGAATGTCTCTGCAGGCAGCTCGGTCAATCTTCTGATTGTTCCGAGCTGTCCATATATAATTCCGTGGCACAGAGAAGAAATAAACTATTCTTTTTCATGGGTATGATTAATGTGCTGCTGTATTCTTTTCTGCGTATATTTCGGATATTGCTGCTCTGAGAGTGGCTTTTTTCTCGTTCGCCAGCTCTTTGCGGAGCATTCTTGTTAAAGTAGGCTCTGAAACACCTATTTTTTCGGCTATTTCATATAGAAATACGCCGCTCGCTTTTGCTTCTGTTCTTATATCCTGGTTATACATTTTACCATTCCTTTCGTAATGATGATTGACAATTTCTATTAGGTGTGCTATAATGATTGTGATGATTGTTGCTATAATATTATTATAACCACAAACGTATACAAAGTCAATGCTTTTGTTGCGTTTTGGGTCCATGTAACAACAAATATAGTGAAAGTGATATTTTAGAAAGGTGGTAGCAACAAATGAGTGTTAAAGAGTGCTTTGCAGAAAGGCTTTTGAAGCTCCGCTGCGAAAAACGGCCTAATATTAGTAGGCAGAAAGTGGCGGATGATTTGGGAATAAGCCGTGCAAGCTTGGAGTATTACGAAAAAGGAGAGCGTTCTCCTGATGTTGAGGTGCTGTCAAAAATAGTGGATTATTATGGGGTTTCTGCTGATTACCTCTTAGGCAGAACCGACAATCAGACTACTGATGCTGAGTTGATATCTGTATGTGAGTATACGGGTCTTTTGGAGGGCGCTGTAAAGCGAATACAAGCAGAATTGAAAGATGGGCCAACTCCATACACCGCATTCGATGAGCTAAATACATTTTCACCTATGCTTCAATCTGATGAGTTTTGGAAGCTGGTGGCATTGATTGAAAAATATAACGAAGAGGCTCCTGCTGCTTGTTATCTGAATTTTGCCGCTGATGCTTTAAGTGAAATAGTAGCTTCTGATTTTAATTTCAATGACAAATGCGTTCTCTTAGAGCTGATTGACGAGATTTTTGTACTGGATAACAAAACCATTGGGGCGAATGCGAACTATTTGGCCGTGATGGGTTCTGAACAGGCTGAAACTCTCAAAGGATTGGATGATGGTATTTTCTTGGGGTCTCTACCAGTTGAATTGGCTGCAGAGGCTGCTGATCGTTTGGCAATAATAGAATACAGGGCAACTCAAAAACTGGTGTCATTGATAAAGACTGTTGCAGGCAATAGTGATATGAAAGCGTTTCAGGCTTATAATAACGAATGGCTTTCGGATGTATTAGAAAAACGTAGTGATATATCTCCTGGTTTTTCTGACTTTGTGAGAAATAAATTGCATGAAGCGTTGTTGAAAGCTGGTGAGTAAATGGCTTCGATAACCCCACGCAAAGACAAAAACGGCAACATTATCAGTTACACCATCAGAGTATATCACGGCTATGACAGCAGCGGCAAACGCCTGAAGCCCTTTACGACCACTTACAAGCCCGAAAGCGGCTTATCTCCGAAACGCATTGAAAAGGAACTGAACCGAAAGGCGCTGCAATTTGAGGAACAGTGCAAGCAGGGCTTTATCCTCGATAACCGCCAGACCTTTGCACAATATGCCGATTACGTCATTGAGCTGAAAGAGCGCAGCGGCGTAAAGCATAGCACCATAGTGCTTTATAAAAGCCTGTTGAGCCGAATAAATCAGGGCATAGGACATCTGAAGCTGAACGACATTCGTCCTCAGCATCTCAATAACCTGTATTCTCAGCTTGCAAAAAGCGGTATGAGGGAGG
Organism: Oscillospiraceae bacterium; assembly: GCA_045532595.1. Lineage (GTDB taxonomy): Bacteria > Bacillota > Clostridia > Oscillospirales > Ruminococcaceae > CAG-115. The sequence goes on along the minus strand of JAZSGG010000087.1, from coordinate 27,153 downwards.
GAACAGGCAGGGCAACCGCCAAAGCAGACCTTGCCGCTATCCTGAAAGAGCGTGGAATGACGTTCAAGAGCTTTGCAGAGGCTGCAGGAATCGCTGAAAGCACGCTTTCCAATGCTGTACATGGAAAGAATGTTGCAGAGGATATCGCCTGTTCAATAGCGGCGGCTCTGGGTCAGGATGTAAACAAGCTGTTCGCCATCACCCGAAACATGCAGCCGCTCTCCAACAAGACCATAGTGGAGCATCACCGCTTTATCTCCGTTGTGATGGCTCAGGCTGAAAAGGAAATGCTGATACCATATAACCCAGCGGCAAAAGCAACGCCGCCGAAAGTCGCTGTCAAGGAAGCCAATTACTTTGATGTTGAGGATATCGAGCGCATTCGTGATTGTCTGGAGAAAGAGCCTATCAAGTGGCGCACCGCTGTTCATCTGCTGCTGATAACAGGCGCTAGGCGTGGCGAAATACTCGGCTTGAAGTGGGATAAGGTGGACTGGGAAACAAATCAGATACACATCTGCAATAATCTGCTGTATTCAGCGGATAGGGGAGTATACGAGGACACGACCAAGACCGCCAATTCAAGGCGCTTTGTGAAGCTCCCAGCGGAAACAATGGAGCTTTTACGGGAATATCGTCAATGGTATCTGAAACAGTCTTGCAGATACGGCGATAAGTGGAAGCATAGCAATTTCGTATTTGTACAGGACAACGGCGCTCCGATGGACCCGTCGAGCCTGACAGGGTATTGCAGCCGCTTTTCTAAGAAATACGGACTTCCGCACATCAATCCGCACGCATTCCGCCACACGATGGTGAGCATCCTGTATTTTAACGGCGTTGACAGCATAAGCATAAGCCGCCGTCTGGGGCATAGCAAGGTCAGCACCACAACAGATAAATACGGGCATATCATGCGAAAGGCTGACGAGGCAGCGGCAAGCTGTATCGCAGATGTTGTATTCAGCAAGAAAAGGGCATAAAAAATAGGGGCTTCCTGCTTTCGGAACAGGTCGCCCCTTGTTTGTTGTATGAGTACCGACAGCGCATTTTTTCGGCAATAGCGCACTAATGGCGCACTATTTCCGTATTGCCGCTGATAATTAGAAAGGCTTATAAAAGCACAAAAACCGCTCAACCCTGATGGTTAAGCGGTTTTTCATGGCACGCCAGAAGGGATTCGAACCCCTGACCCCTTGGTTCGTAGCCAAGTACTCTATCCAGCTGAGCTACTGGCGCATACCGTGCTTTCAAGCACTCATATATTATATCACAAGAGTTTTGGTTTGTCAAGCACTTTTTTGAAAAAAGCAGTAAAATTTTCATGTGGCCGTTTGGGAGGATAATTGCGGAGCGGCAACAGCGCTGCCGCTCCGTGAGTCGATCAATCGCCGACTATGCCGAAATTGTAGGCATCCAGAATGTCTGTGTGGCTGAATACGGGCGTTGCGCCGTCCCGTAAAAAGCTTATCACGCCTGCGTATCGCTGATCGAAAATATCGTGCGGCGGAATGCAGAAAAGCTCTCTGCCTTGTTCAATTGCGTGTTCGGCGGTGCGCTGGCAGCCGCTTGGATCGGGAGCCTCGGTGATGAATGTGCCTTGCGCAAGACCCGAAATGATGCGGTTCCTATAGCGGAAATATTCCTTTGTGACGCCTGTTTCGGGCGGAAGTTCGGATATCACTGCGCCGCCGCTGCGGATGATACTGCGCTTCAGTTCTCTGCTGGCGGCGGGGTAATCCACCAGATTGCCGCAGGCGAGAACTCCTATTGTCCTGCCGCCGTTTGACAGGGCGCAGTGATGCGCTGTGGTATCATGACCCACGGCTAGTCCGCTGACGATCACCATGCCGTTGCGGACAAGCTCGGTGCAGATGAGCTTAGTGTTGCGCAGACCGTAATTGCTTGCCTTGCGTGTGCCGACCACTGCCAGTACCGGCTCGGCGTCAAGTCCTGCAAGACTACCCTGTACAAAAAGCAGAATGGGTGGATTGAAAACCGATCTGAGTCGTTCGGGATATTCCTCATCCTCTATCGTTATTATGCGGATGCCGTTTGCATCGCACTTTGCGATCGTGGCAGAAACATCCCGTGAACGTACGTTTTCCGCACGCTTCATTTCGTCTGCGTCAAGGAGTTCGCATGTTCCGTCGCGGATAGCTTCGGCGGCGGTGCGTACATCTCTGTATTGCTCCACTATCTGCATGGTCTTGATGTTGTGTGGACCCATGACAAGAAGCAACCAGAGCCATATTTCTTTGTTCATGACATGTCATCCTTTGCAGGTGTTGTGATAAGAGTGATCTGCTTATATTATACATGATGTGAATTGGGTTGTCAATTACACTTTGACGAATATAATGCAGATGTCTACCCTTGACAGATAGGCTCAACCGTATTATAATAGATACATATTTATATTAACCGCATATAATATAAGAGGCGTTATGGAACAGAATTTCTTTGATAATGATACCGTCTTTAAAGGCTACTGCGAGCTTCGTGACAGCGAGATCAACTGCAACACCCTGATGGAACAGCCTGAAATGGCAAGGCAGTTGCCTGATTTGAGTGGCAGGTGTGTGCTGGATCTAGGCTGTGGATTTGGTCACAACTGCATGGATTTCGTGCGGCGTGGTGCTGCGGAAGCCGTGGGTATCGATATATCGGAGAAGATGCTGGAGGTGGCAAGAGCGGAAAGCGCTCATCCCGATATCACCTATATAAATATGAGCATGACCGAGATATCGCAGCTAGACGGGAAATTCGATCTTATATACAGCTCCCTTGCGTTCCATTACATTGAGGATCTTCCTGCGCTGATGAGGGATATTTCGGCGCTGTTGAACGAGGGCGGAATGCTGCTGTTTTCGCAGGAGCATCCCATCTACACTGCTTCAGTGAACGGACAGGGACACTATATCCTTGACGAACAGGGGAATAAGTGCGGCTATTGCTTTTCCCACTATCAGACCGAGGGTAAACGTGAGGACGAGTGGTTTATCAAGGGCAGGATATATTTCCATCGTCGTTTTTCCGATATTATTAACGCTGTTACTTCGGCAGGCCTCATTATTGAGCAGGTCATCGAGCCTGTTCCCGATGCGGATATGGTGGCTAAGCGCCCGAAGTCCGATACTCTGCACAAGCCTCTTTTCCTGATAATAAAGGCGCACAAGCCTTTTTGATACAGACATAATCTGAAAGGACACAATTATATGATAAGCAACAACATACTCGATGTTATCGGCCACACTCCGCTGATCCGCCTGAACAGAATGGTGGATGAGGACAGTGCTGAGATACTTGTTAAATTCGAGGGTCTGAACGTGGGCGGCTCCATCAAGACCAGAACAGCCTATAACATGATCCTTGCGGCAGAGCGTGACGGCATCATCAACAAGGATACTATCATCGTTGAGCCTACGAGCGGAAATCAGGGCATCGGTCTTGCGCTGGTGGGCGCTGTGCGAGGCTATAAGACGGTAATCATCATGCCCGACTCCGTAAGCTGTGAGCGCAGGATGCTGGTGAAGCACTACGGCGCTGAGGTCATCCTCATTCATGATGACGGCAACATCGGCGAGTGCATTGACGAGTGCCTGAGAACTGCAGAGCGCATGCGTGAGGAGAATCCCAACGTATACATCCCTCAGCAGTTTGAGAACAGAGCAAATCCGCTGGTACATAAGCACCATACCGGTCTTGAGATACTGGAGCAGGCAGGCAAGGAGATACACGGCTTCTGCTCGGGAATCGGTACAGGCGGCACGCTCAGCGGCATCGGCGAGACCTTAAAGGCTCAGAACCCCGATATCGAGATATGGGCAGTTGAGCCTGAGAATGCGGCTATCCTTGCAGGCGGCACCATCGGCACACATCTGCAGATGGGCATCGGCGATGGTATCATCCCTAAGAACCTGAATCTCAACATCTACAGCCATGTTTATATAGTAACCGATGAAGAGGCTATCGAGACCGCAAAGGATCTTGCACGACTTGAGGGTCTGATGTGCGGAATCTCCGCAGGCACCAACGTTGCGGCGGCGAGAAAGCTTGCAAAGAAGCTGGGAAAGGGCAAGACGGTGGTGACCGTTCTTCCCGACACGGCGGAGCGTTATTTCTCCACACCGCTGTTTGAGGGCGACTGATATGACGATAGACGATCTCAGAAGCGGCGTTCGTGTAAAGCACTTCAAGCGTGAACACATGACTTATAAAGAGCTGACGGAATCTCCGACGAAATACACATACGAGATACTCGGCACAGCCATGCACACCGAGACCGAGGAACAGCTCGTTATCTACCGTGCGCTTTACGGTGACGGAAAGCTGTACGCACGCCCCGTGGAGATGTTCCTTTCAAAGGTGGACAGCGAGAAGTATCCCTATACTCTTCAGGAGTACCGCTTTGAGGTGTTTGAGGGAACAGAGCTCGGCAAACCGAAGTACAACCGTGGCGACCGTGTTTATATCCGCAACAGGAACAATGTTCCCACGGAAGGCGTTGTGGAGATAGTGGATGCCTACGGCACCTTCGAGCAGAAGGATGAGCCTTCCTATGATGTCTTTATCGAGGCGGAGAACTGCCTGTACAAGCACATCATGGAGAGTCAGGTATTAGGTGCCTGTGAAAAAACAACGGACTAACGTGCGAAGCACATTTATAGAAAGGACTTGAAATTATGAAGATCTATTCTGTACTCGACAAGGAATTTGCACCCTACGGAAAGGTGCTGGAGGGCTACGACACCACCTGCCTTCTCAGTGCGCTGGAGGCTGAGACTCCTCTGCCTGAGGGCGTTGCGTATGTTCCCAGCGTTGCGGCTCTGGAGACCACCTGCCTGTTCGGTCAGTTCCAGAACAACGCTTACGGCGGCATGCCCATTCAGATCGGCTACTGCAACGGTCACAACACAAAGCTGAACTGCCTGGAATATCACCGTGACAGCGAGCTGAACATCGGTCTGTACGACTTCGTTCTGCTGGTTGCAAAGATGGATGATATCGTGGACGGCAAGCTGGATACCTCTAAGGTAATGGCGTTCAGGGCGCAGGCGGGTCAGGTAGTGGAGGTCTATGCGACAACTCTGCATTATGCTCCCTGCAACGGCGCTAAGGATCAGGGATTCAAGGTGGTTATCGTTCTGCCTAAGGGAACGAATATCGAGGCTCCTGCGATCAAGGCGCTCAACGAAGAGGATAAGTGGCTGAGAGCCTGCAACAAGTGGCTGCTTGCTCACAAGGACGCTTCCGAGGCATCCGACGGCGCTTATGTGGGTCTGACAGGCGAGAATATCGACATCGCAGGCATTCTGTAATCAATACGATGGGCGGCGCAGAGTCGCCCATTTATTCATGGAGGTCGTAAAATGAGCTTACAGCAGGAAGCGGCAAAGGCTGCTATGATAAGATGGCTTGCAAACCCTGCGGAGCTTGGAAAGGCACCTAAGAAGATCGAGTGCGTGGGGCAGTTTGAGCTGCATGGACTGATCTACTACATTTTCAAGTTCAGAAAAGGCGTGCTGGGCAAGTGGCTGGTCGGCGTGTGCGGCGGCTATGAGGTCGGTGAGATGGAGCATTGCGGCCATGTGTTCAGCGAGATGGAGGAATACTCCCCCGAAACGGCGCAGCAGAAAGCGGCGGCGATGGTGGAGATGCTCCGTGAATACTGGATGGAGCAGGCGAGGGCGATGAACACCGAGGAGCAGTTCTATCTGTAAAGGAGAGGCTATGTCGAAAGTAATCATGACCTGCGGAAGGATATGCAGCGGCAAGACTACCTATTCGCAGAAGCTCAGCAGGGAGCTGAAAGCGGTGGTGCTTTCCGTGGATGAGATAACTCTGGCGCTTTTCGGGCAGGACGCAGGAGAGATGCACGACACCTATGTGGAGCGTGCGGAGAAATATCTGTACGAAAAGTCGGTGGAGATAGTCGGACTGGGCGTGGACGTCATCCTTGACTGGGGCTTCTGGACGAAGGAAGAAAGGGAGCAGGCGAGGGCGTTTTATGCCGGGCATAACATACCGTGCGAGTTCCACTGCATCGTAATCAGTGATGAGGAGTGGCACAGGCGGCTGCAAAAGCGCAATGCCGCAGTGCTTAAAGGCGAGACCTCCGCATACTATGTGGACGATGGACTGGCAGCGAAGTTTTCGCAGATGTTCGAGCGCCCGTCCGAGGATGAGATGGATGTTATCGTCTGACGGAAAAGTAAATAAAAATCTAGCCTGAGCGGCATGTGTCTGTCTCAGGCTTTTGCGTTTGTTCATATTTTTGTGAAATATGTCTGCCGACTCGGACGAAGGGGCGTATATATCGTCGGCATGCATCTTGACAAATGTGTAAATGATGCAATATAATATTAAAGTATTGATACATAATAAGGAGGATGTGCTATGCCCGAAAAGGATAACCCCCACAAGGGTCACCGTCAGCGTATGCTGAAGAAATATACCGAGCATGGTATTGATTGCTTCGAGGAGCATGAGATACTGGAGATACTGCTGTTTTCCTCCTATACAAGGCGCAACACCAACGATATCGCTCATGAGCTGATAAAGCGCTTCGGCAGCCTTGACGGAGTGCTTTCGGCAGGCTATGACGCACTGTGCGAGGTGGATAATGTCGGCCACAATGCCGCTGTGATGCTCGGCTTTTACAGGGATCTTTTTGAACGGCAGTCCGCTCTCGGGCGCAGAGGCGTGGTGCTGGATAACTCTGTTGAGCTGCGCAATTTCTGCCACAATATGCTGAAAGGGCGCTCTGTTGAGGTGGCGTATGCATTGTTTCTCGACAGCGGCTTCACGCTGATGGGAGAGGCGCAGGTGGCGAGAGGAGTTACAAACAGGGTGGAATTTGACCTGAAGCAGATAGTCGGCATGGCGATGAAGAACAAGTGCGATAACGTGGTGATGGTGCATAATCATCCGGGTGGAGTGCTTGCGGCGTCCACTGCCGATGTGGCGGCTACAAGAAGGGTAGCGAACGCCCTGAAGGAGCTTAGCATTCAGCTTATCGACCACATCATCGTAAACGAGGAGGGCGCCTTTTCCATGAGAGGTGCAAGGCTGCTTCCCGATATTTGGAACTGATATATACTCTGTAAGGAATTATTAGTATGGATAGATTTGAACTGCATTCGCAATATCATCCCACAGGAGACCAGCCCGAGGCTATCGCAGACCTCAGCGAGGGAATCCTCCGTGGCGATAAGGAGCAGACCCTGCTCGGCGTTACCGGCTCGGGCAAGACCTTTACCATGGCGAATATCATTGCAAACGTCAACCGTCCCACGCTGGTGCTGGCGCATAACAAGACCCTTGCGGCGCAGCTTTGCAGCGAGTTCAGGGAGTTTTTCCCGAACAATGCGGTGGAGTATTTCGTATCCTATTACGACTACTATCAGCCTGAGGCGTATATCCCCTCCACTGACGCATACATCGAAAAGGACTCTGCCATCAACGACGAGATAGACCGTCTGCGCCACTCGGCAACGGCGGCGCTTGCAGAGCGCAGGGATGTCATAATAGTTGCCAGTGTGAGCTGCATCTACTCCCTCGGCTCGCCTGAGGATTACCGCTCCAACACGCTCTCCATCCGTCAGGGTCAGGAGATAGACCGTGACGAGGTGATAGCTCGCCTTGTGGAGATGCAGTACGAGCGCAATGAGATAGCTTTCCAGCGCAACCGCTTCCGTGTGAAGGGCGATGTGGTGGAGATCTTCCCCGCAGGCGCAACCAACGAGACCGCTATCCGTGTGGAGTTCTTCGGTGATGAGATAGACCGCATCAGCGAGTTTGACGTGGTCACAGGCAACGTGCGCTCTACACTCATGCATGCTATGATATTTCCTGCATCCCACTACATCGTGGGCAGGGATAATCTGCGCCGTGCGCTGGAGGATATCACCGAGGAGATGGAGCAGCAGGTGAAGTTCTTCACCGATCAGAACAAGCTCATTGAGGCGCAGCGCATCGAGCAGCGCACCCGTTATGACATGGAGATGCTGGGCGAGATAGGTATGTGCAAGGGTATCGAAAACTATTCCCGTGTGCTGCAGGGACGCCCCGCAGGCTCTACACCGATAACTCTCATCGACCATTTCCCTGAGGATTTCCTGCTGCTGATAGACGAGAGCCATGTTACTCTGCCGCAGGTGAGGGGAATGTTCGGCGGCGACCATGCACGAAAGAAGAACCTGATAGACTACGGCTTCCGTCTGCCCTCTGCTTACGACAACAGACCGCTCAATTTTGACGAGTTCTACAACAAGGTGGGACAGGTGGTGTTCGTTTCCGCCACTCCCGGAGAGTTCGAGAAGGAGCGCTCCACGCAGATAGTGGAGCAGGTCATCCGTCCTACGGGACTGCTCGACCCTGAGGTCATCGTAAAGCCTACTGAGGGTCAGATAGAGGATCTCATTTCGGAGATAAACGCACGCACCGCAAAGAAGGAGCGTGTGCTGGTCACTACTCTGACAAAAAAGATGGCGGAGGATCTTACCGCTTATCTCGAAAAGGCGGATATAAAGGTGCGGTATATGCACCACGATGTGGATACCATCGAGCGTATGGAGCTTATCCGTGACCTGCGTTCGGGCGAATATGACGTGCTTGTGGGCATCAACCTGCTGCGTGAGGGTCTGGATATCCCTGAGGTGTCGCTGGTGGCTATCCTCGATGCGGACAAGGAGGGCTTCCTCAGAAGCGAGACCTCCCTCGTGCAGACCATCGGACGTGCCGCACGAAACGCAGAGGGTACCGTTATCATGTACGCCGACAGCGTTACACGCAGCATGGAGCTTGCAATAAGCGAAACGCTCCGCCGCCGTGAGATACAGATGAAGTACAACGAGGAGCATGGCATCGTCCCGAAGACCATCATCAAGGATATCCGAGAGGTGCTGGAGATAACAAAGAAAGCCGATGCTCCCGCAAAGGGAAAGAAGGGCGGCAAGTGGCTGCCTAAGGCTGAACGTGAGAAGCTTATCGTGCAGTACACCGCCGAGATGAAGAAGGCGGCAAAGCTGCTTGACTTTGAGCATGCGGCTTTCCTCAGAGACAAGATAAAGGAATTGCAAGGCGACTGATATGAAGATATTATACGGAACAACAAATCCCGCAAAGCTGCAGAGCATGCGTGAATGGCTTTCGGAGCTTGATATTGAATTGATCTCACTCAGGGATATTAAGGGAGAAATACCCGATGTTCCTGAGACAGGGGATACCCCTCTCGAGAATGCTGAGCTGAAGGCGAGAGCCTACTACAAGGCGTTCGGGATGCCTGTTTTCTCCTGCGACAGCGGCTTGTATTTCGATAACCTGCCTGAGCTTTCTCCGAAAGTACATGTCAGAAATGTGGGCGGCAGGTGCCTTACAGACGATGAGATGATAGAATACTACGGCGGTCTTGCGGCAAAACACGGCGACATCGTGGCGAGATACCGCAACGCTGTCTGTTTCGTGCTGGACGAGCAGCATATCTACACCGAATTTTCGGACGATATAAGCTGGAATCCGTTCCTGATAACCGCTGTGCCGCACCCGAAGCGTGTGCAGGGATATCCTCTGGACAGCCTTTCGAAATACATCGAAAACGGCGAATACTGCTATGATTCCGAAAGACCGCTGTACGAGGAGAACAACGGCTTTGCGAGATTTTTCGGGGAGATATTGAATAAATGTTAAGATAAAGATTCAGAAAGGACAATAGAAAGTGGCAAATGATAAAATAGTCATCAAGGGCGCCCGTGAGCATAATTTAAAGAATATAGACCTCACGATACCCCGTGACAAGCTGATAGTTATGACGGGACTTTCAGGCTCGGGAAAATCCTCCCTTGCGTTCGATACCATCTTTGCGGATGGCCAGCGCAGATATATGGAGAGCCTTTCCTCTTACGCACGAATGTTCCTCGGTCAGATGGAGAAGCCTGATGTGGACAGCATCGAGGGTCTTTCGCCTGCTATCTCCATCGATCAGAAAACGACATCCAAAAACCCCCGTTCCACTGTGGGAACGGTCACCGAGATATACGACTACCTGCGACTGATGTATGCGAGAATAGGCATCCCTCACTGCCCTGAGTGCGGACGTGAGATACGTCAGCAGACCATCGACGAGATAGTGGACAAGGTGATGGAGCTTCCCGAGCGCACGAAATTTCAGGTGCTTGCGCCTGTGGTGCGTCAGCGCAAGGGCGAGCATCAGAAGGAGTTCGAGGCGGCGAGAAGATCAGGCTTTGCAAGAGTTCGTGTTGACGGTATCATGTACGACCTTTCTGAGAAGATAAGCCTCGAAAAGAACAAGAAGCACTCCATCGAGATTATCGTTGACCGCCTTGCGATGAAGGACGGCATACGCTCCCGTCTGACGGACAGCATCGAGACCGCAGGCTCGCTCACGGGCGGACTTGTATATATCGACATCATCGACGGCGAAGAGCTGCACTTCTCCCAGAGCTACGCCTGCCCCGAGCATGGCGTGAGCATTGAGGAGCTTGTGCCGAGGATGTTCTCGTTCAATAATCCCTACGGTGCCTGTCCGAAGTGTACGGGCATAGGCAGCTCTCTGCGTGTGGATCCCGATCTCATCGTGCCGAATCTCGGGCTTTCCATCAAGGGCGGCGCAGTGAAGGCTTTCGGCTGGAACTACACCGAAGGCAGCATTGCGGCAATGTATTTTGACGCTCTCGCTGAGAAGCACGGCTTCTCGGTAGATCAGCCTGTGGGGGAGATACCCGAAAAGGCTATGGATGAGATACTCTACGGCACAAAGGGCGAGAAGATACTCATAAAGCGCCCGAAAACGCAGGGCGGCGGTCAGTTCTACACCGATTTCGAGGGCGTTATCAACAACCTTGAACGCCGTTACCACGAGACCAACAGCAACTATTCCCGTGACACTCTTGAGGAACTTATGAGCGAGGTGGAGTGTCCCGAATGCCGTGGAATGAGGCTGAACAAGGCGGCGCTCTCCGTGACCGTGGGCGGAAAGAACATTCACGAATTCTGCTGCATGTCCGTGGTGGATGCGTTGGAGTTCGTGAACGGTCTGGAGCTTTCGGGACGAGATAAGATGATCGCAGAACAGCTGCTGAAGGAGATAAAGGAGCGCCTTGGCTTCCTGCGCAGTGTGGGACTGGAATACCTCACTCTTTCCCGCTCGGCAGGCACGCTTTCGGGCGGCGAGAGCCAGCGTATCAGGCTTGCAACGCAGATAGGCAGCTCGCTGATGGGTGTGCTGTATATCCTGGACGAGCCGAGCATTGGTCTGCATCAGCGTGACAACGACAAGCTTATCGGCACGCTGAAGCATCTGCGTGATCTCGGCAACACCCTCATCGTTGTGGAGCATGACGAGGACACCATGCGTGCAGCGGACTACATCGTGGATATCGGCCCCGCCGCAGGCGTAAACGGCGGCGAGGTGCTGTACAGCGGCGATGTGGAGGGCCTGATGAAGTGCGAGAAGTCGCTTACGGGCCAGTATCTCAGCGGAAAGATGAAGATACCCGTTCCCGAGAGCCGCCGCAAGCCCTCTGACAGATGGCTGAGAGTTCTCGGCGCAGCGGAGAACAACCTAAAAAATATAGATGTGGATATCCCTGTGGGAATATTCACCTGCGTTACGGGCGTTTCGGGCAGCGGCAAAAGCTCCCTCGTGAACGAGATAGTTTACAAGCACCTTGTGGCGAAGCTCAACCGTGCAAGGACACGCCCGGGCAAGTTCAGAGACATGACAGGCTCGGAGTACCTCGATAAGGTGATAATGATAGATCAGTCGCCTATCGGCAGAACGCCACGATCAAATCCTGCGACCTATACGGGCGTGTTCAATGATATCCGTGAGCTGTTCTCCCAGACCAATGATGCAAAGATGCGTGGCTACGGCCCGGGAAGATTCTCCTTCAACACAAAGGGCGGCCGCTGTGAGGCGTGCGAGGGCGACGGCATACTGAAGATTGAGATGCACTTCCTGCCTGATGTGTACGTTCCCTGCGAGGTGTGCAAGGGTCAGCGCTACAACCGTGAGACTCTCGAAGTAAAGTACAAGGGCAAGAGCATCTATGATGTGCTGGAGATGACGGTATCCGAGGGTGTGGAGTTCTTTGCGAACATCCCGAAGATCGCCAACAAGATGCGCACCATGGAGGAGGTGGGTCTCGGATATATCAAGATAGGACAAAGCTCCACCACGCTTTCGGGCGGTGAGGCGCAGCGTATTAAGCTTGCAACGGAGCTTGCAAAGCGCTCCACGGGCAAGACTATCTATATCCTCGATGAGCCGACCACAGGTCTGCACACGGCGGATGTGCGCAAGCTCATAGATATCCTGCAGCGTCTGACGGACAGCGGAAACACGGTGCTGGTCATCGAGCATAATCTTGATGTCATCAAGACGGCGGACTATATTATAGATATGGGTCCCGAGGGCGGTGACAAGGGCGGCACGGTGATCGCAAGGGGTACTCCCGAGGAGGTTGCGGAGAACGAGCTTTCCTACACGGGATACTATCTTAAAAAGATGCTTTGATGCGGAGCACCTGAAAATACACTATTATCTCAGTTTGTGGTGATACAGGGCGGAAACCGCAGAAACAACGCATGATGTTACGATATATTGGTGTTACGTGATGAGTGATGTCAATATATTGTATAATTCGACATAAAACGCTATGGCAGTCCCATGAATGGGGCTGCCTTTTTGTGCAATGTGCATAAAATTATGAACAAAAGTTCTCTGACTTTTTCAAATAAAACCTATTCCCGAACACTTGCAAAAAATTGAAAAGCAGTGTATACTTTAAGAGTGGGGAAAAGTGGTGAAGATTTCACTAAAGTGGGGAGAAAATCCACTGAAAAACCAAAAAACACAGAAAAATCACATCACCGCATTTCCACAACATAATTGGGAAATATATTTAAATCTACGGAAAATTCCGCCTGAGGAGGGCGGAACGCCATTCCACGGCACGGCAGGCTGGGGAGCCTGACGAAAGAGACAAGCACGGGAACGGCACACTGACAGGCTGAAATGCATGGCTGGAAGGGGGGAAAGAAATGTACGGCGAGTTTGAACACACCATAGACAGCAAGGGTCGTATGAACTTCCCTGCAAAGCTGCGAGAATCACTCGGCGAACGTTTCTTCATTTCCAAGACCATCGGCGAAAAGTGCCTGACAGTACACACAGAGCAGAGCTGGAATTCCATCAGAGAGAGCTTGAAGGGAAAGCCCTCTAAGGTGGCGCTGCCTATCGAACGTTTCCTGTTCGGCGGCGCTTGCGAAGCAGAGCCTGACAAGCAGGGAAGAATCGCTCTTCCGTCATCGCTCAGAGCTTACGCAGAGATCACAGGGGAAGTTGTGGTCGTTGGTATGGATGACCGTGCCGAGATCTGGGACAAGGCGCTTTGGGAGGAATACAATAACAGAATTTCCGCTGAAGATATCGCCGCGTTTGCAGAGGAGATCGGTCTGTAATGGAATTTTCACATGTTTCAGTGCTGCTTAAAGAGACGGTAGACGGTGCGTTTACAGACCCAAAGGGCGTTTACGCAGACCTCACCACAGGCGGAGGCGGTCACAGCTTAGAGCTTGCGAAAAGGCTCGATGGCGGACGGCTGATCTGCTTCGATCAGGACGCACAGGCGCTTGCGGCCGCTGGGGAGCGGTTAAAGGGCTATCCCGTGACGTTCGTAAAAAGAAATTTCTGCGAGCTTGCCGAGGCTCTTGAGGAGCTGGGCATAGACTCTCTTGACGGCATCATCGCCGATCTGGGAGTTTCATCGCATCAGCTGGATACGGCTGAAAGGGGATTTTCGTTCCATAACGACGCCCCGCTTGATATGCGCATGAGCGGAGAGGGGTTCTCTGCCCGTGATCTTGTCAACGAATATTCAGAGGAGGATATCTCCCGCATACTCTTCGCATACGGCGAGGAGAAGTTTGCCAGAAAGATAGCTTCGGGAATAGTGAGAGCAAGGCTCAAAGCCCCCATAGAAACAACGGGCGAGCTTGCCGATATTATAAAGAACAGCGTTCCCGCTGCGTACAGGAGGGAGAAGAATCCCTGCCGAAAGAGCTTTCAGGCTATAAGAATAGAAGTCAATAAGGAGCTTGACGTGCTGGAAACGGCGCTGTCTGTCGGCTTTGAGAGATTAAAGGTCGGCGGCAGGATGTCGGTCATCACCTTCCATTCCCTTGAGGACAGAATAGTGAAGACACGCTTCAAGGAGTTCTGCACGGGCTGTACATGTCCGCCTGAATTTCCTGTGTGCGTTTGCGGAAAGCAGCCGAGGGGCGAGCTTGTGGGCAAGAAGCCTGTAACAGCCTCTGAGGAGGAGCTTGCCGCTAACCCGAGAAGCCGCAGCGCAAAGCTTCGTGTTATAGAAAAAATCAGATAAACAGATAAGATACAGGGCAGCTATTGCCCAAAATGAGGGAATACAAAAAACAAGGAGGGCGGTCTGAGATGCAGATCCCGAATTATAATTCAAATCTTGCATACGACCTTTCCAGGTTTGACGTAGCGGAGCAGGAGCAGCAGAACTCCCACCGCCGTCAGCAGCAGGAAAAGGCGAAGCAGGAGATAAGAATGAACAGCCGCTCTGTTTCAAGAAGTGGTTCACGAGTGAAGATCCTGCTGGTAAGCGGACTGGTGTTTGCGGCTCTCTGTGCGGTAAACGTACAGAAGACCACAGCGGATGACTGGGCAAGAAAGGTGGCAGATCAGCAGACTGCGCTTACTGCGGCTCAGGAGCAGAACTCGCTGCTGCAGACAAGGCTTGATTCAAAGGTTAACAACATCGGCTACATCGAGGAATACGCAACTCAGCAGCTGGGAATGTCTAAAGTAACCAACACTCAGGTGCAGTATCTGAAGGTGAATACCGAGAGCCTTATCGAGGTGCAGCCTGACGGAAGCGGCACGATATTCGCCGCAGTATCCGATTGGTGGGGCGATATGATGGAATACATCGGTCTGTAATGGCATAATATAGGGGTGAACAAGCCCTTTGCTCTGCCGACAGCCGCATTACGGAGCAAGGTCGGAGAAAATGCGACTTTGCTCTTTCCGTTTTTTCTGAGCATATTTTGCGGACGAAAAAACGCTTATATTACAGTATTTTTCGACGTTTTACATCTTGGAGGAACAATGAAGATTCTGAAAATAATCTGGGAAGCTCTTGTTGAATGGGACAAGAACGAGGGTGAGAAAAAGCGCATTATGAAGTCAAGCACGAAGCAGATAATCGTGCTGATATTCGTGTGCGCTCTGTCTGTATATGTGGGATATTTCCTGCTGAAATATTCCGTGCTGGACGGTGATAAATGGCGTGTTCTGGCGAACGATCAGCAGATGTCCTCCATCACTATCCAGGCGAGCCGTGGCTCGATACTCGATACAAACGGCACGGTGCTGGCGCAGAGCTCCACGGTGTGGGATGTCATTATCTCGCCGCAGGATATCTCAGAGGCGAACACTAAGGCATACGAAGCGTATCAGAAGAAGCTTGCCGACTGGGAGGAGGGCGATGAGCCTCTTGAGCCTTACGTTGACCGTGCGAAGCTGATATGCCAGAAGCTTTCCGAGGTGCTTGATGTGGATTACAGCAAGCTCATGACTGCCACCGAGAACCTTGCGAGCCAGTATTACGTTGTAAAGCGCAAGGTGGAAAAGCCTGAGGTGAACGAAATAACACTGTTCATGGCGGATAACGGTATTGATACGGATTCCGTATTCATGGAGCAGACCTCTAAACGCTACTATCCCAATAATTCGCTGGCATCCAATATCATCGGCTTCACGAACTACGAGGGCGACGGTGTTTACGGCCTTGAAGCGTACTACGATGATTATCTCAACGGCACGGATGGCAAGGCTATCTACGCTAAGGATGCATACGGCAGAGAGATGGCGTACACCAACGACGCATACTACTCCGCTGTGGACGGCTACAGCCTCGTTCTTACTCTTGACGAGGTGCTGCAGCATTATCTCGAAAAGAATCTGGAGCTGTGTGTATCGCAGCATTCCGTTATCAACCGTGCCTGCGGCATTATCATGAACTGCAAGACAGGCGCAGTGCTGGCGATGTCCACAGCGCCCAGCTATGATCTGAACAACCCCTCCACACTGTACAGTGCATACGATCTTCAGCGTCTTGAGGATCTGAGAGCTGCGGGCGGCAGTGAGGAGGAGATAGACGCCATTGAAGCTACATACCGTGAGCAGCAGTGGAAGAACAAGGCAATAACCGAGCTTTACTACCCCGGCTCCGTATTCAAGACCATCACATGTGCTGCGGCTCTTGAAGAGGAAGTGGTATCCGATGCGAGCAGCTTCTCCTGCCACGGCTATGCCGAGGTTGCGGGTGTAAAGATCAAGTGCCACGTTGACTACGGTCACGGCGAGCTGGATCTGCAGAATGCGGTAACAAAATCCTGCAACCCGTCCTTTATCGCTATAGGACAGGCGCTGGGCATCGACCGCTTCACAAAGTATTTCGAGGCGTTCGGTTTTACCGAGCCTACAGGTATAGATCTCCCCGGCGAGGCACGTTCTCTGTACATCGGTGCAGACAGCATGGGCCCTGTTGAGCTTGCGTCCTCTGCCTTCGGACAGACTAACAAGGTGACTCCAATCCAGATGGCGACTGCTTTCTGCGCAGTGGTAAACGGCGGATATCTCGTGACTCCCTACGTTGTGGATAAGATACTCGACAGCGACGGCAACGTCGTTCAGACCACTCAGGTGCAGATAAAGCGTCAGGTCATCTCCGAGGAGACCTCCGCACACATGCGCACCATCCTTGAAAACGTGGTTGAGACCAACGGCGGCAGCAATGCTTACATCAGCGGCTACCGCATCGGCGGAAAGTCGGGTACTACCGAGAAGATCGACGAATATAACAAGCTGCTTGCCGAAACAGGCGAGGAAAAAATGACTTATGTTCCGTCCTTTGCGGCGTTTGCACCTGCGGACGATCCCCAGATCGTCATGCTGGTAATGGCTGATACTCCCACAGGTACAGCGTATTACGGCTCTGCCATTGCGGCGCCTGTAGTTTCTGCGGTGTTCAAGGAGGGTCTGCCGCATCTCGGCATCTATCCCACCTACACGGCGGAGGAGCTTGCGAAGATGGATGCAGCAGTGCCTTACGTTCTCGGCTATGAGGCGATGAGAGCGGAATCCTCCCTTTCAGCTCAGGGCTTTGAGGTGCGTATCGTCGGTGATGAGACCAGCGGTGAGAAGGTGTCTACACAGATACCCGGCGCAGGCATGAGCATCCCGAAGGGCAGCACAGTTGTGCTGTATCTCGGAAACGAGCTGGAGCTTGAAACGGGCATAGTTCCCGATGTTATAGGAATGACGGTGGAGCAGGCAAACGAGGCTATCGTGAATGCAGGCTTCAATATAAAGATCTCGGGCGGTGCGGCTGAGAATGCCAATGCTGTGGCGACAGTGCAGTCCATGGAGGGCGGCACGGAAGCCTACAAGGGCAACGTTATCGAGGTAATGTTCCAGGTGAACACATATTCTGACTAAATATTGGCGGTGAGCAAATGACTTTATCGGAGCTTTTTTACGGCTTTGCGGATATTTCCGAGGAAATTGCGGATATACAGGTGACAGGCGTTACCTCTGACAGCCGTGAGGTGCAGGAGGGCTATGTCTTTGTCTGCATCAGGGGCGCAAGCTTTGATGGTCATAACGTCGCAGAGGATATGCTGAAAAAGGGCGCAGCTGCGGTGGTGACTCAGCGGAAGCTGGGTGTTGAAAGGGAAATAAACGTTGAAAATTCCCGCAGGCTTTATCCCGAGCTGCTCTCCGCATTTGAGGGCAGACCCACAGAGCGTATAAAGCTCTGTGCGGTGACAGGCACCAACGGCAAGACTACAGTTGTGAACCTCTGTGCAGGAATACTGAGGCATTTCGGCGAACAGGTGGGCGTTATAGGAACGCTCGGCACGGATACGGGAAAAGGTCTGCAGTATGCGCATTCGGGGCCTCCCACTACTCCCGAGCCGAGGAGATTATACAGCCTTTTCCGTGAGATGGCGGATATCGGCACGAAATACTGCTTCATCGAAGCAAGCTCGCAGGCGTTGGCTCAGTACCGCTTTGCGGCGGAGCATTTCACAGCGGCGGCGTTCACGAATCTCACGCAGGATCATCTTGATTATCACGGCACCATGGAGGAGTATTACCTCGCAAAGCGCAGCCTTTTCGATATGTGCGGCAGAGCGGTGCTTAATATCGACGATGAATACGGCAGACGCACCGCAGAATACTGCAGCGAAAACGGTATTCCGCACGTTACGACCAGTGTTTTCGGCGAGGCAGACTACTACACCGAGCAGGTGAATTTAACTCCTTCGGGTGCGGTGTTTTATCTCACCGATAAGGCGGCGAAAAAGACCTATCCCGTGAAGCTTTCCATGACAGGCTACTACAACGTCAGCAATGCTATACAGGCTACGCTTATCTGTGAAAGCCTCGGATTTCCGCTGTGGAGGTGCCTGGAGGCTCTGGGAGAGATAAAGGGCGTCGGCGGCAGACTTGAAACGCTGTACAGCGGCGATTTCACTGTGATAAGAGATTATGCGCACACTCCCGACGGACTGGAAAAGCTGCTCTCCACACTGAAGCCTGTGGCGAAAAACCGTCTTATCGTGCTTTTCGGAGCGGCAGGCGAGAGAGATTCGGCAAAGCGCCCGATGATGGGCGAGATATGCGCACGCTACGGCGATCATCTGATAGTAACTTCGGATAATCCTGCTCATGAGGAGCCGCAGTCCATCATCGACATGGTGACGGAGGGCATCCCCGAAGGCACGGAATATGTGCAGCTCGTTGACAGGGGAGAGGCGCTGCGATATGCTCTCGATATGCTGCGGAGCGGCGATCTTCTTGCGCTGTGCGGCAAGGGTCACGAGGATTATCAGATCATCGGCGGCGAATATGTTCCTTTCGATGAAAAGGAGCTTACACAAAACTACCTCAGAGAAAAGGGCTTGATATAATGTTTACAGTAAACGAGATAACAGCGGCGGTCGGCGGACAGCTTTTCGGAAACGGCGATGTCACCGTAACGGGAGTTTCCACCGATACCCGTTCCATACAGCAGGGCGACCTTTACGTTGCGATAAAGGGCGAGCGCTTTGACGGAAACGATTTTATCCCTCAGGCGATAGAAAAAGGCGCTGCGGCGGTGCTTTCGGATAGAAAAGAGGGAGCAGACGGCTACAGCGTACCTGTTATCCTTGCGGAGGAGAGCAGAGCGGCTCAGCTGGCGCTTGCGAGATACCACAGGAACAGATTCGATCTGAAGCTGTGCGGAGTTACAGGCAGCGTGGGCAAGACATCCACAAAGGATATGATATATGCGGTGCTTTCCGCAGACTGTAAGACGCTTAAAACCGAGGGCAACTTCAATAACGACATAGGCCTGCCGAAAACGCTTTTCAGACTGGATGAGAGCCATGGTGCGGCGGTCATCGAGATGGGAATGTCAGATCTCGGCGAGATAAGCGTGCTGTCGCAGGCGGCGTGTCCCGATTGTGCAGTGATAACCAACATCGGCTACTGCCACATCGAGAACTTAAAGACCCGTGAGAACATCCTTAAAGCAAAGCTTGAGATACTGGACGGCGCAAAGCCGAATGCACCGCTTATCCTGTGCGGGGATGACGAGTACCTGAGCGGCGTTTCGCTCAGTGACAGAAAGGTGATCCGTTACGGCTTCGGTGATAACTGCGATATCCGTGCGGAGGACATCCTGCACCTTGAGGACGGCGAGAGCTTCACACTCATCGACGGAGAGATATCCTACAAGGCAGCGGTGCCTGTCAGCGGCGAGCATCATGTGCTGAATGCACTGGCGGCGTACTGCGTGGGTAAGGTGTTCGGCATGCGTGCGGAGGAGATCATCCCTGCGTTCATGAACTATGAAGCCTCGGGCATGAGACAAAAGACCGTGAAGCAGGACGGAGTTACATACATCCTTGACTGCTACAATGCAAGTCCCACATCCATGAAAAGCTCGCTTTCCGTGCTTGGCGGCATGAAGTCCGAGGGCAGGAAGATAGCCGTTCTGGGCGATATGCTGGAGCTGGGCGCAATGTCGGGCGAGCTTCACGCATCAGTCGCTGAGTACGTCACAGAGAATGCGCAGGTGTGCTTCCTGTTCGGCGCAGAGATGGGCGAGTGTGCAAAGGCGCTCAGGGCAAAGGATTTTGAGGTATACCACAGCACCGATAAGAGCGTTATCTCGGCGAAGCTGAAAGAATACATCAGCGAGGGCGATGTGCTGCTGTTCAAGGGCAGCCGTGGAATGCGAATGGAAGAGATCTTCGCAGCTATAACAGACGAGTGATAGGCCAGCATCTGCTGCGTCACAAGTGCGCTTGACGTACACAAAGTACGCCTGCGGCACTTGTTCCTTGCATCTGCAGACCGAAGAATTAATAATACTAAACTAAAATGAGGACAATACAATGATCTGGACAGGAGTTTTCGCAGCATGTGCTGCTTTTGCATTGACTTGGCTGGCAGGAATATGGTTCATCCCGTTCCTGCACAAGCTTAAATACGGTCAGACTATCCTTGATATCGGACCGAAGTGGCACAAGGAGAAGAAGCAGGGTACTCCCACCATGGGTGGTATCATGTTCATAATCGCTGCTTTTGTGAGCTTCATCTGCGGCATGATACTTTACCATGCCTTCGGCGGCGGTGAGCTTATCACCCCCACCGCAAAGCAGGAGCTTATCAAGTCCTCCGCAGGACTCATGCTGGCTGTTATGATGGGCTTTATGGGATTCCTTGACGACTTCATCAAGGTCAAGAAAAAGCAGAACGGCGGTCTTACAGTTATTCAGAAAACTGTCATTCAGGTGCTGATAATCGCAGCGTATTTTGCGACGATCTATCTCAGCGGCGACAAGGGTACGAGCATCATGCTCCCCTGGGGCTATAACTGGGATCTCGGTCTGCTGTACTATCCGCTGATGGGTGTTGCGATCTACTATATCGTAAACGCAGTAAACCTCACCGACGGCATCGACGGACTCTGCTCCAGCGTCACAGTTGTGTATATGGCAGCGTTTGCAGCTATCTCGGGCATTGTGGGAGCTTACGGTCACACGCTGCTTGCTATGAGCGTTGCGGGCGGCTGCATCGGCTTCCTTATGTGGAACTTCCCTCCCGCAAAGGTGTTCATGGGTGATACAGGCTCCATGTTCCTCGGCGGCGCTGTATGCGCTATGGGAATCGGCTGCAATGCAGAGGTGCTGATGATAATCGCAGCCATCGTGTACATCCTCGAAGCGCTCTCCGTTGTCATTCAGGTGAGCGTGTTCAAGATAACAAAGAAGATCTACCACACCACAGAGGGCAAGCGCCTTTTCAAGATGACTCCCATCCACCACCACTTCGAGCTGAGCAAATGGAGCGAGATAAAGATCGACGCAGTGTTCTCACTGGTGGCTCTTGTTGCGGGAGCAATATCCGTGGTGCTGGCATGGTATATGTTTGCTAAGTGATCGTAACGGAGGTATTATGGCAACAACTAAGACTACGAGGACGAAAGCCAAAAAGCCATCCTCGGGAAAGAAACTGACGCAGCGTGCGAAAGAGCTTGTAGGCCCTGATAAGATCGGATTTTTCTACGGCAAGGGCAGTATTGATGTGCCTATGATGATAATCACGCTTGCGCTGCTTGTGCTGGGAATCACCATGATGTTCTCGGCGAGCCATGCGCTCTCCTACCGTGACAACAAGGGAGATTCCTATGGCTACGCAGTGAATCAGATGATCTTTGCAGGCGTAGGTCTGGTGGGCATGTTCTTCGCAAGCTTCATGGATTACCGCCTGCTGAGAGCAGAGAAGCATATAACCATCAAGGGCAAGCAGTATCCCATTACATTTTCGCATCTGATCATCGTTATAGCACTGGTGCTGCTGTTCCTTGTTATCCCCTTCGGCGTGAGCAACACAGAAAACGGCCCCAGACGCTGGCTGCCCTTCTTCGGAAGAACGTTCCAGCCGTCTGACGTTATGAAATTCGCACTGATAATCTTCTTTGCATACTACATCGCAAAGAACTACAAGAAGATGCGCTACACCTTCACAGGACTTGTGAAGCCGTTCATACTGCTGGCTGTAGTGGGCTGGCTGATGTATGTCCAGCCGCATCTTTCGGGACTGCTCATCATGCTGATGATATGCGCTGCCATGCTCTTTATCGGCGGTGTTAACATGAAAACTGTTATTATCGCAGTAGCTATAGCAGGAACTATTCTTATTCTGGCGTTCTTTACGGGAAGTGAATACACCTACTTCGCCGACCGAATCGCCAACACCTTCGACCCTCTCGCCGATACAGGCGACAAGACCTATCAGTCCTATCAGGCGGTGCTTGCTATAGGCTCGGGCGGACTGTGGGGCGTGGGCTTCGGTAATTCCGCACAGAAATACTACTATCTCCCCGACGCCGAGAACGACTTTGTTTTCGCCATCCTCTGTGAGGAGTTCGGCTTTGTGGGCGGCGCACTGGTAATAATCCTTTTCATGATCTTCGTGTTCAGAGGCTTCTATGTGGCACGCAAGTCCGAGGATCGCTTCGGTATGCTGCTTGCTACGGGAATCACTCTGCAGGTAGGTCTGCAGGCGCTGCTGAACATCGGCGTAAACTGCTGCTGCATTCCGAATACGGGTATCTCGCTGCCGTTCTTCAGCTACGGAGGCACGGCTCTGGTCATCCAGCTCGTTGAGGTGGGATTGCTGCTCTCTGTTTCGAGACGAGCAAAACTTAATTAATTATAAGGACGGTCATTCGATAATGAAAGCTGTATTTGCCGCAGGCGGAACTGCGGGACACATAAATCCTGCGCTGGCTATCGCAGACAAAATGAAGGCGCTCTTTCCTGAGACCGAGATACTTTTCATCGGCACGCCCTCGGGCATGGAATCAAGGCTTGTGACAAAGGCAGGCTATGATTTTCGTGGCGTGGAGATGGCAGGCTTTCAGCGCAGCCTCTCGCTCAAAAGCATCGGCAGGAACATGAAGGCGGCGTATTACTACCTTGTTTCGGCAAAGCTGCAGGTGCGTAAGATACTGAAGGAGTTCCAACCTGATATCGTTATCGGCACAGGCGGATATGTTACGGGTACAGTGTTGTCTCAGGCAGTTTCCATGGGCATAAAGACCGTTACACACGAGAGCAATTCCTACCCCGGCATGGCTACAAAGATGCTGGCAAAGAAGGCTGACAAGGTGCTGCTTGCAACTGAGGACGCAAAGAAGCATTTAAGCTCTGCGGAGCGCTGCATCGTTACGGGAAATCCCCTGCGCTCCAACATAAAGATCGAGGACAGACAGGCGGCAAGAGAGCGTCTCGGACTGCCTGAGGGCTTCACGATCCTTTCCTTTGGCGGAAGTCTCGGCGCAAACCGCATCACCGAAGCAGTGGCGGAGCTTGTGGCTTGGGAGCAGAAAAAGGGCGGCATCAACCACATACATTCCTACGGCGGAAACGGCAAAGAGAAGTTCTACAATGCGCTCTCTGAAAGCGGAGCGACAGAGGACAGCACCCGCCACATCTTCCGTGATTACATTGATAATATGTATACCTGTATCTGTGCGGCGGATCTTATCATCTCCCGTGCGGGCGCAATGACCATAACCGAGCTTACAGCCATCGGCAGACCTGCGATCCTCGTGCCGTATCCCAATGCGGCGGAGAATCATCAGTATTACAATGCGCTTACTCTCAGCAATGCGAATGCGGCGGTGCTTATCGAGGATAAGGATCTCACAAAGGCAAGGCTGGTGGAGGAGGTCTCGGCGCTGTACAACGACCGTGACCGACTGGCTCTCATGGAGGGCAATGCGGCGAAGTCTGCGGAAAACAATGCGGCTGACCGCATCATGAGCGAGATCATCGACCTTATCGGCGAGGAGAAGTTCAGCTCTTAATTTCACAAAAAACGCTCTTTGGCATAAGATGGAATATCCGTAATTATGCTAAGGAGTGATACTATGAAAAACAGTCAGAAGCTGGTGATCGGCGGAGGACGTAAAATAGAGGGCGAGCTTAAGGTTCAGGGCGCAAAGAACAGCGTTCTTCCCTTGCTTTCGGCGGCGGTACTCTCTCATGGCGAGACCATATTACATAACTGTCCGCAGCTTTCGGATGTGGACGCAGCCTGCCGCATACTTGCAGGTCTCGGCTGCCGATGCACGAGAAGCGGCGGCACCATCACGGTGAACGCTTCATCCGTAAGCAGGAGCGACATTCCCGATGAGCTTATGCGGGAGATGCGCAGCTCTATCATGTTCTTAGGCTCGGTGCTGGGGCGCACAGGGCGCTGCAGGCTCTCATTCCCCGGTGGATGCGAGTTGGGAGCGAGACCGATAGATCTTCACCTTTCGGCGCTGAGGCAGATGGGTGCGGTCATTACTGAGGAGCATGGATTTCTTGATGTGACAGCACCGAACGGTCTGAAAGGCGCAAAGATAACGCTTTCGTTCCCGTCCGTGGGCGCTACCGAGAACATCCTGCTGGCGGCGGTGACTGCAAAGGGCGTTACAGAGCTTCACAATGCGGCGAGAGAGCCTGAGATATGCGATATCGCAGCATTCCTTACAAAATGCGGAGCGAGGATATCGGGCGCAGGCAGCGGCGTGATATACATCGAGGGCGTGGAGAGCCTGTCTCCTGCTGAATACAGCGTGATGCCCGACCGCATTGCGGCGGGAACATATCTCTGCTGTGCGGCTGCAACAGGCGGCGAGCTTCTTCTGAGCGGCTGCCGCACCGAGGATATGACGGCGTTTCTCTCAGTGCTTGAAAGCATGGGGTGCCGTGGATATGCCTACGGCGGCGGAAAGCTGTATTTCAGCAGAAAGCGCAAGCTTATTGCACCGCCTACGATACGCACCATGCCGTATCCGGGATTTCCTACGGATATACAGGCGCCGATAATGGCGGTGACCTCTCTTGCGGAGGGTACATCGGTGTTTGTGGAGACTATATTTGACAACCGATATCGGCACGTTCCCGAGCTTGTGCGGCTGGGCGCTTCCATCAAGGCAGAGGGCAGAGTGGCAGTGGTGGAGGGCGTGAAGCGGCTTACAGGCGCAAAGCTGTGCGCCTATGAGCTTCGTGGCGGCGCAGCGCTGATAACTGCGGCGCTGGCGGCGGAGGGTATATCGGAGATTGAGGGTATAAATTACATCGACAGAGGCTATGACAGCATAGAAAGCGTGCTGCGGCAGGCAGGCGCAGATATTCGGCGAGTTAACGGATAAACGAGCCACAGGAAGGAGAAAGACGCATGAAGAAAAAAATCACGGCTGAGCAGAAAAATGCAAAGAGAAAGGCGTCTCTCGACACTTTATACAAGGATATGCAGAAGAGCAAGGCGGAGGAGGCAAAGGCGGCGCAGAGCGGCACTGCTCCTGCGGCGAAAAAGCCTGCAAAGCGTGTGCAGAATAAGATATCGCTTGCGGGAAAGCCTGCTGCAAAGAAGCCTGCAAAGCCTGTGCAGAATCAGCCTGCGGCGGTGCCTGCAGAGCAGAGGAGAGCCGTCAACAAGGCAGTGACCAGGGCAGTGAACAGGAACCGCAGCAAAAACCGCAAAAAGCAGGGAAGCCGTGGAGGAAACTATGTGCTTTACTATCTGTTTGCAGGTGTCATTGCGGTCATCGTTTTTGCGGTGCTTGCAAAGACTGTGCTGTTCGATCTCGGCACTATCACTGTCGAGGGCAACACCCGTTATACTGCGGATGAGATCATCTCCAACAGCGGTCTGGTCATCGGCACGAGCCTTCTTGATATTGATGCGGAGAAGGCGGAGGAGATCATAGTAGGCTCGCTTGCGTACATCGACGCCGCAGAGGTGAAGAAATCCTATCCCACAAAGATAGAGATAACCGTAAAGGAAGCGGAGCGCTGGTATGTGATGAAGGTGGGTAACCGTCCCTATATCATTTCAAGGCTCGGTAAGATAATCGAGGAGGAGCCTGACAGTACGCTGCCCCTGGTCATCGGTTACGATCCTCTTATGCCTGAGGTGGGCAGGATGCTTTCCTCCGAGGAGGAGGGCAAGAACGATCTTCCCGCACTCATCCTCACTGCCGCTGAAAATGCGGAGCTTGTAGGTATCACATCCATCGACATCACCGATCGTTTTGAGATAAAGGTCATCGTTGAGGACAGAGTAACGCTGGAGCTGGGTCTGTCGGATTCGCTCGAAAACAAGCTGCACATCGCAAGGGAGCTTATCGAGACCGAGATATCCGCTACAGAGCGTGTGACGGTGAATCTCACCAACCCCGAAAAGGCGTATGTGCGTGACAACAACATGATCGAAAACGATGTTGCGGTGCCGCAGCTGCCCTCTGAGCAGACGGCCGAAAGCTCGGAAACTGCCGAATAATATCAGTGTAAGGACATGGGATACCGTGTCCTTACTGTTTTCGGAAAACGAAAGAAAAATTACAGAATTTTCTTTAAAAAACAGTTGCATTTTAGTTTGAAATCTGCTATAATGTTAAATAGATATACAATGTATAGTGAATAAATGTTTTGGAGGACGATAAATATGCCATTTGAAATAGATAAGCACGATGATGATTTTGAGATCGATGATCTTGAGTTTGACACTCGGTTAATGGTCATCGGTGTAGGTGGCGGCGGCGGAAACGCTGTTGACCACATGATAGATGCAGGCATGACAGGCGTTGACTATGTAGTTGCGAATACCGATGTTAAGGCGCTCCGCTCCAAGGATGGCAGCAAGATGAAGCGGATGCAGATCGGCAGAAAGCGCACAAGAGGTCAGGGCGCAGGTAATAATCCTGAGGTAGGTCAGGAGGCTGCTGTTGAGAGCCATGACGAGCTTGAAAGCGTTATGGACAAGGTTTCCATGGTTTTCGTTGCTGCAGGCATGGGCGGCGGTACAGGTACAGGTGCTGCTCCTGTTGTTGCAAACATCGCTAAGGAAAAGGGTATCCTTACTGTAGGCGTTGTTACCAAGCCTTTTGCCTGGGAGGGCGAGGCTAAGATGGCTCAGGCAATGAAGGGCATCAGCGAGATGCAGAAGTATGTTGACGCTCTTATCGTTATTCCCAACGAGAA
>JAZSGG010000065.1:0-11945 GCA_045532595.1 Oscillospiraceae bacterium | reverse complement strand
AGACCGTTCATTGCAGCAGCGTAACCGCCGATGTACTTCTTGATTTCGTATACGAGCATATCTGTAACGAGCTGAGCTCTGTCATTGCCTTCAGCAGCAGCAGCGGAGATATCTCTGTTATCGCTGGAGATACCGGAGATGCCGAGGAAGCCGGACTTCTTGTTGAGGTAGTTGCTCATCTCAGAGGGAGTCATGCCCATCTTGTCAGCTACGAATGTAACAGCGGAGGGGTCAACACAGCCGGAGCGTGTACCCATGATAACGCCGTCCAGAGGAGTGAAGCCCATGGATGTATCAACAGACTTACCGCCGTCAACTGCGGTGATGGAGGAGCCGTTGCCGAGGTGGCAGGAAACGATCTTCAGATCCTTGATATCCTTGCCCATAGCCTCTGCGAGAGCCATGGATACGAAACGGTGGGATGTGCCGTGGAAGCCGTACTTTCTTACATGATACTTCTCATAGCACTCATAGGGCATACCGAACATATATGCCTTCTCGGGCATTGTCTGATGGAATGCTGTATCGAATACTACTACCTGAGGTGTAGTTGCGGGAATTACCTTCTTGCAAGCCCACAGAGCCAGTGCGTGGGGGTGGTTATGTACGGGAGCAAGCTCAGCCAGATCGTCGATCTGCTGGATAACTTCGTCTGTTACGAGAGTGGTCTTGTCGAAGATCTCTGCGCCCTGCACGATTCTGTGACCTACTGCGTAGATCTCATCCATGCTGTCGAGAACCTTGCCCTCGCCTGTGGTGAGTACCTCAACGAGCTTCTCAAAAGCTTCTGTATGTGTGGGGAATGTGCAGTCGATGTCGATAACTGCGCCTGTGTTTGCTGTGTGCTTGATGTGACCGTCGATACCGATACGGTCGCAGTTGCCCTTAGCGATAACGCTCTCATCCTCCATGTTGATGAGCTGATACTTCAGAGAGGAGCTGCCTGCGTTGATAACAAGAATCTTCATGTTTCATTGTTCCTTTCATATTTTACTGACCGCACCATATATTCGCCGAAAACTCAGCAGAGTGCGGAAATAATTCACATAATATTTTATACCTTTTTGTCTGAAAAATCAAGTGCTTTTCATCTTTTTTATAAAAAATCGTTAAAATATTATTTATTATATTGATTTATTGGTGGAATTGGTGTAAAATTAATATGTATTAGTATATTATCGGGGCGGAGGTGCGTATGGAGCTTTTTAACGATATCTTGGGTGCGGTGTTTCTGGGTGGATGTACTTTATTCGGACTTGTCTTTGTGGTAAAAGCTGTATATGACAGATTCTTCCGCCATGCCGAGCCTGACCCCACCGTATGGGCAAAGACAAAGGCGTTCGTGGTGGGAAGTCACACA
Source organism: Oscillospiraceae bacterium (assembly GCA_045532595.1). GTDB lineage: Bacteria > Bacillota > Clostridia > Oscillospirales > Ruminococcaceae > CAG-115. Next base: position 10,585 of record JAZSGG010000065.1, on the reverse strand, counting down.
TACTCAAAACACTACGTAAGCCGCATCCGAGATAAGACAGTTGATATCACCGAGCCGCTGATAGTTTACTATGTTGACGGAAAGGAATATAACAAGTCTTTGCCCTATGGTACAGACGAGGATGAAGTGGAGATCTACTATAAGCGCAGAGATCCATCCTTTTTCCGCACGGTCGATGAAGTAAACTCTTCGTATCAGAGCGGAAGAAGAAATTCGCATTTTATATTCATGCTGTGTATAGGAGTGCCGCTCGCTGCAGTAGCGGGACTTGCATTTGTAACTATATACATCATTCAATAACGGAGGAAAAATGAACCTTTACATAAAGCATTTCAATGAACTGACCACTATGGAGCTTTACCGCATACTCCGTGCCAGAGCCGAGATATTCGTGGTGGAGCAGGACTGCGTATACCAGGATCTTGATAACAAGGATCTGAACGCATGGCACGTCTGGTTTGAGGATGAGGACGGCGTTGCGGCGTACTGCCGTGTGCTGGACAAGGGTGTTTCCTACGAGGGTGAAGGCTCCATCGGACGAGTTATAACCGTCAAGCGTGGCACGGGTCTCGGATACAAGGTCATGATGGAGGGCATCCGTGTGGCGGAGGAGAAATTCGGGCAGACCTCTCTCAGGATAAGCGCTCAGCAATATGCGCAGGGATTTTACGAGAAGTGCGGCTTTGTACGAGTATCTGAGCCGTATCTGGAGGATGATATCCCTCATGTGCAGATGCTGAGGAACGGATAAAGGAGCAGTTTATGAAAAAGACAGCCGTAGAGAAGTTCAGACCCCCTTACAACTTGCATGACATGAATATTATTGCATTTGAAGTAACAGGCAATGATATCATACTGCGTACACAGTCGGGAATAGTCATGGCTGTGCCGCCATACAGTCAGCGTGATGGCTATGCCGAGATACATGGTGTGCGCTGGGAATACAGCTATGTGCTGTTCCTTCGCCATACTTCGGATATGGGCGTGTTTAACGCTGAAATGCATTACCTGAAAGAGTTCGTGGAAAACTTTCAGAATGCAGGTTTTTCTGTGATGGATACCACCTACTGCGGAGATATCACAAAATTCAGCGGCTTCCTGTCATTTGGTGAGGATGTTATCGAATGCATAATCGAGATCTATCACGAAGGTGATATGGTATTTGTGGATGAGGATGCATAATGGCTACATGGAGCGGAATAAGAGCAAAGCTTGAGAACGACTATCTTGCACCGTCTCTGCGTGGGAGGATACAGTATTTCGCCACCACATACAGCAAGTGTCCTGATCATGAGGGCCGTGCGGCGATACGTCTTGACGGTGTGGAGATACTGAAGAGCAGCTATTTTGAAAGGATGATCGCCCACAGCCGTGAGTTCCACCGCCTTTATGACGGCACGGGACGAGGCTACGGCGAGTGCTGGATGCAGGCTTTTGACGAAGCAGTGAACGCAGGCGAGTTCGATCAGCGTGTGTTTTACAGGGCGTTTGAGCAGTTCGATAACCAGAGCATAGAGCAGAGCCTTGAAAGCGCCGACCCGATAGTGAGATTGTTTGCGGTGCTTGACCGCAGAGTCGGCAAACGCAGGCTTATAAAGCTGAAAGAGACATTACCCGATGAGTTGGAGTGGCTGAAGCCGTTCTATCTTCTGCGCTTTGAAGCGGAGGGTATTTCATACAAAGAGGTGACCGAATGAAAACAGCAGCAGTGATATGTGAATATAACCCGTTTCATTACGGGCATAAATATCAGCTGGAGCAGACCCGTGCGGCGGGTGCTACTCACATCGTTGCGGTGATGAGCGGCAATTTCACACAGCGTGGCGATGCGGCGATATTCGATAAATACGCCCGTGCGAGGGCCGCTCTTGAAAATGGTGCAGACCTTGTTCTGGAGCTGCCCACACGCTTCAGCCTATCAGCGGCGGAGGGCTTTGCGAGGGGCGCAGTGGGCATCATCGAGGCTCTCGGCTGTGTGGATATGCTTTCTTTCGGTGCGGAGTGCGGCGATATTGCGGCACTCAAAGAAGCGGCAGGCGCCAGTGAATATGCCCTGCACACCGAGGAATTTCAGGAGCTTATGCGCAAGGGCAAGAGCTTTCCTGCGGCGTTGCAGGAGGCCGTGCGGGAATACTACACCGAGGATGTATGCGAGGTGCTTTCCTCGCCGAACAACACCCTTGCGGTGGAGTACATCAAGGCGCTGGACGATATAGGCAGCATGATAGAGCCGTACGCGATACAGCGCAGCGGTGCAGAGCATGACAGCGATGCCGAGGACAAGGGCTTTGTTAGCGCTTCGCTGATACGAAAGAAGATAATCTCAGGCGAGGGATGGTCGGAGCTTGCTCCTGGCATAGACGGTGATACAGCAGATATCCACAGGCTTGAAAGTGCGATACTTGCAAAGCTGCGCACCATGCGTCCGTCTGAGTTTGAGAACGTGTACGATGCGGCGCAGGGTCTCGGCGAGCGTCTTTACAAGGCGGTGCGAAAGGCAACCTCGCTTGACGAGCTGTATTTCCTCACAAAGACAAAGCGCTACACTCTTGCAAGAATACGCAGAGCGGTGCTGTGTGCTTTCCTTGATATCGACAAGCACACGCTGAACGAGCCGCCTGCCTATATCCGAATCCTCGGCATGAACGGCAGGGGCAGGGAGATACTTGCAGCGGCACAGTGTGGTCTGCCGATAGATACCTCACTGAAGTCGCTGATGAAGCAGAGCAGGGAAGCACACAGACAGGGCGTTGTTGAGGAACGCTGCGGCGATGTGTATTCGCTTGCGTTTGCAAAGCCTCGTCCGTGCGGATATGAGTTCACTGCAAAGCCTGTTATCATGGAATGAGGAATTAGGAGTGAGGAATGAGGAATTATCGTATTCCCTTCGGGGATGAATTTCAATGATTTCTTCACTGTAATATCAAGATATATTCCACACAGGAGTCATAAATTATATGGAGGAAAATAGAATATGAACAACTACAGCCTTATCGAATACAAGAACTTCGGAAAATGCATCCTTATCGAGAACGACATCGCAAGCGTTATTATCACTGTAGATGTGGGACCCCGCATCATATCTTACAGCCTGAAGGACAAGGAGAACATCCTGCTTGAAGACGTAGAGCGTGTTTTCTATGAGGACAGCAAGGAGTTCAAGGATTATTTCGGAGATAAGACCTGGTACATCTACGGCGGTCACAGACTGTGGAGCAGCCCCGAGAGCTTCCCTCACAGCTATGTTCCTGATAATGATAAGGTAGCCTATGTGGTGTGCGAGGGTGCTATCAGCCTGCTGCCACCCCGTACAAAGACAGGTCAGCAGCATAATATCATCGTTTCCTTTGACGAGAATAACGAGAACAGCTCAAAGCTCACTATAGTCCACACTATCGAGAACGTGGGCAAGGAGCCTGTGGAGCTTGCTCCCTGGGCAATGAGCGTATGCTCTGCAGGCGGTGTGGAGATATTCCCGCAGAACACAGCCGATAACGGTCTGCTCTCCAACCGCAGAAATGTTTTCTGGCCCTATTCCGATATCAATGACGAGCGCTTCTTCCTCAGCAACCGCTATGGTACACTGAAGCAGGTTCCGGGCAGCGAGGGCAAGTTCAAGATAGGCATGAACAACGAGGACGGTTGGGCAGCTTACGTCAACCACGGACAGATATTCCTGAAGAATTTCGATATGAACATCAAGGGTAATTACCCCGATTACGGCTGTAATTTCGAGACCTTCACAAACGGCATCTTCCTTGAGTGCGAGAGCCTCGGCGAGCTTAAAAAGCTCATGCCGGGACAGAAGGCGTCACTCAAAGAGGTATGGGAGCTTATCCCCTGTGATGAGGAGTTTGATCCCCGTGATGATGAGAGCATCGACGCTTTCGTCAAGAAATACGATCTGCGCAGAAAGAACATCTGAGCAAAGAAAGGCAAGACATGACCCTTTACGAACAGCTTCGTGAGAAGCACAGGAAATTCATATATCACAGCTTTGACTTCCTTCAGCAGGATGGAGAAACGGTGCTGCAGTTCCATTTTTCCATGGATGAATATCACTTCTATCCTCGCTGGAAGTTTCCGTTCGGTGTGCCTGAGGGCGCAGATAATGATCTGATAAAGGTGTGCGCATTTTCTCTCGGCATGGCGGAGCTTGTGTCATACTGGAAGTGCGCCTGCCCGCCTGAGGTGGAGATACGCTGCGGCGAGCTTTCCGAGTGGCAGAAGAACTGGTGGAAGAAGCTGTACTTCAACGGCCTCGGCGAGTATTTTTACCGCAACGGCATAAATGCGGATATCGACAGCTTTATGAATATAGCTTGCGTCGGCGGCGCATCTGCGGCACTGAACGCATCGGTCGGAAACAGCATGAGCGGCATCCTTGTGCCTATAGGCGGCGGCAAGGACAGCGTTGTATCGGTGGAGCTGCTGAAGAAGCACGGAGCGGATATCCATCCCTATATCATAAATCCCAGAGGTGCGACTCTCGGCTGTGTTGAGGCTGCAGGCATCGTAGCCGAAAAGACAGTAGGTGTGCGCCGCACCATCGACAAGACTCTCCTTGAACTCAACAAGCAGGGATATCTTAACGGTCACACTCCGTTTTCTGCGGTGGTGGCATTTTCGGCAGAGCTTTTTGCTGCCATGAAGGGACTTAAGTACATTGCCCTTTCCAACGAGAGCAGTGCTAACGAGCCGTATGTGGACGGTACTAAGATAAACCACCAGTACAGCAAGTCTACCGAGTTCGAGCGGGATTTCCGTGAGTACTGCGAAAAGAGCTTCGGCGGCTATGAGCGCTGTCCCGAGTATTTCAGCCTGCTGCGCCCCTGGAGCGAGTGGCAGATAGCAAGGGAATTCGTAAAGCATCCGCAGTATTTTGGTGTATTCCAGAGCTGCAATCTCGGCAGCAAGACGGATATCTGGTGCGGTGAGTGTGCAAAGTGCCTTTATGTTTATATTCTGCTTTCCGCATTCCTTGATGACGAGGTGCTGACAGGCATCTTCGGCTGCAATATGCTGGAAAAGAATGAGCTTGCGGATATGTTCGACGGCCTTGTGCTGGATGGTGAGGATAAGCCGTTTGAGTGCGTGGGTACCCGTGACGAGATACGTCTCTCCCTCGAAATGGCGTTCAGAATGCGTGGGGCAAATTCTCCTGCACTGCTGCGGCGTTATGTCGGATACCGTGAGATAGGTGGCTTTATTATCCCCGACCTTACAAGGTTTTTTGACGAAGAAAACTTCGTCCCCGATGAATTTATATATCTTCTGAAAGGCAATTGACATGGAATATTCCGTTTTGAAGCCCTTTTTTGAGGGCAGGCGTGCTGTTATCCTCGGCTTCGGCAGAGAGGGAAGAGTATGGCTGGATATACTTAATAAGCTTGACTGCTGCGCCGAGATAGCTATCGCAGATATGAACGAGGTGCAGGCGGAGGGCGTGACTCTGCTGTGCGGCGAGGATTATCTCGAGCGTGCAAAGAGCTATGATGTGATCCTACAGTCTCCCGGTGTTATCATCAAGGATAAGCTGACGGCAGAGGAAAAGGCAAAGATACTTACGCAGACCGAGCTGCTTTTAAGACTGCGCCCCTGCAGGATAATAGGTGTGACAGGTACAAAGGGTAAGTCCACCACATCCTCGCTGATACATCATTTCCTGAAAGAAAACGGTATGGATACCATGCTTATCGGCAACATCGGCGTGCCGCCTCTGGAGCGTTTTGAGGAGATGAACGAGGGTACAGTGGCAGTGTGCGAGATGAGCTGCCATCAGCTTGAATTCGTGCAGCATTCGCCTGAGGTAGCAGTGCTGCTGAATGTATTCCCCGAGCATCTCGATCATTATACAGGCTTTGACGCATACAAGGCGGCAAAGGAGAATATATATCTGCATCAGCAGGATGGCGATACCGCTATCATCAATGCGGATATCGCACCTGAAAGCACGGGCGGAGCGCTTGTGACAGCATCCTTCGGCGGCAAGGGAGATATCTGTACCGATGGCGGAGATATAACTCTCTGCGGCGAGGTGATACCAGCTGACAAAATAAGCACAAAGCTTCTCGGCAAGCATAATATCTACAATATTGCGGTGGCGCTGAAGGCTGCTGTTACAGCAGGCGCAGATATGGATAAGTGCCTTGCATCGCTGCCTGATTTTGCAGGTCTTGAGCATCGTCTTGAACACGTTGCGACTGTTGACGGTGTGGAGTATATCAACGACAGCATCTGCACCATCCCCGAGGCGACAATCGCTGCGGTGGAGGCGGTAGGCGGCTGCGATGTGCTTATCATCGGCGGCATGGACAGGAACATCCCCTACGGCAAGCTGGTGGATTTCCTGAACACAGGCGCAGTGGCGAATGTTATACTGCTGCCTGACAGCGGCTGGCGCATTGCAACAAGTCTTGACAACACGAAGTTCGGTGTGGTCAAGGCAAAGGATATGGCGGATGCCGTGAATCTAGCACACGGCCGTGCAAAGAGCAGGGTAGTGCTGAGTCCCGCAGCGGCAAGCTATGGTTTTTACAAGAACTTTGAGGAACGTGGGCGTCATTTCAAGGAGCTTGTGAATGGACTTGAATAATGACGAACTCAGAATCATTGCACAGCGGTTTAATATCACTATAGTCGGAAGCGGGTACATTGATTGGATATGCCCGAAAGATAATATTTCAGGGTTTATTGACGAGATGGAGCGCATTGGCGTTAAGATAACAGGCTTTACATGGTGGTGCCATGTTTGTGACGGACACAAGCCCTGTGGCTTGGGCGGACCTCTGGATGAATATGGAAACGGCTGGTACAGCGAGATATGCTTTGGCGATGTCCATGAATTTTCCAATCACTCTGCATTGAGAAGATATCTTTTTGAAGAATATCCTGCAAGCGCTGAATATAAAGCTTGTTATGTTCCTGCGTTCTGGCTTGATATTGGCAGCAGTGAATAATTGTGCGTTTACGGAATAAACTAACCTCCGAAGGAACTGCTCTGCAGTAATTTCGGAGGTGTTTTAATATGACGGAGTGACCGCAAGCGGTCACCTTGCGAACTCCGTTTCGATTTTCCCTTATGGAAAATCAATTTCGCTATGCGTAACCACTACGTTCGCCGGCAATTGTATAGATCGGAGGTACTATTATGACTGACAAGAACGGACTTCACATCACAGCACGCGACAGGCTGCTCATTGCATGGCAGCGTTCAACTGAGTTAGTAAGAGATTATCAGGCGTACAAGGCGGAAACTGCGGAGGATGAAACGGTCTCTGCAAAGTTCGGAGAATACGCCCACGACGAAGCTATCCATGCGGCAGAGCTGCTGGATATGCTGCATAAATACGATCAATAAAAATAACCTCCCCGATGCGGAAAGTCCGTTCGGGGAGGTTTTGTATTGTAGTTTCAAGCATGTAAAAAGCTCTTTAAATACGGGAGAGAAGGCTGCGGATTCAAGGAACAAGCACCGAAGGCGTACTTTGTGTACGTCGAGCGTGCTTGTGACACGGAAGCCGTGGGCTTATCGCCCGTATTTTCTTTTATGCCTTCATGCGCTTCTTGTAGTCTTCCTTGATCTGCTCAAGAGTAACTGCATCCTGCTTGCGCTTTTCACGAGCTGCATCCTGAATAGCCTGTACCTCGTCGATACCTGTAACGATGGTCTGCCATGTCTGCTGCAGAGTCTCTACCTTGATGGAGGAGCCTGCGGACATAGCTGCGATAGCCTTGCTCTGGTCAACAGTGTTCTGAGCGTTCTTGATGAGCATCTCGTTGGTCTTTTCGTCGAGAGCGTTCAGGGACTCAGCCTGGATGCGCTGTCTCTTCAGCATGATAGCCTGTGCGAGAGACTGCTTGAATACAGGCATGGTGATGATGAATGCGGAGTTGATCTTTCTTACGAGGTTGAGGTTGGAGTACTCCATGGTCTTGAGCATGGGAACGGTCTGGATAGCAACGTTCTCTGCAACCTTCAGATCCATTACACGCTGATCGAGGATCTCTCTCATCTGCTGCAGGTTGGAAAGATCCATGCGGATGGTACCGTCATCGGGGTTTTCTGCAACCTTTGCCTGATACTGCTCGATGAAAGCGTCCAGCTCCTTAACGCCCTGCTCGCCTGCCATGATGTACTTAACAAGCTGCTGATAGTAGCCGATGTTTGCCTCGTACATATTGTCGAGCTTTGTGTTAGCCTGCTCGATCTCGGTCTCGTACTGCTTCAGCTGTACATAGATCTTGTCGATCTCTGTGCCCATGGTGTTGTACTTGTTGAGGATCTTATCCAGCTTCTTCTTCAGATTGCCGAACAGACCGGGCTTGTCATCCTCCAGCTCCTTGATATCGAACTCGTCCATGATAGCAGCGAGGTTCTTCAGCATAACGCCTGTGTCGTTGATCTGATCGATGCTCATGGAGTTCAGTACCTGATCGGAAGCCTTGGAGATCTCCTCAGCAGCCTCTGAGCCGAACTTTACGATGGTGTTTGCGTCATTTACATTGATGGTGCTTACGAGAGCGTCGATCTCCTTGCTGGTAGCCAGCTGCTGCTTGATCTCGTCGGTCTTAACAACGATGTTGAAGTTCTCAACCTCTGCGATCTTCTGATCGAGAGCAGCGTTCTCAGCAGCTACTGCTGCAGTAGCTGTTGCGGTTGCAACTGCTTCAGCATTCTGGATCTGTGCGCCGGGTGTGAATTGTAATCCCATAGTTCTTTATCCTTTCCTGAACAGCCTTCCGAAAAATCCGCTGTTTTTGTCGTCGGAGGGAATCTTTAGCTTCGGAACCTCCATGTTGTACAAGAATTCATTCATGGTATGCTCTTCAAAAGCACGGCTGTCCACGAATGTTTCAAGGTTTTTATACCCTGTGGGGGTATAGATCAATATATCAAAGCCGAAGAGGTTGCACAGCACTGTATGGATACATTCCTCCAGTGTGAACGTTGCCTCTACGACGTCAATATAAACAAGCTTAGGCACCTGCTTTGTGAAATCGAAGCGCTGCAGGATCTTCAGCAGCTCCTTATCGAAATTCAGTCCGAAATGCAGGATGCTGCACATCAGTTCATCGCCCTGAAGCTTTATATAGCCGCTCTCCGCCGCCTCCTGCATCTTGTAGAAGATGAAGTCCTGCAGCCTGTCGGGCAGGTAGCTGTAGCGGTTGAGGGGGGATGCTTTCAGCTTTTCGATGTCTATCTCTCCGTTGCGGTAAAAGCTGCGGTATGCGGAAAGATCAAGGCTTCCGTCGGGAGCGGGCTTGTCCTCCTTTATGCGGAGGATAGTCTCGGGAGTGAGACGGGAACGCACCTCGTCCCAGTAATCGTCCTCGTCGCCGTTCGTAACACCGCTTATCTTTGCGAAGATGTTCGGCACGCTTACGAGATTGCCGTTTACGGCAAAGCCTGTGCGGAATTTCGATTCATGCTTCCAGAGTATACCGATCTCATCAAACGTTGTTTTCAGTGTAATCGCCTGAGAATTAGGGAACTGGAAGCTGCGGAAGATGCCTGCATCGCCGCTGTAGAGCATCGTGTCAAGCTCACGCTCTGCGGAGTAGGCGACTGTCGCCATCTTCATTTTCACAGGCTTGTCGGGATATCTTCCGCTCTCTTTTGAGAGCGGAAGCTGGAATATCTGCATACGGTTGTCGGTGTTCTTGTCCACCGCCATATCCAGCATGTTCTTGTTTGGAGTGATGTATATGACATCAAAGCCGCAGCGGGACATGAAATGCAGGAAGAAAAGCTCCACCTGCGAGATATCGCCGTAATAGAGTATCACAGGGATATCCTCATATTGTACTGCGTATTTGCGGCCCTGAGTGCAGCGATAAAGCCATGTTACAAGCTTCATACCATAGTTCTTGACAACTGTGGGGTTGCTGTTTTCTGCGAAAAGCTCATTCAGCATCTCTTTGAGATTTGCCTGCGCCAGTGCGGTACGCATCGGGTCGCCGTTAAGCTTTATCAGCATGGCGAGAGCGTCCGTCATGTCGTTAATGCTCTGTGGGATGCTGCCGAGTGCTTTCATTTCGTCAACATCGGGGTTGTCTAGAGTTTTTTCGATGAATATAAGCTGCTTTTTGAGACCTGCGAAGCTCTCCTTGAACTTCAGCAGCATATTGGTGTATACAGCCTCCTCGTCATAGCCGATGAGGGCGGCAAAGTACACAGGAGTCTCGCAGCCGTCAGAGAACACTCCTCCACGCTTCAGCACACGGCTCTTGTGAGAGGTTATGAAGTCCTCGAAGATACCTGCTGCGGTGGTGCTGTCACGCACGACTGTACCCTCGTATTTTTCTGCTGAAGCACGCATATTGCTGAGCTGGCTTTCCTTGCTGAGATCAATGCTCTCGAAGTCGATGTCGATAGGTGTATGCTCAGCGCCGTCCGTGGTGATTACATCATCCTTGTACGGAAAGCTGTTGAACTCCTTATCGTCGCCGTAGGAAATGTAGATTATCTCAACACCCGCTGCCTTCATTGCGCTCATGAAGAACAGCTCGCGCATGGTCGCAGCGCCTGTGAACATCAGCTTATCCGCAGGGATATCAAGATATTTTATCAGCCAGCACAGCA
>JAZSGG010000056.1:0-9438 GCA_045532595.1 Oscillospiraceae bacterium | reverse complement strand
CCCCTAATGGGAATGCGATTTTGCTGCGCAAAACCATTACGTTTGCTACTGATCCCCTTTTAAAATGCACCTACGCCGCAATGTCATGCAACGTTACGGCGTAGCCGTTTTTAAATCCGTGAGCGGAGCGAACACAATAATTCCTCACTCCTCACTCCTAACTCCTCACTGAATTTGACTAGCTTCGCTCGTCAAATTCCGATTTATATCAGCTCTTTCCTGCGCAATTGCTCCACTATTTCCGCTTTATGGCGCAGCTGCAGTTGGGTGTGTATGTGGAAATTTTCCTTGTGCAGTATCATCTGCGTTTCCACAGGCAGCGAAAGAAAGAATGCCCGTGAGGATGAACTGCGGTTCAGCAGATGGTGCAGACTGTTGTATAGCATAAAATTATCCCTCCCGTACATTGTATACGGGAGGGACTTGCTTTATTACGGTTTATTTCAGCAGCTCTTCTGGCACGATATCAGCCATGCGCTTGTAGCCTGCCTTGCTGGGGTGCAGGTGGTCGCCGCTGTCGTAGATGGGGAGAAATCTCTCGGGATGCTCAGGATCACGCACAGCGAGATCAAAATCAATGCAGCCGTCAATAAGATCAGTGGTGCGTATCCAGTCGTTGAAATCCGCACGGATATACTCACGGAAAGGAGCGTAGGTGCGCCAGCCCTCTATCGGCAGAAGCGTTCCTACATACACCTTGTAGCCATAGCTGCGGGCAAGTGCGATATAATACTTCATGCAGTCGATAAGCTCTTCAACAGTTGGGAGATCGCTCATAGGACGGAACGGATTTACCTCTGTGCCTACAGGATGGATGATGTCGTTGATACCATGCTGGATGATGACAGTATCTGCGCCATCGGTAGGAACCTCATGCTCAAAGCGCTTGCTGCCCTTCATTCCGTAGGATTCGTATGTGATGCAGTTGTATTCACGCAGCATTCTCGTGCCGCTTGCCGCACGTCTGATAACGGCAGTGTTGAGCTTCTCCTCACGATTGCAGCGGAGTGTAAGATACTCAGGCCAGTCCTGTGCGGTGATGGAGTCTCCGTAGCACACAATAGTGCGGTTGGAGCGCTCTGTCAGCACGGAAACGTTGCTGAGGAAGTAGATGATATTTGTGCTTCGTGCGATGTCCTGTGGGATAAGATCCACCTCAGTCTGATCTCCGATGGCGTAAACGCCCTCTGTAAGCGGTCCGCTAGTGTATACGGCGGAGCGAAGCTGAGTGAAGTCCTCAAAATAGAAGCTCACTATAATCAGTGTCTGCGGCAGGATGGTGCAGGGAAGTTCATCTGAAACAGCATTATCACCTGCAAGGATTGTCACCTTTCGATTGCCCTTGAAAGTGATGGGATAGAATTTTCCATCGATGAATACGGTGACCTTATCAAAGGAGACTTCCTCAGTGCCACAGTAGTTATCGAATGTGAGGCGCACAGCCTCGCCGCCGAACTGTGAATAGATAGGGTAACGGAAAGTGAGATTCTTGTTGTAGCTTTCGGGACGGTTTTCGCCGATGGAGATGGCATTTCCCCAGACGCTCGCCCAGTGCATGGAGTTATTCATCGGAATAGCCCTCTTTCTTTGTTCTTTATTTATATTTATTTAGATAAGACCTCTGCGCTTTACTTCTTCCACAAGCAGGGGCTGGATATCGGGGTATGTCTGATTTGCGGGATGCTCATCAAGGAAATATACACGCTCTATCTCGCTGTGCAGACCCACTTCTGTTTCACGGATCTTTGCAAAGTACAGCATGCCGTAGGATGGCTCCTCGCCGTCCTTTTCAACGGAGTATGCGCACACAGGCTCCAGCTTGAATTTCACTGCACCTGTCTCCTCTTTAAGCTCACGGCTTGCGCATTCCTCGATGCTCTCGCCGGCTTCACGGTGACCGCCAGGAATCTCATAGGTGGTGCGCTCTCTGTGCTTGCAGTAGACAAACCGCTTGTTGTATACGGCAACGATCACTGCATATTTGAGCAGCTCGTCGTCAACAGTTTCATGGAAATTTACCTGCATGATATTGTCCTCCGTTTATTATTTGATGTGTGCAATGTGCTTGTCATTTATGCAAGCACCTTGCAATTATTCGGGTCTTGCGAAGCAATCTGCCACGATAGCTATAAGCAGGCACATGGCGATCATTCGGGTCTTGCGAAGCAACCTGCCACAATAGCTATAAGCAGGCACACGGCGATCATTCGGGTCTTGCGAAGCAACCTGCCACGATAGCTATAAGCAGGCACACGGCAATCATTCGGGTTTTGCGAAGCAACCTGCCACGATAGCTATAAGCAGGCACACGGCAATTATTCTGGTTTTGCGAAGCAAAATCGTCATCGCTCCGATGGCGAAAGAATGATTGCAAGGTTTAAATCCTGCGAAGCGGGATTTAAACACTGTCGCTCCGACGGTGAACGAATGATTGTAAAGCGTAATAGCTTCACTGGTGCTTGTCAATTGTGCAAGCGGTGGCAATTATTCTGGTTTTGCGAAGCAAAATCGTCATCGCTCAGATGACGAAAGAATGATTGCAGGGTTAAAAACGCTTTCAGCGTTTTTAACTCCGCCATTTCATAGAGATGTCAAACGCCTGAACGCTGTGAGTAAGAGCACCCAGAGAGATGATGTCGATGCCAGTCTTAGCTACCTCTGCGATGTTGTCGAGGGTGATGTTTCCGCTGGCTTCCAGCTTTGCTCTGCCGTTTACAAGCTTCACAGCCTCTGCCATTGTGGGACAATCCATGTTGTCCAGCATGATGACATTTACGCCGCAGTCTACAGCTTCCTTAACCTCGTCAAGGTTGCGTGTTTCGACTTCTATCTGCAGCATGTGACCTGCCTTCTTTCGAAGCGCAGTAACTGCCGCTGTGATACCTCCGTAAGCGTCGATGTGGTTATCCTTCAGCATGGCAGCATCGGTGAGGTTGTAACGGTGGTTGCGACCGCCGCCTGCGGTAACAGCGTACTTCTGCAGCGCACGCAGACCGGGCAGAGTCTTTCTTGTATCAGCAATGGATGCGTTTGTACCCTCCACGAGCTTTACGCACTTGTTTGTATATGTTGCAATTCCGCTCATGTGCTGAAGCAGGTTCAGCGCAGTTCTCTCAGCCTTAAGCATGAGACGTGTGTGACCTGTGAATTCAGCGATGATATCGCCGTTCTTCACTTCATCGCCATCCTTGAAGCTGCATTCGATCTTCATATCGGGATCGAGTATGGTGAACACTCTCAGCGCTACTTCAAGGCCTGCCACAACGCCGCTTGCCTTTGCAACGAAGTAAGCGGAGGATATGCTGTCCTCGGGAATGAGCAGGTCAGCGGTGCTGTCGATGTAGTTGATATCCTCGTTCAGAGCGGTCTTGATGATATCGTCAACGTAAAAGGGGAGAAGTATCATTGTTGTTTGTCCTTTCTTTCCATGACTTCTGTCAGGATTATGTATGCAACGGTTACCAGCGATTTTGTTTCCACAAAAGCAGCGGTAACTGCGTAATTTCCCTGTTCGAGCATGTTTTTAAGCTCAGTTATTCTTGCAAGACCCTTTTCAGCCTCCTCGTAATTCGGGTGGATGAAATAAGCCTTCTGCATTATATGGCGCACCTCAGTCTTTATTCCTGTGGGTAGTGGTTCGCCCTCAGGGCTGCTCATGGCGTATTCGACAAATTCCGCACCGCCCACGCACTTGTTGAGATTGATGTCCTCTGCAATAAGTCGTGAGAACACCAGCGCTTCCAGCAGCGAGTTGCTGGCAAGTCTGTTTTTGCCATGTACGCCCGTGTGTGAACATTCGCCCGCAGCGTACAGACCCTTGATGTTTGTGGCGCCCTTGCCGTCAACGTTGATGCCGCCCATCAGATAATGCTGGCAGGGATATATCGGGATGGGACCCATTGTCATATCGTAGCCCTTTTCCAGCACCTTGTTGTAGATCATCGGGAAGTGTCCCTTGACGAATTCGGGGTCTTTGTGGGAGATATCCAGCCAGAATTCCGAGCTGCCTGTCAGCTTCTGCTCCTCTATGATGCATTTGGATACCACGTCACGGGGGGCAAGCTCCTTGCGCTCAGGCTCATACTTGTGCATAAAGCGTTCCTTGTTGCAGTTGAGGAGATATGCACCCTCGCCGCGGACAGCCTCGGACACTAAGAAGCATTCTCTGTTTTCCTTATCCGCATAAGCTGTGGGATGGAACTGCACATAGCTGAGATTCTTTATCTCTGCGCCGAGATTGTAGGCAAGCTGTATGCCGTCGCCTGTTGCGATGGCGGAGTTTGTGGTGAAATCGTACACTCTGCCGATGCCGCCTGTCGCCAGTATCACAGAGTTTGCGCAGTAGTATTCATGCTGCTCTCCGCAGAGGATATCGGCAAAGAAGATGTCGTTTTCCCTTTCAAGGCGGCAGAGAACGGAATTGTTTACAACGGTGACATTCTTCAGCTTCTGCACCTGCTCGATGAGGCTCGTTTCGATCTCATATCCTGTGGAGTCCTTGTGATGAGCGATACGCCTGCGTGAGTGGCCGCCCTCCATCGTAAGGGAGATGTTACCGTCATCCTTGTGGTCGAATTCCACACCGTATACGTCCTGAAGCTTCTGCACGTCAGTAGGGCCCTGCTCCACAAGAATGCGCACATTATCAAGGTTGTTCTCATAATGTCCTGCTATCAGGGTATCCTTAATATGCAGCTCGTAGTTGTCGTTCTCCTTATCCATTACAGCAGCAACGCCGCCCTGCGCAAGTGCAGAGTTGCACAGCGTAAGCTCCTTCTTGGAGAGCATCAGTATGCTCATGGAGGGATCGAGATTGAGCGCAGCGTAGATACCCGAAATGCCTGTACCCACTATCATTACATCAAATCTGCGGAATTTCAAAGCCATCAGCCTTTCTTTCGGAGCGTGTCCGTTTTTTATATGTCACCCTTGACATGAGGGGGAAAAATCTGTATAATACTTGTATGTGTGTAAAACTGGCTTACTGCGCTGCATTCTCACGCAGGGCAGGGAAGATGCCGACACTCCGTTACAGTAATCGGCTGTTCAAAAAGGAGTATATATGGAAGAAAAAGTATTGACAAGAGCCATCTTAGTCAGCGCCGATACAGGCGACTATGACTGTGATGCATCCATGGATGAACTTGCTGAGCTTGCTTCCACTGCGGGAGCAGAGGAGCTTGCAAGAGTTATCCAGAAGCGTGACGCTTATGAGAGCGCCACCGTTATCGGCGAGGGTAAGCTGGAAGAAGTGAAGGAGCTTTGCACGGATCTCGGCGCAGAGCTGCTTATCTTTGATTGCGAGCTTACAGCCTCCCAGATAAGAAACATTGAGGAAGCAACAGATGTGCGAGTTATCGACCGTACCATGCTCATCCTTGATATCTTTGCAGGAAGAGCGGTATCCCGTGAGGGTAAGCTGCAGGTAGAGCTTGCGCAGCTGAGATATCGTCTGCCGAGACTTATGGGCATCGGCGCTTCGCTTTCAAGGCTTGGAGGCGGTATCGGCACAAGAGGCCCGGGTGAGACTCAGCTGGAAACAGACCGCCGTCACATCCGTCGCCGCATCGATAAGCTCTCTGCAGAGCTGAAGGAGCTTGAAGAGCGCCGTGGTTACACAAGAAACCGCCGCAAGAAGGACAGCGTTCAGGTGGGTGCCATCGTAGGTTACACCAACGCAGGTAAATCCACACTGCTGAATCATCTCACAGGTGCGGGAGTGCTTGCAGAGGATAAGCTGTTTGCTACCCTTGATCCCACATCCCGTTCTATCGAGCTTCCTGACGGAAGAAATCTGCTGCTGGTCGATACGGTAGGTCTTATCAGGCGTCTGCCGCATCATCTTGTTGAGGCGTTCAAATCCACGCTTGAAGAAGCTGCCTGTGCGGATATCATCATCCATGTCTGCGACGCATCCGATCCCGAAGCGGCGGAGAAAGCCGATGTAACTCTCAAGACCCTTGCTGATTTAGGTGCAGCAGAGATACCCGTGGTCACTGTGCTTAACAAATGTGACAAGCTGGAGGAGAACATCCCCGAGAATGACAGTACTGTCAAGATAAGCGCTCTCAAAGCACAGGGAATCGACCGCCTTCTGGAGGTCATCGCAAAGAATCTCCCTGAAACTGCAAAGCGCATGAAGCTGCTGCTTCCCTATGCAAAGGGAGGACTTACAGCGGTCATCCGTGAGAACGGAAAGATATTCTCCGAGGAGTACACCGAAAACGGAATCCTCGTTGATGCACTGGTGGATAAGCTGAACATCAAGCAGATGTCCGAATACGAAGTAACAGAATAATTTATTGCAGGGGCGGATATGATATCCGCCCTTGTTTTTATGAGTTGGATATTGCCATTATCGTTCTGTCTTCCATGGCGGTGAAGCCGAGCTTTTTGTAAAATTCCACAAGAGGCTTGTGTTCTGCCACAAGGAAGAAGTACAGATAATCACTGTATTTTTCTTTTGTCATTTCGGTCAGCGTTTTTCCGATATGCTGACCCTGATAGTCGGGATGTACGAGAAGATAATGCACATAGGCTGTCATGCCGCCGTCATCAATGGCGTTTATCAGACCGACAAGCCTGTCACAATCCCATGCGGTGATGACGGTCTCACAGGTGTTGAGGGCTTTCAGCAGCCTTTCGGGATACCTGCCCGATTCCCATCCTACGGAGAGAAACAGCTCCTCCAGCTGCTTTGCTGTGAAGCTGCGTTCCTCGGTGTATCGTATATCCATCAATCCAGAACTACTGCTGTTCCGCCTACAGGTCTTACGGAAAGAACATGGCAGGAGCCTGCGCCGAATACCTTTTCGATGTTCATCTTGAACTGCTGCAGCTCATCCAACGGAACAAATGCCTGGATAGTTCCTGCAAAGCCGCCGCCGTGAACACGGCACGCACCCTTGCGGTGCAGGGAGTTCTCGGCCACATTCAGCGCAATGCTGAGGCACTGGTGGGGAACATCGCTGTTTGCGTAGATGTTCTGCAGATATTTGAAGGAGCTGTCGCCGCTCTCTTTTACACTGCCGAGGAAGTCGTCAAAATTGCCCTGCTTCAGTGCGTGAACGAGCTTTCCTACACGCTCGTTCTCATCGTAGAAGTGGATAGCACGGAGAACTGCTCTGTCGCCGAACTTGCCACGCAGCAGGTTGATGTTCAGCATGATGTCAGCCTTTGCGATCTCACGCAGATGCTTGCAGCCGAAATACTCTGCGATAGCCTTCATCTCAGTGGGGATGGACGCATACTCGTGAGTGAGGTCTGCATGATCGCCCTTTGCGTCAACGATGCACAGAGCGTGTCCGAATTTCTCGAAATCAGCGGGAACGGACTCGATGATAGGGGAGGATGTGTCCTTGAAATCAATTGCGATGAAGCCGCCCACGGAGCTTGCCATCTGATCCATCAGACCCGAGGGCTTGCCGAAGTATACGTTCTCTGCGTACTGGGAGATCTGAGCGATCTTCACAGGGCTGATGCCGCCGTTGTTGTACATATGGGAGAGAACAGTACCTACCAGTACCTCGAAAGCCGCAGAGGAGGAAAGTCCGCTGCCCTTCATAACATCGGAGGTGGTGTAGCAGCGGAAGCCGCCGATCTTGTGACCCTCCTGATTGAACTTTGCCGCAACGCCTCTGATAAGGGATGCGGAGGTGTTCTTCTCGGATTCAACAACATCAAGCTCGTCGAGGGAGATGCAGTCCTCGGGGAAGCCTTCAGACTTGATGGTGATCTTGTTATCGTCGGTAGGCTGTGCAACAGCGATGATATCGAGGTTTACGCTGGCTGCAAATACCTTGCCGCAGTTGTGGTCTGTGTGGTTACCGCAGATCTCTGTTCTGCCGGGGGCAGAGAAGTAGCTTACCTCGCCCTCAGCGGAAAAGTATTCTCTGAAGCTTGCTGTAGCCTTTTCATAGCGCTGCTTCTGGGCAGCAAGCTGGCTGTCGGGGTAGATGTCCTTTAAGGTGGAGATGATAGGTTTCATGATGTGAATCCTTTCTTGTTGTATGTTATATTTCGTGGGAGAATATCCCTTTAGTCCTTTTCTTCGTAGAACATGTGCTTTTTCTTTTCCTTGTGCGTGGGAATACTCAGCACAGGCCCTATTGCAACATACATCATTATCATTGATGTGCCGCCCGTACTGAGGAACGGGAGCGTGATGCCGATAACGGGTATCAGCGAGATGACAACGCCGATGTTGATTATCCAGTGGAAAGTCATCATTCCAAAAACGCCGATGCAGATCATTTTTCCCAGCATATCCTGCGCAGCGCTTGCACTGGAGAGCAGCTTCAGGCTCAGCACCGCAAATGCGATAACCACGGCCATGCAGCCGATGAAGCCGAGCGTCATGCCAATATAGGAAAAAATGAAGTCGTTGTAGATTTCAGGAACGTATGTGAAGTGATCCGATTCAAAGCCGAGGCCTTTCAGCTGTCCGCTGCCCATAGCAAGCTTTGCACGGTATTGCTGCATATATATACCGAGCTTTTCTGCTTCCTGCATGGATTCATCGAACAGAATCGTGAAGCGCTGGCGGTGATGATCTGCCATGATGTAGTTCCAGCCCACATATAGTGCGGCAGGCGCAGCAACCGCAGCGGCGGTGATGTATTTCCATGAGATACCTGCAGCGAACAGCATGCAGATGAAGATGAACAGCAGTACCAGTGCCGAGCCTGCGTCACCCTGAAACAGTACAAGCAGGAACGGTGCAAAGCCGTGTATACACAGCAGAACGAATCTTGGGAAGCTGTTCAGCTTATCGCCCAGCTTGTTTATATGAGCAGCAAGTGTCAGGATATAGGCTATCTTCAGTATTTCTACAGGCTGAATGGTCATAAATCCGAGATTCAGCCAGGCAAGGTCGTCGTCACGCCTTACACCGAGCGGCGTGAACAGCAGCAATTGCAGTATCACAGCCACAGGAGCATACAGAAACCAGTATTTTGCCATTATACGATAGTCGATCATGCCGATGAATACTGCGGCGAAAAATCCGATCACAGCGGCGAATACCTGAGTGTTGACATCGCCGATGGCAATTTCGTTATTCTTATATAGCGAATAGACGATCACGATATCGAATACGGTAATCGATGCGCATATCAGCAGCAGGAGCTTATCAAGCTTCCTGAAATAATGCCCGAGCCATTTTAGTGCTTTTTTCATTTATATCATACCTGTCGATCAATGATGGTGAGAAATCTATCTATACAAATACTATTATATACTTTTTTTGCGGAGTTTGCAATAGATTGATAAGGCAAAAATTGCATAATAACAAATTTCGCCATATATCATAAAAAGCCGGAGATTAATTGAAAATCTTCGGCTTTTTTTACAACAGGAAAGGCTGCCGCTAGTGCTGGGGCAGCCTTTGAGGAGTGTATTTTATCATCTTGATGCAGCAGATCTTGCCACCATTTTTTC
>JAZSGG010000123.1:0-24734 GCA_045532595.1 Oscillospiraceae bacterium | reverse complement strand
CATTCTTACTGTTCAATTTTCAAGGAGCTTGTCGCTGTGCCTTTCGGCGTGACAGCTTTTTAATTATATCACATCGTTTTCGGTTTGTCAAGTACTTTTTCAAATTTTTTTGAACTTTTTCTCGACTCTCTTTCGAGGTGATCTCTGCTTTTCAGCAGCCTGTCTATTATATCACATCCAGATCTCTTTGTCAACCCCTTTTTTTGAAATTTTTCAAAAAAAGTTTTTTCGGAGTTTTCTGTTCCGTGTCGTCAGACAGCTTTTGTATTATACCACCGTCAAAACATTTTGTCAAGCGTTTTTTCGACAAATTTTGCAACTCTGTGCAAAATGGTAACACTCCACTGTTTTTTCAACACCCTTTATGAGCAGCTTGCACAACCAAATGTCAACAAATGGCTTTCCACTGCGCTTTCCATTGACATTATCTTCGTATTGTGATAAACTATATCACGCAGATAATATATAAAGGATGTGTAGAATTGAACAACTCAACTGCTAAGGAAAACAAACTCGGCACCATGCCGGTTAAAAAACTTGTCGTGTCAATGGCATTACCTCTTATCGTATCCAACCTTGTACAAGCTCTCTATAATATAGTAGACAGCATTTTCGTTGCCCAGATCAACGAAAATGCAACTAAAGCTGTTTCGCTAGCCTTCCCCATTCAAATGCTGATAATCGCTGTTGCGGTTGGCACAGGAGTCGGTATGAGCAGCCTGATGTCCCGAAAACTCGGCGAGAAAAACTTCAAGGACGCAGGTACAGCAGCAAATCAGGGATTCTTCCTTGCCGCCTGCGGAGCTTTATTATTCTTTATATTCGGTTTATTCTTTGCAGAACCATTTTTCGTTGCAACTACTGACAACACCGAAATCTGCGAAATGGGCAGTGCCTATTTAAAGATATGTTGCTGTGCTTCTCTCGGAGTATTCATACAGATAAACACCGAAAGAATACTTCAGGGTACGGGAAACGCCACATGGAGCATGATCCTGCAGATCATCGGCGCAGTTACCAATATAATAATGGACCCTATCCTGATATTCGGCTATCTCGGCTTCCCTGCAATGGGCGTTGCAGGAGCTGCCATAGCCACTGTTTGTGGACAGACCGTCGCTGCCATCCTCGGAATCTTCATTGTTATCCGCAAAACGAAAGAATTCAAGATCTCCCTGAAGCAGATGATACCCAACGGACGCATGATCCTTACCATATATCAGGTTGGCTTCCCCTCTATAATAATGCAGGCGCTGAATTCTGTCATTCTTACCGTTATAAACTCCCTGCTCATGCCTGTATCGGAGCTTTCCGTCTGGATATTCGGCGTTTATTTCAAGATCCAGAGCTTTGTTTTCATGCCGATATTCGGTCTGAACAACGGAATCATCCCCATAATCGCTTACAATTACGGTGCGCGTAGCCGAAAAAGAATTGCCGAAACGCTTCGTATATCCTTTGTGTTCGCCCTCACCGTCATGGCGCTCGGCACCCTGATGTTCTGGACGATACCCGAACTTCTCCTCGGTATGTTCAATCCTACCGAAGAAACACTGAAAGCAGGCTGCGAAGCCTTCCGCATCATCTCCATAAGCTTTGTCTTCTCTGGTGTGGCGATCGTATGCAGCGGTACCTTCCAGGCACTGGGCAAAGGATTCTCCAGCCTTCTTATTTCGGCTATCCGTCAGGCGATAGTGCTGCTCCCCATATTCATTGCTCTTCTTTATATAGTCGGACCTGAAGCAGTATATTTCAGCTATCCTGCCGCAGAATTTGTCGCAGCAGTGCTGTCAGTCATCATCATGACACGTACCTATAAAAAGCAGATCAAGCCGCTTTCTGATTGATACAGAAATTATGCCAATTAACTAAAGCTAGTAAAAACGCACAAACTTATTGTGCGTTTTTATTTATTGTCACGATTTTTTGATTTTCATCTAGTGTTTTATCAAACTTCGTGCTATTATTATAATTGTATAAATATGTAATCCATTTCAGCGAGGTATAAAACTATGAAAAAAAGACTGATTTGTATATTAGCAGCAATAACTGCCAGCCTGTCGATGACTAGCTGCTACTTCTTCCCTGCCGAGGAGGAGCTTCTCGAACCGCCCACCGTTCCTATCGAGGATGTTGCCTACTCCACCTACACCGCAAAGGTAAAGGATATCGCAAGCCAGACTCTGGCATCAGGCTACATTACCAGTAAGGTGGACTTCAACTGTGGATTCCTCGAAGGCGGCGGAATACTCAAGAAGATCTATGTCAATGTCGGTGATTTCGTCAAGGAGGGCGATCTTATCGCAGAGATCGACACAGGCAACCTCGATTATCTTTATGAGCAGCAAAAGCTCATCGTGGAAAAGGCACGCCTGAAATATCTCTCCACAGGCAGTGCGACTGATAAGCTTGACTACGAGATGGAGCAGAACACCCTCACCGAGTACGAGCGCCAGATGGCATACTCCCACCTGTACGCAGGCATGGACGGCCAGGTCTGTTTCATTCAGGATATGAAGCCCGGAGATACCGTGACCGCATATAAGACTATTATAAAAATAGCCGACCCCACTAAGCTGTTTGTGAAGTACACTTCTTCCACTCTCAGAGCGTTCCCACTCAATCAGGAAGTCACCATCACGGTAGATGGCATGGAGTACAAGGGTTATGTATCCAAAACCCCGACCGATATGATCGAAGGCATCTACGATCAGTACGAGGAGCTTTCTTCCAACACCGACTCGATCTTCTGTGAATTTACAGGCGAGATCCCCAGCTATCTCACCATCGGCAAGCTTGCCGATATTGCCGCTATATATGAGGTACACGAAAATGCTATCGTCATCTCCAAGAACCTCATCAAGACCGATGGCGACCGCACATATGTTACCATCCTCGACGAAAACGACAACAAGAAAGAAATCGATGTGACTGTGGGCATACAGAACGCTACAGAAGCCGAAATACTCACAGGACTCAAAGAAGGCGACAGAGTAGTAGTTCGCTGATACTCTTCTGATATTTTCATAAACATATAATCGGAGGTATGGTTTGTTAACACTTCTTTTAAGGAAAATGCGCAACACCAAATGGATGGTACTGTGCCTTTTCATAGGATTTTTGCTTGCGGCAGGTATGATGAGTACCGTGCCGATATACATGGATGCATCCCTGCAGCGTATCCTCATCAAGGACATGCAGGCTTATCAGGAGGCGACGGGACTTTATCCGGGATCGTATGTAGTCTCCACCACCATGCAGATGAAGGCCTCACAGGACGAGCGACTTTCTACACTTGAAAATCTCACCACACTTGTTGAGCAGCGCACATCAGCGATAGATATGCCCCGTGCCAACAACAAGACTATACTGCTTGATAATTACGTTTATCTTCTCGGCTCATCCAACCTCAGAGTAAAAATGATGGCAATGGATAACGTTGAAGAGCATATAACCATAATCGAAGGCAGAATGTACGAACCCGGCAGAGCAGCTGACGGCAGCTACGAAGTAATATGCAACGAAGAATGCCTGAAGATTATGGATATAGTCTGCGGTGAAACATATAACATCCAGAACAGCTTCTTCAATAAGACCGAGCCGCTTACTGTCACCGTCGTGGGAGTGTTCGAACAGTCCAGCGAAAACGACAGCTACTGGTCGGAGACCATGGAGGACTATCTGAACGCCCTCATCATGGATTACGACACATTTGTTGGCGATTATCTCACCACAGGCGTTACCACACTTTCCGAGATAACCTCCCGCTTATCCTTTGATTATCAGGAAATGGATCTTAACTCGCTCGGTAGTGTTACAGAACAGATAGCACAGGATTTCGAGCTTTACCCCGCCTACGGCTTCAGCTTCTCGATGGGCATCTACGATATCCTGACTGAATACGCCGTGCGTGCCGATAACCTCAAATCCATGCTCTGGATACTGCAGATACCCACTATAGTTATGCTGGCATTCTACCTGTTCATGGTATCCCAGCTGAACGTGGAACAGGAAAAGAACGAGATCGCAGTATTCAAGAGCCGTGGCGCATCCTCAAAGCAGATATTCGGTATATATGCAATGGAAGCAGGCGTGCTTGGTCTTGTGACGCTGATATTCGCACCTTTCATCGGACTGTGCCTTTGCAGCTTCCTCGGTGTCTCCAACGGCTTCCTTGAATTCGTAAACAGAACAGGTCTTGCAGCAAAGCTCAGCCTGGATGCTGTCATATATGCACTGATAGCTATAGTGATATTCTTTGTAACCACTATGCTGCCCATTATCCCCGCCTCCAAGCTTTCTATCGTAAAATATAAGCAGAGCAAAGCCAAAGTCGTGAAAATGGCAACATGGGAAAAGGCATTTATAGACGTGCTTCTTCTCGGTGGATCGCTTGTATGGTACTATATTGCCACAAAGAAGCTCACAACTCAGTTTGAGGAAGGCACATTCATATCTGACGGCGGAATCAATCCCCTTTATTTCATCTTCTCCACCATGTTCATCATGGGCGGCGGACTGCTGTTCATCAGAATATACCCCCATGTTCTGAAGCTCATTTACCACATAGGCAACCGCTTCTGGAGCGTTGCGCAGTATGTTGCGATAACCTCCGTTGCCCGCTCGCAGGGCGGCAGAGAACGCTTCCTTATGCTGTTCCTTGTTATCACGTTCGGTCTCGGCATATTCTCCGCAAACACTGCGAGAGCCATCAACAACAGCAAGTCGGACAGAATATACTACAACACAGGTACAGATGTCGTTCTGGATGCATTTTGGCGTCTTGAATCCGTAGAGGATGAGACCAGCTATGTGGAACCCGACTTCTCCCTCTACGAAAACCTCAGCGGCGTAGAGCATGCCACAAAGGTACTGAAGGTGGATGCTACAACCGCCATTGGCAACATCAAGAATGACGGTGACAGCACCCTGATGTGCATAGAGCCTGGCAAATTCTCTCAGACCGCATGGTTCAGGGACGATCTGCTTCCCGTTCACTGGTGGAACTACTGCAGCGCTCTTGTGGAATGCAAATCCGGCGCACTGCTGTCCCGCTCGTGGGAAGAAAAGGGCGTGCAGCTCGGCGATACTATCTCCGTAAAATGGAGCGGAAACGAAACAGTTCGTCTTACTGTTCTGGCTTTCGTGGATTACTGGCCCAGCCTCAACCCCTCCGAAACAGTCGTTCTGAATGAGCGTACAGGCGAAACCGCTACAAAGGATTTTATCGTCTGCAATTATAACTATATCCGCAAGCTGGTGGAATTCCAGCCGTATCAGATATGGCTCGATCTCGCAGACGGTGCCACCAGCGAGCAGCTCTACGAAGACATCAACGCAAAGAACATCAAGCTTCAGAAGATCACCGACAGCTCACAGCTGCTGATCGAAGAAAAGACCGATCCCGAGCTTCAGGGCATGAACGGCGCACTGACCCTCGGTTTCGTAGTTATCATGCTTATGACGGTAATCGGCTTCCTGATCTACTGGATAATCTCGATACGCTCCCGAACACTGCAGTTCGGCGTGCTGAGAGCGATGGGCGTTACATTTAAAGAAATCATTGCGACACTCGGCTATGAGCAGCTTCTGGTTAGTGTGGCATCCATTGCAGCTGGCTTTGTTCTCGGCGGCGTGGCGAGTGATCTGTTCATCCCGCTGTTCCGCACAATGTACGACGCCAATAATCAGACCCCTCCATTTATCGTTCAGGGCGAGGGCGGCGACTACATAAAGATGTACATTCTCATAACGATAATGCTGCTGGGCGGCTTTGCGATACTCGGCGGTATCATCCGCAAGATAAACATCAACAAGGCGCTGAAGCTCGGCGAAGACTAATAGCACAGATAAGCCGCTCCCAAACGAGCGGCTTTTGTGTTGACTTTTAGATATTTGACTGATATAATTTATAGTAAGATAAATTGTATTTTTCGGAGGATAAAATGTGTTTTATTTGCGATAGAATCAATATGATAAAGGATGGAACTAATCCTTATTTCGTAAAGGAACTGGAAACGGGATACATCGTACTCGGTGACAATCAGCACTTCAAAGGCTACACCATATTCCTTTGCAAAAAGCATAAGACCGAATTGTTTCAACTCGACCACACATACAAGATGAAGTTCTTAGAGGAAATGTCTATCGTAGCGGAAGCGGTATCAAATGCTTTTGGTGCAGAAAAAATGAATTATGAGTTATTAGGCAACGGCGACACACATGTTCACTGGCATCTGTTTCCGAGAAAGAGCGGAGATATCGAAAACTACGGCAACAACGGAAAAGGCCCTGTGTGGTGGTATCCTATGGAAAAGATGTATAGCGATGATAACAGACCTTCAGCCACTGAATTAGAGGAAATGAAAGCGAAGTTATCGAAAGAACTGGATAAACTGCTGTAATGCAGCTGCCCTCGGAAAGGAGAACACCATGTTCGGTTTTGGAAAGAAAAAGAAAAAACACAAGGACAGCATGCCTCTGGAATCCATCCTTGCGCTGAACTATAAACGCATACAATACGCCTCCATGCGTGATCCCGATACATATAAAGAAATACGACTCGGCACTGACGGCGCCCTGAACATTATCGGAGACAAAATGCACATCGTCTGCTCAGGCGACAGCGTTTTCGCCTGCACACTGGACGAGCTTTCCGCAGGCGAGCTGATGTCCCATGACGGCATAGTCCTCAAAGGCTACGACCACGTTTCGGGCGAGGAACGCACGGTCACTGCGTTCTATCTCAAAAAAGATTGAAAAAAATGCCGCCATGCCAAAGCCAATCAGCTGCACGCACGGCGGTATTTCTGTTTATTGCAGTATTATTTCTTCTCCGAAAACTCCAGTCGCCTGCTCAGGTTGTATCATCTCTTCAATCGCCTTGTCGATATCATCGATCAGCACCGCCTTTGTGTTGAGATTTGCCGTCCTGATGAGCTTATCCTCTACAGGAAGAAACTTACCGTTCTCATACATCATCACAATGCCATAATCCATTGCTCCGAGACAAAAGCAATAATACTTCCCACCCACAAGTGTAACTTCCATATATTCATCAGGCTCATACGGAATGGTATCCGTTTTATCCATTGAATCTATGGCATTTTTGTCCAGAATAATGCCTGTAATTGAGCGATATTCCTTCGCTGAGGTATCAAAGTACATGAGATCTCCAGAGCCCTGGTAGCCGTATGTGGACAGAAAACACTCCCATTTTTCGTAGCTGCCACGGATATTATACAGACAGACCGCCTTTCCATCGACTACACCGTATAAAGGCTTATGCATATCCGCACCGATTATTGCCACTGCATTGAACAAAAGCTGCTTATCCGTTCCATAATCCAACAGTGTTATATCGTATATATTCCAGAAGCTATCCAGCAGCTCTGCATTTCCAGCTGCATCCGAAAAAACAAGATAGTATCTGCACCATATGGTATGCTCATTATCATTCCTGTCGTAATCACCGCAATATGGGAATTTCAGCAGAATGAACTGTTCTTCCCTGCCGTCATTATCGAAATCATCAATATATGCACAGTGGAATATCGGATTATACTCTCCACCCTCTACTTCCTCGTAAAAATCATGCACATACTCATTTACTACATTTGGGTCATCGTATCTTTGAGTATCTGCTCCGATCAACGGCTTGCCGCTGCTTAGCGCTGCCGCAGCATTAAGATATTCATCCGTCTGCTTAAAAGCCAACACAGCCGCTCCAAGTCCATCACCGCATTCCTCTGGAACATATGTCCCCTCATAGCCGTTCACAAAACGGTAATCAACAAACACATTATCAGGCGATATCTCCACAAGCTCTGCACGCCCCGACAGTGCCACATTGCCACCCGGCTGCTCAGTCAGTGCTTCATCCGAATCCTCATCAGTCTCAACAGTATCGACCGGCCCTTCAGTGATCTCGACACTCTCTGCATCGACTACAGCAGCGCTCTCCGTTACCATAACCGAAATGCTCGCCGCCGTTGTAGCAACCATTTCAATACTTTCAGTTTCCTCCGTAACCATTTCCGTTGTTTCGGGCAATATGACCTGTCCGCCATCGGACTCAACCAAACTACTGCATCCCACCACCTGACATAGCATCACGCAAAACACGGAGCATAAAAATCGCTTTTGCATTGAAAATCCCCCCTTTTGTAGCTTCTGATATAATATTATCATTATCTAACGTCACTGTCAATATTTATCAGAATACTGTAATCATATTGAAACCAATTGTAACCCCTCTGTAACCTCATATTCGCCCAAAAACAGAAAGATCCCCCGATACCCTTACGGATATCGGGGGAAAGCTCTTAGGAGAGTATATCATAGCTGAACTTAGTCAGCAAGATAATCATATATCATATCTATCATATCGGAATATGTGAATTTCTCGCTTGCATCAAGAACTGTATCATCGGACTCCAGCAGCGCATGAGCAATAGCGTAGTAGCCGATGTTCTTGTCATTCTCC
The DNA here is from genome assembly GCA_045532595.1 of Oscillospiraceae bacterium. GTDB lineage: Bacteria > Bacillota > Clostridia > Oscillospirales > Ruminococcaceae > CAG-115. The sequence continues at coordinate 16,249 of JAZSGG010000123.1, read as the reverse complement.
TTCACATCAGTGTAGGGGGACTTGAATATTCCGCTGAGAGACGGAACAGCCGTGCCACACTCCGCCGATGTCAGCATTACCATAGCATCACCGACTGTAATATCAGCCTCTGCATCATACTTGCCGCTGCTCAGAGGGAGTATATCAAACTGTCCGTACAGTCCCATAGCGCAGATACGGTTAAGGATGTCTGCATAAGCGTCGGTCTTTACACCGTCACTAACCTTTTCCATGCCATTTGTAACTGCAATGCCGTGCATCTCGAGGATCTCAGCCTTTTCTCTCAGCGCCTTGTCCTTGATAGCTTCAACATTGCTCTGCACTGAATAGTCCCAGTTATATACAGGCTCGCCTGTAAATGCGTCACGATATACCGTGCCGTCAGTTCCATACACCAGCACAGTCTTTGTGATCTTCTCGTGTACTCTTGCAAGATAGTACAGCTCAAGCTCGTTATCCTGCCAGAATATATCCATGATCTCATCCTCAGAAAGGATATCATCGGGGGAAGCAAACTCCACATCGGAATAATTGATGCTATATTCAGTCAGCACGCCAAATGCATTAAAGCCGACATTTATATAGTCACCACGGACATCCAGACCATTCACCTCTCTGTCCCAGCCGTACCAGCTGCCGTAATAGGTGGTGTTATTCTGTTTATCGGTATACTTGCTTACATCGCCTGAATCAAAGGTATATTCATCAAATCTCTCGCCTGCGTACTTCTCTGCGACAGCCTCTGCCTTCGCTTTTGTTTTTGCCTCATCAAAGGTATCGCTTCTGTCCATGTCGGAATTGTAATAGCTGTAGCTGATGATCTCGCCCGTTTCAGCATTGACCGAGATACCGACGCTCTCATAGAAGTAACTGTCCTCCCAGATTACTTCCTCATCATACTCCTCATAGAATGCCTTTTCATTTGTCTGCTCTGCGCTGAAATTCGCAGTGTATACATAAGTTTCGTTTTCATTATACTCAGTCTTGTAAAGACGGGAGTAATCGAGTACCATGCCATCGTTATAGCTCATGTATTCATCAGACTTCATCAGCTTAATGATATCAGCTTCTGTGGCGTAAGGAAGATCCTTATTAAGCTCCTTCAGCTCCGCTTCAGTGAAGCTCATATTCTTATCGGCAGCGCCTGCCTCCTCTTCCACTGCATCTTCAGTCACAATATCGTTGTCGCCGAAATAACCGTCCGTAACGAAATTGCTCTTTCTGCCGTTGAACGCATTGATCTCGCCATAGTCCGCCTGACGATATACTATTCTCGAGGTATATGCCTTGTTATCGCCGTCAAAATATATCTCATATTCGGGATAGATTGCGATCATATCCGCATAAGCATCCTTCGCCTTTTCCTCGGAAATGATCTTTTCAGGGGAACGGAAAGCCGCATTCGGATGCCAGCTGATATTGAACGAGATAAGCTCGCCCGTATCCTTATCCAGCACGATGCGTCCGCCGTCATTGTCCACAGGGATATCATTCTTTGTGCGGACAAGTCTGAATGTTGCCCTGTTTCCCGAAAGCCCAACAGAAAGGCTATCCTTGTCGATCTCAATGCTGCCTGCAACAGACGGATTGAGCATCTTCACTGCCTTCACAGCCTTGCTGTAAAGCTCATCTGCTGAAAGCTCTGCAAGCGAAATATCTCTGCCTGTATAGCTGTAGTAATCTGAATTGGTGTAGCTGTAATTCGTTATAACGGTGCTGCAGATAGTACAGGAGATAGCCTCATACTTTTCAGCATCGTCGGGCGTGCTCCATGTAAAGGTATACTCCTCTTTTGGGGAGTATGTAGATACCCTGTAATCAAACTCCTCCAGCTCTGCAGGAACCTCTATCCTGCTCTTTACTCGGGAAAGCATGGTGCGCAGCTCCGCCTCATCCCTGCCCTCCGCATAAACGCATACAGAGCTTGAAAGCGCCATCAGCGCCGCCATCGAAAATGATAATGCCCTTTTCATAACATAGACCTCCTTGTTAGTGTGCTAAAGTGCCTTTGTATATAAAACCGCTCATTATTGGAAAAGGTTGCGCTCAGAGGAATATTTTTCATTCATTTATTATCCTGACCTCACGAAGTATGTGAGTATTAGGATAGAACTCTATCTCGACAACATTGATATGGGGATGAGTCTTTTCATTCAGCGCCTCATCAATAACAATCTCATTCTCATTATAAGGATTTGCAGCCAATATCGCATATGTTTCCTCGCTTATGTACAAGGAAAGATATTTCCCCTCACAAGAAAAATGCACATTCGGAAAATCTACATATCTCTCCGTCACTGGCACCTTATACACATCGGTGGTACAGACGACACTACCGCTGAAAACATCCTTATAATATTTTGTTGCATTCGTCCCGAACAAAAACACAGGAATACTAATACAATAGAATATGATATATGCCCAGCTGTCAGTCTTTTTCAATCCCACAAAAAACATTATGATATAAATTACCGCTGCAACAAAGATAAGCGTATACGCCGCTGTTACCGCATAAAGATACCACGCGCCCTCTGCCCTGTTATTCACCAGTGTCGTCAGTACGCATACCCCTAGCATAAACACCGCCATTATCACAACTGAAATTATCCGTGCGGATTTTTCTTTCATCTGACTGCCCTCCATCTGTCTGATACTTTCATTTTACCACCAAACCAATAAAAAAGCAACAAAAAGATCCGCTCTCTCACGAAAGCGGATCCCAATCTGTCAAAATACAATTTCACAGGCGAACGAGAAAGTGCCAGATGCTAGGAACCCACACAACGACTAGGCTTTGTGCCTGTCGTTGTGTGGAGAGACGTCGCAGATGGTGCTTTATCGGCAGCCTGCATTATCAGAATCTGATTCTTTCCTCGATGTAAGCTCTAACCTCGGAGATCGGGATTCTAACCTGCTCCATGGTATCACGCTCACGAACTGTTACGCAGTTATCCTTCTCAACAGTATCGAAGTCGATAGTAACACAGAAAGGTGTACCGATCTCGTCCTGTCTGCGGTAACGCTTACCGATAGCACCTGCGTCATCAAAGTCTACAGGGAAGTACTTAGCCAGCTCATCGTAAAGCTCGCCGGCCTTCTCGCTCAGCTTCTTGGACAGAGGCAGAACAGCAGCCTTAACAGGTGCAAGTGCAGGATGCAGGTGCATTACTGTTCTGGTCGTGCCATCCTCGAGAGCCTCCTCGTCGTATGCATCGCATACAACAGCAAGGAACAGTCTCTCAACACCGAGAGAGGGCTCAACAACGTAAGGAACATACTTCTCGTTTGTCTCGGGATCGAAGTACTCAAGGCTCTTGCCGCTGGTATTGATGTGCTGAGTCAGATCGTAATCAGTTCTGTCAGCAACACCCCACAGCTCGCCCCATCCGAACGGATACAGGAACTCAAAGTCTGTTGTAGCCTTGGAATAGAAGCACAGCTCCTCGGGAGAGTGATCTCTCAGGCGGAGATTCTCCTCCTTCAGACCGAGATCCAGCAGGAACTTCTTGCAGTAGCTTCTCCAGTACTCGAACCACTCAAGATCAGTACCGGGCTTGCAGAAGAACTCCAGCTCCATCTGCTCGAACTCTCTTACACGGAAGATGAACTGACCGGGAGTGATCTCGTTACGGAAGGACTTACCTACCTGAGCCACACCAAAAGGAACCTTTTTACGGCTTGTTCTCTGGATGTTTGCGAAGTTTACAAAGATACCCTGAGCGGTCTCGGGACGGAGATAGATCTCATTCTTGCTGTCCTCTGTAACGCCCTGGAAGGTCTTGAACATCAGGTTGAACTGACGGATATCGGTGAAGTTCTTGCTTCCGCAGTTGGGGCAGCAGATCTCCTTCTCCTTGATGAAGTCGAGCATCTGTGCGTTATCCCAGCCGTTGCAATCCTGACCGAAATCCTCGATCAGCTTGTCTGCTCTGTGACGTGTCTTACAATCCTTGCAATCCATCAGAGGATCGGAGAAGCCGCCCACGTGACCGGACGCAACCCATGTCTGGGGATTCATCAGAATAGCGGAATCCAGACCAACGTTGTACTTGTTTTCCTGAATGAACTTCTTCTTCCATGCGTTCTTCAGGTTGTCCTTCAGCACTGCACCGAGAGGTCCGTAATCCCAAGTGTTTGCGAGACCGCCATAGATCTCACTTCCGGGATAAACGAAGCCTCTGCCCTTGCAGAGCGCAACGATTTTGTCAAGTGTCTTTTCTGTGTTTAACATAGTTTTTATATTTCCTTTCACGCCCCACATGGCTTGTGGGGACAATATTGACTGTATCAGTAATTGACGTACGCTTCAGATGCCACAACTTGCGGCTTATGGGACATAGTACTGATCTTATTGCCCCGCTTGTTCATTTGCAACGTCAATGGCGGCACACACTGCGTTATACAATGCATCCCATTCGATGTTATCTTCACTATAATAAGTATCAATCGTTTTCTGACATTCCTGTATCTTCCGCTGTGCATCTGCAGGCATATCTTCAGCTTTCAGTCCCGAATGCTCGTTATAAGTTTCCGATATATCCACTATCGCCTGACAGAAATCACGCTCCATCGGGATCGCTTCCAATATATCGTTATGATACGACTTCATCTGTTCCGGCACTTCCATATCTTCGATCGAAGACAATGCCGATAAACAACTATCGGCAAGAGACTGAAGATCGCCCGAAGCACCGTCAAAGAAAACTCCTGCAATCAGATCTCCGTACAAGACATAGCCATCCCATACATATTCCAGCCTTGAAGAATAGGACATATATTCGCCGTTCGGCAGACGGGAGCACGCCGCACTCTGGACGTTGAACCACGCCGTACTTATGTGTTCGCTTTCGTTGATTTTTTTCTTGATAGCGTCAAGCTCAGCGATCAGAGCCTCAACTTCAGGAGAATTGTAATCGCCTTTCTCGGTATAACCGAGATAATCCCTATAACATTCTTCGTTTTCTTTTACAAGTCCGACAGCATAAAGGAATTTACTGTGAAGTTCTTCAAGATCAGACGGACTAACCGTTTTTTCCAGTTCACCAAGAGCTTCGATCTCGCTATCAAGATGTTCTTTTGCAGCTGTTATATCCTGATATGCCAAAGCGTATCTTGCCGAGTGATAGGCTGATAAATACTTTTCCATAGAATAATCGATCTCGTCAATATAGAGTTCATATTCCCATGCTTCAGCCTGCCCCGCAACCACTGCGGCAGTCGGGCCATCGGCACCGCCTACAACACTTATGGCTTCATTTTCCTTGCCGCAGCCTGCGAATAACAGCACCATAACGATCAACAGGATTGCCGAGAGAGTCTTTTTCATAAAACCTCCGTAAGCTCAACATTTCAAGAAATGCTCTATAGGTATCTTTAGCCGTTACAATATTGACTATATCAGTAATTCATAGCCGCATCAAATGCCGCAACCCATGCATCGTTCAGCGAAAATTCAGGCTGTTCGTAATATTCTGTTATAACAGCACCGATACGCTCGGCCTCTGCATTTTCCTCCGCTGTAAGGCTGTTGGCACGCTTTGAATATTCAGCAATCTTTTTTGCTGAGTTGAAAAACTCCTTTTCATACTCTGCGGCTCGTACAACATCCTCATGATACTGTGCGATCGCAGCAGGAGGCACCGCTTCGACAAGTCCCTCCAGCGCTGCAATGCAGCTATCACTTGCCGCAATGGTGCCGTTGGCATCGCCGTTGTAATATTCTGCGTCAAATTCTTCACGAGCAGCGACATACAGGTTATAATTGTATATAAGCTCATCGGCATACATATCGTATTCCCAAGGCTCGGCCTGCTCTCCGATAACTACCGCTGTCGGGCCATCCGCACCGCCAATAATACCGACTGCGACATTTTCCTTACCACAGCCCGTTAACATCAACATAACAAATGCGAGAGTTAAAGCAAGAGTTTTCTTCATACTGTACCTCACTTCAAAGAATCCAAAAATGCACCATCGGTATCATTATCCACAGCTTTAGCTATCTCAAGCACAGTTGCCGGGAACACGGGATCGCTCACCAGCTCATTTATTTCCGCAGCAAGCTCTGATTCCTTTCCATTTGCGGAATAACGGAGATCCTCAACAAGCGCCAACCACTCCCGCTCTTTTTCAATGCCACTGCACAGCTTATCATGCAGCTCGGAATATTCTTCGGGTGGAGTAAGCCTTTCCACCGTTTTCAGGATCGCTTCCGCTTCTTTCCTCTGAGTTCTGTATTCGGATCTCTCAAGAGCCTCATTTGCCGATACAGTAAGACTATCTACTATATCGAAATAATCCTGCGCATTATCCATCACGGCCTGGGCATAATCCACAGGCTGCATCGGTTCTGCAGAGCAACCGGTGACAAACAAAATTGCGGTCAAGAGCGCCACAGTGATGAATCTCTTCATATTACCACCCATATTCTCAGCTGTTAAGAAGCATATTTATATCTCTGTAAAAGCCATGGAGCTTATTCTCTTCACGCATCATTACAGTAAACTGTTCGAGCCACTCATTTTCAGCAGCGGTGAACTGTCTGCCGGAATACGCAAGCTCACAGCACCTGCAGAGATCGGATATAAACATCTTCTCCTCTGCCACGAGCTTATCTATCTCGGATTCCATGTCAGGATTCGGTACCTCTACTGCTGCAATACGATCCAGCGCAGCCTGTGTTTCCGCCAATGCCACATAGGTATCCTCGCCTACTGCTTTGTCTGAAAACGAATCCAGAAACATAGTGCAGCTCGGACGATATTCATTGTTAAGAATATCCCGTATCTCACGCTTATAGGCATAGCACGAAACAAAGCCGGCTATGCTGGCAGTAACGCCCACTGCTGCAAAAACAGCAATGAGCGCCTTTAATATCAACTTATAGCTTATCTTGCCATCAGCCATTCAGCTTAACGATCCAGCCCATCTCATCAGCGATCTTGCCGTACTGCATGCCGGTCATTGTATCATACAGCTTCTGAGAGATCTCGCCGATCTTGTTGCCGTTGATCTCCATAACCTTGTCGCCCCACTTCAGGTGACCTACAGGGGAGATAACTGCTGCTGTACCAGTACCGAATACCTCCTGCAGCTTGCCTGCATCGTAAGCATCGGAGATCTCCTGAATGGAGATTCGGCGCTCGGACACCTTCATGCCCCACTTCTTGCACAGCTCCAGAACAGACTTTCTTGTGATACCGGGGAGAATGGAACCCTGCAGCTCAGGAGTAACCAGCTCGCCGTCAATAACGAACATGATGTTCATAGCGCCAACTTCCTCAACATACTTGCGCTCAACACCGTCAAGCCACAGCACCTGAGAATAATTCTGCTTGTGAGCCTCATCCTGACCTGCCAGAGAAGCAGCGTAGTTGCCGCCTGTCTTAGTGTAACCCATGCCGCCCTTTACTGCTCTTACATAGTTTGTCTCAACATAGATATCAACGGGGTTGAGACCTGTGCTGTAGTAAGCGCCGGAGGGAGAGAGGATTATCATGAACAGATACTTATCACCGGGGCGAACGCCGAGGAAGGGGTCAACAGCGATGACAAAGGGACGGATATACAGGGAAGCACCATCGTTATGGGGAACCCAATCCTTATCAACCTCAACGAGAGCGTGCAGAGCCTGCAGAGCGTCCTCAACGGGGATCTCAGGAATAACCAGACGCTCAGCGGACTGATTGAGACGCTTGAAATTCTCCTCAGGACGGAAGAACTGGATCTCACCCTCGGGAGTTCTGTAAGCCTTCATACCCTCGAAGATCTCCTGACCATAGTGGAATACCATGGAAGCGGGAGAAAGTGCAATAGCACCGAAGGGAACGATCTTAGGATCATGCCAGCCCTTGCCTGTATCATACTCCATGATGAACATGTGGTTGGTAAAGATCTTACCGAAACCGAGCGCAGATTCGTCTGTGGGCTTAGGTCTGGGATTTGCGGTCTTTTTGATTGTGATATTCATAATTGTTTCCTTTCTTGTCCACGGAAGCTGTTTGATCGCCTCCGTCATTTCGGACATCTGCTAATAATACATAATATATTATATCACTTTTCTTTATAAAAGTAAAGTTTTTCCGAGCAAAAAATCCGCTAAAAAGCACCCCTTAACAGGGGTGCTTTTTAGTTTATTTGATAGCGATCGAGTTTACAATGGCATGTGCTTCCTCAGCCGTTTCTGTTCTTATGATAAAATTATTCGGCTGATTCAGGTCGTCGGGACTGTACATCTCTGCTGTCACGTAATAATACCCCTCGTCAGCGTGATGAGCGACAGATACAAAACCGCACATCTCATCGGTTTCGTAAATGTAATAATCTCCGAACATCGGCAACTGAAGCTTCATTATTCCCGTAATACCGAAAGCAATTGATCTGCCCATATTCCAGAAACCACGGTCACTTTCGTTCAGCAGATGCACACACTTGTAAGTATCGTAAGCCGTATCGGGGATTCCGTGACCGAGTGCGTCATACCACTTCTCCAGAACAGATATGATGAATTCGTACTGTTCATCTGAAACATCTTCATAATGACCACGGTAGAAAAGATTCAATCTCTCAAGGTCGTCCTGTGGCTCGACTATCATAACAGACAATCCATCATTATCGGGATCGTGATAATAGACCGAAGTGAATTCAGCCGACAGATCTTTCTTAACAAAATCGGCGGGAATTCCAATGGTGCAGTGCTCCGCATCCACAACAACAAGGCTGTCGTCCGTTACATCGTATTCGGTATAATACTCCGCAGCCACTCCCACAACAGGAACGTACTCTTTTAGAACTACACTCAGTACGACCCGCGGAACAAGCACAAAAAACAACACCACAGCCAGTATTACAGAACACGCAACTATCAGCACTATCCTCAGCTTTTTGTTCTCTTTGTTTCGATGCTTTCCGACGACATTATCCGCCTGCTCGGCGATGGCACTTTCAAGCTCCGTATTTTCGAGTTGCTTCGCCACTTTGCTGCAGCGCTCGCATTCAGCAAGATGCTCCTCCACCACTGTACGGCTCTCCTCGCTGCACACTCCGTCATGATACAGTGCCAACAGATCTTGTATTACATCGCAGTTGTATTTACTCATATTCCCTCATCCTTTCCTGAAGCTTCAGTCTGGCTCTGTGATATGTGACCCTCGCCCACGATTCTGTTTTACCGAATATCTTTGCAATATCCGCAAAGGGTAACTCTCCAAACACCCGAAGCTGAAACACTTCCTTGTACGGCTCCTCCATGGCATGCAGTGTACGGTGTATCTGAAGCAGAGCATCCTTATCCTCCAGCTTCTCCGAAAAGCTTTCCTCCGATTCGATATCATCCTCAAGAGGCACAGATCTGTTCTGCCTGCGAAGCTCATCCATGCAGGCGTTCTTTGCAATAGCACAAAGCCAAGTAAGCTCCGCCGAACGACCCTCGAACTGTTTTTTGCTGTTCATTGCACGGAAGAAAACATCCTGTGTTATCTCCTCTGCCTGCTCACTGTTTTTCATTATAGTCATCGCATAGGAGAAAACATCCATGTAATACGTTCTGTACAGCTTTTCAAGATCCACCAAACCTCACCCCTTTTCTGTCGCTTTCATAGATTAGACACAGGAAAGCTCATTTCGTTACAAAATTTTTGTAACATTTTTAAAGAATTGATAAATACCCCAGTGATAATAAACCAAAACCACCGAAATGATCGGTGGTTTGCAGTAGTTTTACACGTAATAGGGATTAGGCTTGCACAATATCAGAATAAGATCTACCAGACATCCTATGCCCAGGAAGCCTACAGTGAAGATATAGACGATGCCCATTGCTATCCTTCCCTCATAGAACTTATGAATACCCAGATAGCCGAGGAAAAAGCACAACGCAAACGCCACCCACTTGTCCTTAGGCTGCTTGTATGTATCGGGAGCAGGATTATAATTATTGATTATCACAGGGGCGGGCTGCATCGGCTGTTGCATGGGCATTTGCTGCTGCATTGGCATCTGCTGCTGTACAGGCACACTCTGACGAAGCGCCTCTATCTGCCTGCCACAATATGTACATAGTACCGCATCAATATGTACCCTTCCGCCACAGAATCTGCAGAATTTAGTCGGGTAGTTGAACTGCTCGCTGATATGCTGCGAAGCCGTTCCTATAGATGTATTATGATACGAATTGTTCATATTGATTACCTCCCGATAGGCGCGATGCATTCTGACATTCGCCTTGTGAATTAATTATACATCACCGTCTGCACTTATGTCAAGAGCAGAAATGCCGCTTCCGAAACTGAACGGAAGCGGCATACGCTTTATATTATCTGTTAAGATGTCAGCATCAACCTCTGAAGTAATCTACGCCGCCCTTGAACAGAAGCTGTTCCTTGTTGCCGTCAACATTCTTAGCAACATTGGGTGTAAGGCGCTCGGTATGACCCATCTTACCCAGCACACGGCCATCAGGAGAGATGATACCCTCGATAGCGCACATGGAGCTGTTGGGATTGTAAGCAACATCCATTGTGGGATTGCCCTTCAGATCAACGTACTGAGTTGCAACCTGACCGTTAGCGATAAGCTCCTTGATAACTGCCTCGGGAGCTACGAAACGACCCTCACCGTGGGAGATCGGGATATTATGCAGATCGCCGACCTTTGTGTGCATCAGCCAGGGAGACTTGTTTGTGCAGATGCGTGTCATAGTCAGCTGAGACTGGTGACGGCCAATGGTGTTGTATGTCAGAGTGGGGCTCTCCTCGGTCAGAGGAACGATCTTTCCGAAAGGAACGAGACCCAGCTTGATAAGTGCCTGGAATCCGTTACAGATACCGATCATCAGACCGTCTCTTGTATACAGCATCTCCTCTACCGCTTCCTTTACAGCAGGGTTGCGGAAGAATGCATTGATGAACTTTGCAGAACCCTCAGGCTCGTCACCGCCGGAGAATCCACCGGGGATAGCAATCATCTGGGACTGCTTGATAAGGCGTGTGAACTCTGCTACGCTCTCCTCCATATCCTTTGCGGACAGGTTACGGATAACGAAGATCTCGCTGTCGCCGCCGTAACGGTTGAATGCGTTAGCCATGTCGTACTCGCAGTTTGTGCCGGGGAATACGGGGATAAGCACCTTGGGCTTTGCGATCTTGGGGCTTGTGTGATTTGCCAGCAGCTCGCAGCCCTCATTGTATGCGATGATCTCGGGAGCGGGCATCTCAGGCAGCTGAGCCTTGAAGATAGGCTCCAGAACATCGTTCCACTTCTTCTCGAGAGCCGCAATATCCAGCTTTACGCCGCCGCAGGTGATCTCATAATCGGATGTAGTCTCACCGATAGTGCGGATGCCGTCGATATCGCCGTCCATCTCAAGAACGAACGCACCATATACAGGTGTGAACAGCTCGTCATCTGTGAGAGCATTAAGCTTTGCACCTACATGGTTACCGAGAGTCATCTTGAATACACCCTCTGCAAGACCGCCGTTAGCAACGGACCATGCGGAGAGTATCTTCTTCTCCTTGATGAGCTTTGTGATCTTTCTGAATACAGCCTTTACGCTGTCGAAGTTGGGCAGACCATTCTCATCGTACTCGGGTGCGATGTAACCGATCTTGCTCATGGGACACTTGAACTCAGCAGAGATGATGTCCTCAGCCTTTGCTGTGGAAACTGCGAAGGAAACCAGTGTGGGAGGCACGTCGATATCCTCGAAGGTACCGCTCATGGAGTCCTTACCGCCAATAGCGCCACAGCCCATCTCGAGCTGTGCCTTATATGCACCCAGCAGTGCAGAGAAGGGCTTGCCCCAACGCTCTGCCTTGCCCTGAGTTCTCTCAAAGTATTCCTGGAAAGTCAGCCAGCACTTCTCGCTGTCGCCGCCTGCAGCAACAACCTTTGCGATACTCTCAACAACTGCACAAACAGCACCGTGATAAGGAGACTGTGTGGAGATTGCGGGATTAAAGCCCCATGCCATTACAGAAGCAGTGCTTGTGGTTGCGTTGATCATGGGGATCTTTGCAGCCATCGCCTGTACGGGAGTCTGCTGTGTTCTGCCGGAGAAGGGCATCAGCACAGTAGCGCCGCCGATGGTGGAGTCAAATCTCTGTACAAGACCTCTCTGAGAGCATACATTGAGGTCGGTAACAAGGCTCTCCCAATCCTTTGCGGTATTGGTTCTGCCTGTGGAATACGAAACATTTACAGCAGGAACTGCAACATTTGTGTGCTTTTCTGCACCGTTGGAGTTCAGGAACTCTCTGCTGATATCGCAGATGGTCTTGCCGTTCCAGTTCATGCGGAGTCTGGGTTCTGCCTTTACGATGGCAACAGGTGTGGACTCAAGGTTCTCCTGAGAAGCCAGCGCACGGAACTTGTCAGCATCCTCTGCAGCAACTACAACAGCCATTCTCTCCTGAGACTCAGAGATAGCAAGCTCTGTACCGTCCAGACCGTCATACTTCTTGGGAACAGCGTTCAGGTCGATCTCAAGACCGTCAGCCAGCTCACCGATAGCAACGGAAACACCACCTGCACCGAAGTCGTTGCAGCGCTTGATGAGACGTGTAGCCTCGGGGTTTCTGAACAGTCTCTGCAGCTTTCTCTCCTCGGGAGCATTACCCTTCTGAACCTCTGCGCCGCAGGATTCGAGGGACTGCACGCTGTGGGACTTGGAGGAGCCTGTAGCACCGCCGCAGCCGTCACGGCCTGTAAGTCCGCCCAACAGGATGATAACATCACCGGGAGCAGGTCTCTCACGTCTTACATTCTCAATGGGAGCAGCGCCAACAACAGCACCGATCTCCATTCTCTTAGCCATATAACCGGGGTGATAGATCTCTGCAACATGACCTGTAGCCAGACCGATCTGGTTACCGTAGCTGGAATAACCTGCAGCAGCGGTAGTTGTGATCTTTCTTGGGGGCAGCTTGCCCTTGATTGTCTTCTCAACAGGGAGCAGCGGATCAGATGCACCTGTTACACGCATTGCCTGATATACATAGGAACGTCCCGAAAGCGGGTCACGGATAGCACCGCCGAGACAGGTAGCCGCACCACCGAAAGGCTCGATCTCTGTGGGATGGTTGTGAGTCTCGTTCTTGAACATCAGCAGCCATTCCTCGTCCTTGCCATCAACGTCAACTGTGATCTTCACGGAGCAGGCATTGATCTCCTCGGATTCATCAAGATCCTTCAGCTTGCCGTCCTTCTTCAGCTTCTTTGCAGCAAGAGTAGCGATATCCATCAGGCAGATGGGCTTATTGCCTCTGCCCAGCTCCTCACGGTCAGCCTTGTATTCTGCATACGTATCAGCAATATATGCAGGAGCGATATCTGCATTATCAATGATAGTGCCGAATGTGGTGTGGCGGCAGTGATCGGACCAGTAGGTATCAATCATGCGGATTTCAGTGATAGTGGGATTTCTGTTCTCGCTCTTGAAATAATCCTGGCAGAACTTGATATCATCATTATCCATAGCCAGACCATACTTTACGACAAAATCCGCAAGCTCAGCGTCAGTTTTGTCGATAAAGCCGTCAAGAGTCTCAACAGAGGTAGGGATCTCATACTTTACTTCAAGGGTCTCATACTCCTCAAAGCCACACTCACGGGATTCAACAGCATTGATGAGATAATGCTTGATCTTGTCGAACTCCTCATCAGTGATCTTGCCCTTCAGGATATAGATCTTTGCATACTTTACAACAGGACGGTCGCCCTTGCACAGCATCTGGATGCACTGTGCTGCGGAATCTGCACGCTGGTCGAACTGACCGGGCAGGAACTCCACCGCAAACATGCGCTCGTCATCAGCAAGAGCAGGAAGCTGCTCAAACACCTCATCAACGGGCGGCTCGGAAAATACTGTAGGGATAGCCTTGTCAAAATTCTCCTTAGGAAGCTGCTCTGCATCATAACGGTTGATGATGCGCACATCCTCAACGGACTTGATGCCGAGAGCAACGGTCAGGTCAGATAAGCATGCCTTTCCGTCAACCGCAAACTGCGGCTTCTTCTCCACATAGATACGATAAACTGCCATTTCTTTGTTCCTCCATATATTCTAAAAAGGTCTTTGACCATTTTTATAATCATTATTATATAAGCTCCGCTATGCAATAGTCAGCAGTGCTGTCTGTTATCCTCACCCGCACAAGCGAATGTCTTTTTAACACCCTGCCGTATATTCTAACAGGAATATAACTTTCTGTAAAGCCGTTACTATATTCATCACTCTGCGGTTTTTCGATAAGCACTGTGCATTCTCTACCCATGCAGCTTTTCAGAAACTGCGCCTCAAGCCTTGCAGACAGCTCATTCATACGCTTAGCCCTGTCAGACTTGATATGCGGCAGCACCTGCTCGGGGCGCATCGCTGCCAGAGTACCCTTGCGGATGGAATACGGGAATACATGTATCTTCGCAAAACCGATCTTCTCGGCAAATGCCATGCTCTCTTTGAATTCCGCATCGGTCTCGCCCGTGAAGCCCACCATTATATCAGTAGTGATGGAGCAATCAGGAAATACCGCTCTGAGCTTTTCGCATACTTCTGCATATTGTGTGGTATCATAACGGCGACGCATACGTTTAAGCACCTCGTCGCTGCCGCTCTGAAGCGAAAGATGAAAATGCGGACAAAGCTTGTCTGCCATGCGCAGCTTCGCTATCTCCTCATCTGTCATCATATCAGGCTCCAGTGAGCCAAGTCTGATCCGCTCTATACCCTCAACATCTGCCGCCATCACTGCGTCACCGAGAGTCAGCCCGAGCTCCTGCCCGTAGCAGCTGAGATTTATTCCCGTAAGCACGATCTCCTTGTTGCCGCTGTCCGCTGCAAGCCTTGCCTGCCTTGTTATTTCACTTATCGGCATAGAGCGCACACGCCCTCTCGCCGTAGGGATTATACAATATGAACAGAATCTGTCGCAACCGTCCTCGATCTTAATGAATGCTCTTGTGCGGTCAAGATCAGTGCCTGCGCAGCGCAGGTCAAACTCTCTCGGAAGCTCCCCCACGATAACTCTGCGCTCAGGTGCTTCAAGATATTTCTCCGCTATCAGCGGAATATCAGCCTTACTGCTGTTACCTATTATAATATCTGCGGGAGTATCTGCCGCCTCCTCGGGATACGCCTGTGGAAAACATCCACACAGCACGACCACCCCATCAGGATTGTCCTTTTTACAGCGTGATATCAGCTGACGTGCCTTTTTCACGCTCATACCCGTGACAGCACACGAATTAATAACCGCCACATCAGGCGCTTCTCCCTCAGGAGCTTTTTCAAAGCCTCTTGCAAGCATAGCCTCCGTGATAGCAGCGCTCTCGCAAGAATTGACCTTGCAGCCAAGAGTGTAAATATAAAAGGTCATCCCAAGCTCCTTGATCGAAATTACTCATTGACAACTCTAACTATCTTTGTGCATAGTGTATATTATAGAGCGCCAACTTTAGTCAAAATAGCTAAATGTTTTTTCTATACATTTATATTATACTTGATTATTCCGAATTTTGCAATAAGCTATTGACTATTTTTTGTTTTGTTGCTATATTTATATTGAGGTTAGCAAAAATAACCTAAAAGACAGACAAAGACTTGTACACAAAGACAACAAACAAAGCAAAACTCAAACAATGAAAGGCGGCGATTTTAATGAAGGAACTCAAAATTCTGCTTGGCACGATCGAAGATGTAAAGGAATTTGTAAACATTACCAACAAGTATGAGTTCGAATGCGATCTCGTATCCGGACGCTATGCGGTAGACGCAAAATCCATCATGGGTATCTTCAGTCTTGATCTTTCCAAGCCGCTGAACATGGTGATCAGGGGCGAGGGAAAATCCACAGAAGCACTCATTGAAGAAACAGAAAAATTCATCGTAAAGTAAGAAACGACAAAATTCACGTTGACAAAAGACGCAGGGCATGCTAATATAATAAGACCCTGCTTATGAAGAAAGGAAGTAAAGCTATGACAACAACAAAGATCTGCATCAACACAATCAATGACGTAAAGAACTTCGTAAACATCGTAACAAAGTGTGACTATGACGTAGACATCGTATCCGGCAGATATGCTATCGATGCAAAGTCCATCATGGGCATCTTCAGCCTTGACCTGTCCAAGGAGCTGACACTGAACATCCACAGCGACGAGTGCGCTGAGTTCCTTGATGAGATCAAGAGCTACATCGTAAAGTAAGTTCAGATAATTCAAAACGGAGCCGATACTTTTGGTATCGGCT
>JAZSGG010000099.1:0-6492 GCA_045532595.1 Oscillospiraceae bacterium | reverse complement strand
ATTGAACGCCTCAACCGCCATACTCTTGTTGCGCAGCCTTGCGTTTTCTACGACCATATTATTGAAGCTCTGCTTCTGCGCATTCAGCTCATCAGAAAGCTTCTGGACACGATCTTCAAGGTTGACGTTTGCCTGCTGCACTGTCTGCGCCTGCTGTGCTGCCGCTCTCAGATCGTCAGCAACATTTCTTTCTGCCTGAATATCACTGTGATATCTGTTCAGCATATCAGTAATCTGCTGGTCTGTTGCTTCGGGGAAAATAGCCTTGATGTTATCTCTTGTCATAGCCATGGTTTTATCTCCTCTCATAATACACGCTTTTTAACGTTGGTCGCATCAACTTGTATCTGCTGTTTATCGCACAGTTGCGAGTTTGGTCGGGTATCAGCAGTATCGGGCTGCTGTTTCGGAGTGGAAGATCACCGAAAATCACCTGATATACCCGATGTATCATGCGACCACTAATGCAGCCGCACGATACAAAAGGACACAAAACAACAAAATCGACAACGGAGCTTACGGTTCATGCGCCTCTGCTCCGACATAGCGGCAGATGGGCGGTTCTGCCGCCATTTCAGAAAGGAATTGCAGGACGATCACGGCTCACGCACCGCTTTCGCCCGTGTTGTGGCAGTTGGTAAGACTGCCACTTGCCGGGAGGTGATAATAATGAGGATAAGTCCGAATGGTGTCATTAGTTAAGTGTTCGCACGCCTGTCATCGTACAGCGGCAGTTTACTATCTGCTCAGCTGGCGCACCTAGCGATCCATCAAGTGGAAACATCATCATATATCCGCCCACGATAAACGGCTCCTCAACAGGTACCGTCTGCCCGTTAGCGTCAGCATGAGAAGGTCGTTCTTTACCATCAAGATGTGTATTCCATCTCTTATATGGCATTCCGCTGTCGACAAGCACTCTGAAATCAGCAAGATTACACATAGCATTTATCTCTGTGCGTATCTGCGTTCTTATCCTATTGACTATATTAGCCGTAGGAGTTCTTTGCGTGGTATCAATTAACCATGTAGCAAGCTGTGCAGAGTGTTCGTTCCGCCACTGTAAGGCGCTTTCAACATTGCTTCCGCCCAGCCTTGTATAGTACCTAGAATACCATTTATCAAAGAAACGCTTATATTCGATCGAAAAAGCTGCCGCCGCCATCATAAGTGCCGCCGACTTCTCTCTTTCGGGCTTGTCGGACATAATGATCTCTTGTATGGTTTTAAGATACGCTCTGACTATTGCCTCAAAGGCCGTAGCCATCTCTGCCCTCATTGCTCTTTCCCATGCAGGAAGAATCATTTCTCCGAAGTAGATTATATTAAGTTGGTCAATGTCGGCTATTCTCATACGGCCTCAACACCGCCGTTCTTTCTGTTGTCAAAAGCCTGCATGATCCGTTCCAGTTCTCCTGTCAACGCTTCGCTTTCAGGCTGCTCCGTCTGCTGCTCCACTCGCCATTTTTCAAGATACTCTGTACTGTCTACGAATACCTGCTCGGGATCACTGAACAGGCCACAGTTTGCAATGGCAATTCTCGGATGAACTCCCGCTTCAAGCAGATTCATAAGTCCCTGTGTCTTTGTAAGCAGATTGTCTGTCTTATTTCGTGTGAACTTAATATCTACATCAGATAGCTTGACCTTATTCAGCACTGCCGAGTGTGATTTTGTGTTCTGCAGATATCTAAGAGCTAATTTAAGGAAACGCTTTTCAGCAGCCTTAAATTCAAGTTCCATAGACTTTGCCGCACTCTCTGCATTTGTCCAGCCCTGACCAATAACAAGAGCCTGACCAGTATTTCCACCTGCCGAGGCCTTGCGGTCAGGAACAGCAGCTATTGTCAGCATCGTCTGATACTCATAATCAACAAAAGTCTGGCTCTGCTGCTGATCCAGGTCGGTTGACAGCACCTGAATGCTCGCAGGCGCACCGTTTGCGGAGCGTGTTGTAATACCGCCCTTCGCTTTAAGCTCTGCGAACTGTTCCTCATCAACCTCACAGTTGTTAAACCAGATAAAATTCTGTATGGTCTGTTCAATGCCGTCCATGCGGTTTGAAGCCATGTTATTGAGAGCATCCAGTATAGGCAGAACGACCTCGAAGCATCCCTGCCTCGACGGAGAAAGTCGGTATTCAACTATCGGAATACCACTGTATATTGGTCTGCTCTCCTTTATATCGGAGCCTTCTATCAGCCAGTAATGCTTCTTGCTATATACCGAATACTTTGTGGAAGAATTGAGTCCCGATGCGCCGCTCTCATTAACATAAGTCACAGCGAGAACAGGCTCCCGCCTGAAATCGTTACTCTTTGCCACAAATGTATATCTGGGGTCGCATACATATATGTTCAGTTCCTCACCATCAAGCAGAGCCATGCGGTGAGATACGCCGCAGATGTAAAACCACTCGGCAAGCTCTCTGTCCTTTGTGGGTTTATCCGCAAGGTCCATTATCTCATTCAAGAGGGAAATGCCCTCATCATCACCTGCGTTTTCACCCTGCTGACTTTCGCCACGGTATACATACTGAACAGGCTCTCCGAACGTAAAACCCGTCTTGAAGTTCACTATCTCAGCCGCATGGTTTTCAACGATCTTGTTGCAGATCTCCTCACGCACTTCTTTCTGACGGTTAAGGATGTCCTGCTTTCCCGTGTAATAATCCCACAGTTTATCAATATCCGCCGAATTCTGATTATGTATCGGCAGCATTTTGTTGAGCGCTTCAACGATATTTGCGTTCGTATACTCAACGTCAGGCATAAGTATTTCTAACCTGCCGAAGCTATTAAGATTTGCCATCGCTACGCTCACCTCCGAGTTTTATGTTGATAGGAGACTTGCAGCGCTTGCAGTATGGCCGAATGTTGCCGCTTGCGTTATCGCATACATCAAGCAGATATTTTCCGCATTTAGGGCAAAGCAATTTCCAGAACTTCAAACGCTGCCATCTCCTTTCGTGTCTACATCCATTGTAGCACGTTTTTTTCTCAAAAAACTGTAAACTTTGCCCCAAAAAACTGTAAACTTTTCAAAAAGGCTTGACAAGCTGATATCAGAATAATCTCTTGAAGATTTTTACCGCCGCAGAACCGGAAGTATGCTCAGTTATTGCCATAGACAGACTATCGGGTGCATCATCATGCTGTTTTGTGGCAACTATTGTATACCTCATAAGCTCGTTCATTGCTGCTTCGTATTCCTTGCCACGCTTTTTGTCATTACGGAAATACAACATCTTCTTAATGTCGGGAGCGTCACGCTGTATTCTCGTCATTTTGCCGACCCTTGTATCTGCTCTCTTGCTGAATATATACGGTCTGTCTCCCATCTCCGCAAGCTGCTCTCTCACCTTATCGGCATACACGTCGCCGCCTGCATTGGCTTCAAATCTTGCTTTTATGATTTTGTTTCTGTGATAAGCACCAACAACGAGCGGTATTGTAACATCCTTTGCGCCCTTGTGGAATACCCACTCCTGCACATATCCAGTGTCGCCGTACCAGTAGATTATAGGCGAGGACAGACTATCACCGCCGCCGAAAGCGACGTCGCACACGGCAACAACATCAGGCTTACCCTCTGGCAGAGTGCCGTCATAGAAGTTAAGCTCCGCTATCGGGAACAGCAAGCCCTCTCTCGGCTGCGGATCTCCCATATACTTTGCGTTCCACTCCGCAGGATCAATACTTGCCTTCATATCCTCATAATAAGCCGTAGAAAATCCCAGACCGTAGGGATAATCAAAGTTGCTCTCTCCGTTCTCATCAAGCGCAGGCACAACACGGAATCTCACGGTCGGGTCATCCGCATACTGCTCTTTCAGTTTGCCGATAACATCCGTGACCGCCCATCTTGTACCAATATGAAGCTCCATCGCTCCATCTTTCTTACGGTCTTTAAGCTGGTTAAGATAAGCATTGTACTTATTCTGTAATCTCTGAGGGCTTAATGCTTCCTCAAGGTCCTTGATGATATCGTCCACATACAGCAGTTTCGCCACTTCTACCGCACCTGTCAGCGTTCCCTCAATGGCACGGCAGGTAAGCGTAGGAAATCTCCGCTGCTTATTAAGGCATATACTCTCATCCTCTGCCGATGTTGCCGCTATCTTTGTGTTTGGGAACACATCGCCCCACAAATACTCCTCATCAAGC
Organism: Oscillospiraceae bacterium; assembly: GCA_045532595.1. Lineage (GTDB taxonomy): Bacteria > Bacillota > Clostridia > Oscillospirales > Ruminococcaceae > CAG-115. The sequence continues at coordinate 2,326 of JAZSGG010000099.1, read as the reverse complement.
AGGATAGACAGCACTTCCTTGTAAAATCCCTTTGTCAGCGTATCAGAGTGGCCGCTCATAAGGTTTGCCATGTCGGGATATCTGCCCATAAGCCATGTGAGAAAGAAAATGCCGAGAGTGGATTTGCCTATTCTCGGAGGTAAAGATACCGTCAGCAGCTTAATAACACCATCCGCAAGGTCCTGCAGATCATCCACCACTACCCTCAGCGCTTTCATTCTCGGAGGGTAGAATTTCTTTTCAGGAACTCTGTTCCACTCCACATACAGCAGATAATAGTGGAAATAATCGGGAGCCAGCACAAGAGCGGTCTTTTTGGCTATATCCGAAAATTTCAGAGCCGTATCAACATCAACCGTCGCATATTTTATCTTGTGTTCGATGGCTTTGTTGTAGATGTCCTCAAAATACGGCTTTTTTGAGATCATGTCGGGCAAAAACTGCCGCACCGTCTCAAAATACAGCTCTAAATCTTCGACTCTGCCCTGACATCTGCGTTTTGCAAGCTCTACAAGCTCAACCGCTGATAATTCCTGCCTGTTTTTCATAAAACCTCCGTAAAACAAAAAAAGAGCCACCCAGAGAGAACTTGATCTCTCCGAATAGCTCATGGCTCAAATATTCAATTTGCAAAATCGGCACAAAATGTACCTTTTTTGAAAAATATTTTTAATTTTCAGGGCGGATTTTTAAGATTTTGCCATTTTTTATAACAAATTTTCAAAAATGCCCTTTTTATTTTGAATTTTTATTTATCCGACCTCTCTCAGCCGTCTTTCTATCGTTGTCCTGCTGACAGAACAATCTCTGACTGCCTGCGCAATGGTCGTCCTGCCTGCACGGATATCCTCAATGACCGCCGCAGGAACATTCAGCCTTTTCCTGCCTTCCCGATAATCAGGATTTGTCTTTCTCGCCTGTTCTTTGCCTGCCTGCGTGCGTTCAAGTATCGTTTCCCTCTCAAACTCCGCAAATGCCAACAGATTTGTCACGATAAGCCTGCCCATCGGCGTGTCCTCGATAAGTCCCATGTTAAGGATATGCACCCTAACGCCCTTTTCACGCAGCTTATCAATATACTGCAAGCCATGCTGAACTGACCTCGCAAATCTGTCCAGCTTACACACAACAAGAGTGTCACCTTTTTCAAGCTTATCTATAAGACCCTCAAATATCGGACGCTCTTTCGCTCCGCTATACGCTTCAGTAACTATCTCCGCAGTGGGATACATCTGCCGTATGCGTTCCTCTTGCTCAGGCAGTGAATTACCGCATCGCTCCTGACCCTTAGTAGATACCCTCGCATATCCATAGATCATACCATCACCTCTTGTACTTCCCTGCCGCCAGTGTCAGAATGATAAACGGCGATGCCAGTATTAATAAAATTACCCACATATTCGATCCTTCCTGATGTCACTTATCCGCAGGCTTCTTCTTACGTCCATCAGGCAACCCACTGGGTTCTAATACGATAGACCCCTCTTTGCGCTTGCCTTGCGTTTTGGGCTGTACAACAACCTCATAGTCAAGCTCCGAAAGCACCTTTATCAGATTGTCACAAGATATGCTGCCCTTAAGCAAATTGCTTATACCACCCTGTGATTTGTATCCCAGCTTTTCCGCAAGCCTCGTCTGTGTAACCTTCTTGTCAGCAAGTGCCGCAAGTATAGCTTCTTTTGAAGTCATAGCATTTACCTCCGTGTCGTTTGTTGCTTATTCGTATTATACCGCAAGTTTGTGGTTTTGTCAAGCCTTTTTTGAAAATTTTTTCGTCGGAGGGTTAAGTAGCCCCTATCGGGGCGGCTCCTGTACACCCCCGGGGTAGGTACTCCAGATCTGCGAACAGTGGGCGCAGGCGTTGCCGCACCAAATAGGGCGCACAACCGCCGCACATATACACGTGCGTATATATCTATATAGTGTGCCTTGTCAAATTGCACAAAGCATGCACTCCAAAACTCTTGAATTTTGCTGTATGTGTAGAAAACCGCAAACTTGTGTTATTTTACCGCAAATTTGTGTTGACAATACCGCAAACTTGTGTTAGAATATAGACAACACCAAAAAACCACGGCGAAGCCGCAACGGTTCAAAGCTCTTTGAAAATTGAATAAAGGACTTTACACCCCAAATAAACCGTGCTATAATGTAGATACACGCTATACGAAAGGACGGTGAAAGAGTGGTGAACGAAATGACAGACAAACAGCTTCGATATATCAACAGATTAACTGTATTTGTTAGAAAGCTTTTAAAGCTTGTGCCGCAGGACAAAAGGGAAGAACTCGAAAACGAGTTTGACAACATCTAAGTCGGAGGCCAA
>JAZSGG010000126.1:0-34853 GCA_045532595.1 Oscillospiraceae bacterium | reverse complement strand
CTTTAGATAAAAGAGTCCTCCTATGATATAATAGAAGCGGGTTTGGCGACCACATCAGAAATCAAAGGAGGACAATGTCATGAATGACAATCATAGTTTATCACATTCTAAGTGGAATTGCAAGTATCATATAGTGTTTGCGCCAAAATATCGCAGGCAAGTAATATATGGACAGATAAAAGCAGACATAGGTAAGATACTGAGAATGCTGTGTGAACAGAAAAAAGTAAATATCATAGAAGCAGAAGCGTGCCCTGATCACATATACACATGTTGGTAGAGATAAGCCTCCTTGATTTAACATAGTTTATTTAATCCCATGTTCGCCCATATTGTACTGTACAATGAAAAAACTCGCTTGACATAAGCGTTACCTTAACCTATAATTGAAATATAATATACTTCAATTTCAGGAGGATAGATATGGAGTTCTATACTGAATTCAGAACACGCTTTGCGGACTTCAGCGCAGGCTATGCAAACGGCATGACAATGGCAGGAAGCTGTGTGAATGACTGTCGCATGATATCCGAGTACATCGACAAAACAATCTATGAATACGGCGATTGCATTATCGAGAGCATTCATAAAAAATGCGGAGATGTAACAGAGTGCCGCTCCACCTTTACAAATAACGGCACAGAGACTGTAACGCTCGAGATGCTGTCCTCTTTTGCAATACGCAACATACACGCCGATGTTATTCACAGAGCGGCTTCATTCTGGAGTGCAGAGGGCAGGCTCATAAGTCAGCGTCTTGTAGATATGCACATGGAGCAGGCATGGATACCCGTATCGGTAAGACTGGAGAAATTCGGTCAGTGCGGCTCGATGCCCGTGAAGAAATGGTTCCCGTTTATCGTACTGGAGAATACGACCGAAAAGAAATTTATCGGCGTTCAGCTCAACTGCGCCTCAAGCTGGCAGATAGAACTCTTCCGCAAAGAAGAGCCGCTGTCTCTTTGCGGCGGTCTTGCCGATTATGATTTCGGTCATTGGTGCAAGGATATTGAAGCAGGAAGTTCCTTTACAACGCCAAAGGCTGTAATAGCCGAGGGCAACTCTCTTGAGGAGGTCTGCCACAAGCTTGTCAATGCGCAAAAGCCCCGAATAGCAGAGCCTGACAGAGATATGCCGGTTATATTCAACGATTACTGCACGACATGGGGAAATCCCACAGAAGAAAAGATCGAAAAAATTGCACAGCGTTTGGAAGGCAAGGGAATAAAATATCTTGTCATCGACGCAGGCTGGTACAGAAACGAGGACGGCAACTGGAGCAATATCGGCGACTGGATTGTAAACAAGACCGCATTCCCGAAAGGACTTAAAAATACTGCGGACATGATAAGGTCATACGGACTTGTACCTGGTCTGTGGTTTGAGTTTGAAAATGCAGGACTTTCCTCCGATGCATATAACAACACTGACCATCTTCTTAAGAGATTCGGTGCTCCCATCACCGTAGACGGACGCAGATTTTTTGATATGCGTGATCCGTGGGTGCAGGAATATCTTGATGAACGTGTGATAAAAACGCTTAAAGAAAGCGACATGGGATATATCAAGATAGACTACAACAACACTATCGGTATAGGCTGTGACGGTGCGGAAAGCCTCGGCGAGGGTTTACGACAGACGGTTGCCGCTTCACAGGAGTTCATTAAAAAGCTTTCCTCGGAGATGCCCGATCTCGTTATTGAGAACTGTTCAAGCGGCGGTCACAGGCTCGAGCCGTCCATGATGGAGCTTGCTTCGATGGCAAGCTTTTCGGATGCTCATGAGTGTAAAAGTATTCCCATAATCGCCGCAAATCTGCACAGGCTGATACGCCCAGAGCAAAGTCAGATATGGGCAGTACTGAGAACTTCGGACGATATCCACCGTGTACGGTACAGCCTTTGCGCAGGCTTCCTCGGACGCTTGTGCCTTAGCGGAGATATAGCCGAGATATCCGACGAAGTTATGGAGGAAGTAACATCTGCGATAGCATTTTACAACAAAACAAAGGAGATAATCAGAAGCGGATATACACAGGTCATCCGCTGTACCGCTGTAAGCTATGAAAAGCCGAGCGGCTATCAGGCTGTCCTGCGCACATACGGCACAAGCTCCCTGCTTGTTGTCCATACCTTTGAAAACGGCGCAGATCCGAAGATCGATGATCTGCTGTGCGGCAAAAAGGTCGTAGAAACTTGGGGCAGTGAGTTGACTCATGATTTCAGAGCAAAGGTGTTTTTGCTCCAGGGATGATCGCTCTCCTATTCATTGGCTTAAAATCGCCCATATTGTCCCTCTGATCGGAGATATATTAGCCCCGCTGTTGTGAAATTCAAAACACAGCATCGGGGCTTTTGCGTTTCCGTGAAACCGTGTATCCAAACCGTTTAAGGAGATGAAAATGTTTAAAAAACCACGCTACACCACAAAAAGAATTAACGAAAAACTGCCTATTATAGTTTCTTGGATTCTCCTGAATGTAATACTCATGCTTTCGAATATATAATGATTCCAAAGCTTTCTCCAACAAAAATGTGTTCGCTTATTAGCGTATTTGCTCCACCATGGTTACCCATAATCCATAATATGGGGATAGAAAGCACCCTTCGTCGTTGGCGGAGGGTGTTTTGCATACATATAAAATTACATTACCTCATCTTGCGTGGTTAATCATTCTTTAGCTGTTTTTCAACCACTGAGGCTATTGTGGTGTTTTTGATTTTATTGTTATTATAAGCAAAAGCAGATGCACTTTTTTTTATTCACTAACACTTGTTAAGTAAAATGTATTTCTTTATATGCTCCCTATCGTGTTCAGTGCATCCATAGTATTGCAGGGCAGCGTTGCACCCGTTGACGGAGGCGTTTTTGCTAATGGCAGCAAGATTACAGTGTGTCCCTTATTTCCGTTCCGGATCACGGACTTTTTCGTTATTACCGTGTTATTCCACCAGTGTGGAGAGAAGTGATATTATAGTTTTTGCTCTTTTCCGTGGCAGTTCCGCCTGAACGCCCCACGTGGAGATTTGAAAGTTTAATTTCCCAAAAATATCAAAAAACACATGCTAATATCTTGTAATTTTGATGGTTTTGTGATATAATTAAATGCGTCAGCTGGATATGTAGTATTTGAATCGTTGACAAATAATAAGTATACTTGCTTGAAATGTGCTCGTATACACTATCACACCGAATTATCGGTGAAGAATAATGATGGAGGAAAAAGAACATGAAACTCAAAAAAGTATTGTCGGTCTTGTTGGCTGTTATAGTAATGTTCACTGTGACAGTTCCGATCGGTCTGACTGCAAATGCTACCCTGCTTCCGATACAGACCTATGAGGCGGAAGCGATACTGGATGACTACACCAACGAAGAACTCAGCAATTTTACATTCAGCGATCTTCTGGACGAATTAGTATATGCAGACAGTGGCGAAAAGATCGAGATAGACCCGAACGCTGTTATTATGTGGGCTTCTAACGATCTGAAACCTAATGATGAATTCAATCATCGCATCGGCTATGACTATTATTCCTTAGCAAACAAAAATACCCGTATCCCCATAGCTATCAGTGCCGAAACGAATTACGAAATAGAACTGAAGCTTATCGTGGGCAGCGGAAAGCAGCTTGACCCCGATAATATCTGTTATAACGTTACGGTAAGCTATACGAAACCGTACAGTTCAGTGGATGAGTATAAGATCTACACCCTCGTTGACGGAGTAAAGACAGAGCTTGAGATAATCAAGTCTATCTGCGCATCAACATTCGCCCTGCTCCATATCAATGAGCCTATAAACGAGGATACTCCCATCTATATCGAATACTGCGGAAAACTGGTAAGAACTTCAAACGGCGAAGAAGTAGACGCCGACATGAACGTTGAGTGCGAATGGGCTGAGCAGGACGAAAACGGATGGCTGACAGACAGCACATACTATCCGCGCTATACCTGCGCAAATGTATCGTGGACATCGAACGGGGAAACTCTGCTTGAGATCAAAAGATACATCAATATCTACAGCGAATCGAACGAAGCGGGCGTTCAGGGCGAATACAGCGTTCAGGATGATAATATCAACTCGATCGGAGATGATAGTGTTGATATCTCTGACACGCCTTATGAGTACAATTCCGATTTCTATGTACACAGTGTATATCCTTCGGGTTATTTCGAAAATATAGATTACTTTTCAACAAAAGCAAACAATACGACATACATTCGTGAATACGACAAATGCACAATGGATGGTCATCAGACGTTCTTTATTACCAAAAAAGATGGCAGCGACATCGATATGTCTTCGATCATGCTTGAGATGGACGCCAAAATAACCAGCCTTCCGATATACAACGAGACCGAAGGCAAGATGACTGATGTTTGTGCAGAGCCTCAGGATTTCTCCAAACACAACACTATACACTATTCTCTCACTAACAGCAAGGGACAGAAGAAGGACTACTGGATAACCGTAAACGCAGTGAACGAAGGCGGCGCAAAGCTGTTTGTAGACGGTCCTTCGGAGCGAACAGTATATTTTAACTCTTGCTACGGTTGGACGCATAATATCCTTATTGCAAATACCGGTGACGAGCCGCTTACAGGCCTCAGTGTAACGCTTACCGATGCCAAAAACATAAAGCTCGACGAATACTGGACAGTGGGTGGCACAAAGAACGATACACTTGCTCCCTTTACAACTTCGGACATAAGCAAAATGGCAAACCTTGCAAATATACGTCTGCTTCCCAACGGTAACGACGGTGAGATCGGCGGCACACTGACCATCAAGGCTGACGGTCAGAAGGATGTTGTTGTCAAGCTTTCCGGTAAATCGGGCGATCCCGGTCTCACTAACGACGAGGAGCTTGAAGCTGTAAAGTATGTTCCCTACAGCGTTAAGCTCGAAATCGACAATCCCTTTGCCTGGAATGAGTTCGAATCATACACCCTGGATGGCGACCTTCCCGAAGGTGTGACATTCAACGAAAGCACAGGCGAGATATACGGTGTTCCTATGGAAGCCGGCACATTCTATTTTAATGTGACGTTACATTTCTCCGTAACAGGTTACAGTAACACAAGCTTCACACTTGAAGTTGCTGAAAACACGGATGCAGAAGTATACGATGTAAACCGCAACGGTTATTCTATCAGAAGACCTATTGGTATTAAGAAATATAAATCTTGTTTCCTTAAGACGCCGTTTGAGGATCAGAAGTTGGTTTCCGATGGTGAATACAGTGAATTTATCGATCTGTGGCTGAACGGTGAAAAGCTTCAGCAGGGAGAAGACTACACTGTTGAGGAAGGCTCGACAATAATCATCATCAGCAAGGAGATACTGCAGGCTCTCGAAACAGACAGCACAAACACTATCGCAGCAGAGTTTCGTGTGGGCGGTACACTTGATGGCGAACTCAAGTGCTCAGCACAGAACTTCATGATCGTCGAGGAGTATCCTTCATATATTTATGACGGTGATACCTCCGCTGATAATCCTTACAGAGATCCGATCCCTGCCTCAGTTTTAGCAACCATCAGCGGCACAAGTGTTAAGATAGATGTTCTCAACAAGGATACAGATCCTTACGCTGTGTTTGTAGGCTCGGAATACGCAGGTCAGTTCGCTAATCTGTATAAGTATGAGTCTTCGGCTCTCTCCTTCAAAAAGACCGTAAAGGTCGATAAGGACGGTATCGCCAGATTCGGCGCTGCCGAAGCAGGTGTGTATGCTGTGTACACTGATAACTTCACACATATCGTTGGTGATATGAACAATTCCATGAGCATTGACACAGTTGATGCCTCCCTGATCCTGCGTTGGATCATAGGTCTGGAAGTGTTCGATGATCCCATGAAGGCGGATGCAGATGGCGACGGCATAGTAACCGCTCTCGACGCTTCTTATATACTTAAGTTGATCGTTGGTCTGGCCTGATCTCTCTGACAGCAACGGGTAAAATAATTATGGCGGCACTGCTCTTATCGCAGTGCCGCCTATATCATATCGAATATGTCATATTCAGAAATACTCTGAATAAGTAAAACCACTTTCGTGATATGAACCGAACCACTCTGTGCGGACAGCACAAAGTGGTTCGGTTTGTTTTTTAATATTTAGCTAAACTAATCCAAATGTATTATACCATGAAAGCAAACGCACAAGCGTATGTGTGCCGACAGGCACAGACGGCGACAGCCGTCCTTTCAGCCGTTCAATGAAAACAGCGCAATTGCAAAGCAATTGAAATAAGCTGTTTTCATTATACCACGTGTGTCACGAAAAAGCAGGTAAAAACGAGTGATATTTGCACGAAAAAGCAGATTTTACTTGACTGGTAGTTGACTGACCTCGAATTTGCAACAAAAATAGCGTGAGATCGAAGTTGCTTTGCCGCTGACTTGACACATCCCGAAAAACGCAGTATAATATATGTCGTGGGAACTTGTTTCCACAAGCTGACGAAGTCAGCAGTTGCGAAGCAACGAGCATATATTTCAAGGTTCTCGTTGCTGTTCGAAATCTTTGATTTCGGTAACAGCCGAGGTTCTTATAATATCAATAGAATACAATTTGTCCGCAAAACCTGCCTTTTGGTTTGCGAACGAAAAGCCTCAACAAATGGCTTAACACAGCCGTTTATCAAGGCTAATATATTGTGGGTAACAAGAGGTGTCCCTCGGCTCCACCAAACTTAAATGAAGAACACTCATTTCTGATATGCACCTCCAAAAGCGTCTGACTTTGGGGGTGCATATCAATTTGCTGCTTTATCAGGGATATGCAGCTTTCCGGATATTTAACAGTAGAACGCCTGAATTACAGCCGTAAAACGCTGTGCGAATTATGTGAGATAGTGGGGGTGTTGCTAATGGAAAAGGCATGTGCAAACTGCTTTTCGGCAGTGGATGTAAACGAGCAGGTCTGTCCGTATTGCGAATTCGACTTTACCGAGACAGCGAATCATTCCTATGCGATGGCAGGCGGAACCTTGCTTAATGAGCGTTATGTCGTGGGAAAGGTCATCGGCACGGGCGGATTCGGAATCACCTATCTGGGATATGACATTCAGCAGGAAAAGATCATCGCCATTAAGGAGTATTATCCTCATGGGATCGCTGTGCGTGCAGGTGATGATCTCACACTGGAGCCGCTGGGCTCGGTCAATGATGAACCCTATCGCAGAGGTATAGAAAGATTCCTGCACGAGGGCAAATACGTTGCAATGTTTGAGACCGCTTCCGAGATCATGGGCGTATATGATGTGTTTGAGGAAAACGGAACGGCGTATTATGTGATGGAGTATTTCAACGGCATCACCTTAAAAGCCTATACTGATAAATACGGCAGGATATCCGTGGAACAGGCGGTATGGATAGCAGAGCATATCTCTGAGGCATTTGATGTTATTCACAAGGGCGGTATCATTCATCGTGATGTTTCGCCTGACAACATCATGCTGTGCAGAAACGGCAGCGTTAAGCTGATTGATTTCGGTGCCGCAAGATCGTTTGCCGAAGAAAGCAACGGGCTTTCGGTAATGCTGAAGCAGGGCTTCACTCCGCTGGAGCAATATCAGCGCAGCGGCAGGCAGGGAGCATGGACTGATATCTATTCGCTGGGAGCGTCTCTGTATTATGCGCTGACGCTGTGTATGCCCGATGATCCCATGTCCCGTTTCGATGATGACAGCGTATTCGAAGAGCAGCTTTCACAGTATCCCGAAAAGCTTGCACAGCTTATCAGCCGCACCTGCGAGGTGCGTGCAAAGGATCGCTACCAGACCGCTGAAGAGCTTCTGGCGGCGCTTGCGGACTGTGGCATAACGCCCTGCGGCTTTGAAGAGGTCAGGCTGCGCCGCAGTGATATCTATCCGCCCCGCACCGAGCTTACTTACCTGAGACAGGCTTCGGTGCAGCATGTGAAGATAGCAGGGGAGATGATGCCCATCGACCTTGTGGAGCTTGACCTGTCAGGCAGGCTGCTCACCAATGCGCAGATACAGAATCTCAGGCATCTGAAGCAGCTTGAAAGGCTGGATCTGAAGAATAATTATATCACCGATCTTTCCTGTCTCAGCGGATTGACCGAGCTGAAGAATATCTGCTTTGACAACAACAGTATACAGGATATCGAATTTGCAAGGCACATGATGAAGCTTCAGAGCATCTCGGGTGAAAACAGTGAGGTTACGGATATCTCGCCGCTTGCGGGAAAGACCGAGCTTGTCAGCGTTTTCTTCGGCGATGCGGGAGTGACGGATATCACGCCGATAAAGGACAGCAAGGGTCTTGAAATGGTGGGCTTCAACGAGGCGCAGATAGGCAGCATCGAAGTGCTGAGAGATAAGCCGCTGCTCAGGATGGTGTGCCTTTCGGGCTGCGGACTGCACGATATCTCGCCGCTGGAAAACTGTCATAAGCTTGAGGATGTATATGTGGGAAGAAACAAGCTCACCGATCTGTCTGCAATGAAGGGAAAGAAGCTTTCAAACCTCTTTTTCGATAACAACATGATGTCTCAGGGCATAGATACCCTTGAAGGCATTACTGTTAAGTATACAGTTGCCGCCGAACACAATGGCTTTACTGTGGAGCAGGCACTGCATGTGGCGGAGATCATGGAATACGGCACACTGTATTTCGAGCAGGCTCTGGAAAGAAAGCTGAAAAACCAAACTGATGAATAATACAAACCGCTCTTTTCCGTGACAGGAAAGGAGCGGTTTTTCGTTATTGCGGCAGAGCCGTTATGGATAAGCGTTCAGGCTTTGCCGAACACTGCCGTTACGCACATGAAGCCGTCGTTTATTGCGGCAAAGATATCGCCGTTCATCTTGTGCATGAGCTGGCGGCATATATAAAGTCCCAGACCGCTGCCTTTCTCGTTTTCGGCGTTCGGACCTCTCCAGAAGCTGTCGAAAATGTGCGGGAGATCGGCATCTGCCAGAGTGCATCCGCTGTTTCTTACAGCAACAAGGATGCAGCCGTCCTCTTCGGAAAAGCTGATGTCAATGCTCTTTCCGTCGCCGTATTTTATGGCGTTCTCGATGATGTTCTGCAGCACCTCGACGCTGCGGTCGGGGTCACCGTTTATCAGGCAGTCCTTATAGCTGTCCACGGAAAACTCCGTCTTTATCAGCGACAGCTTTTCGGTGTAATATTGCTTTATCTTAGTCACAAGCTCGGACAGATAGAACTCTCCCATATCCACATCAAGGCTGAGGAAATCCTCTCTGGAAGCAGTGATTATCTGCGATACATAGCTTTCTATCTCGTCTGCCTTTGCGTTGATGCTTTCGGCTATCTCCAGCTGCTTTTCTGCGCTTGTGTACAGCCCTTTCGAGAGCGCCTTTGAGTACAGCTTTATTGCAGACAGCGGAGTTTTTATATCGTGTGAGAGCGACAGCAGGAGCATCTTCTTGTCCCTCTGAAGATCAAGCTCACGCTCCTTCTGCTGTTCCATGTTCTCACGCAGCATATCCACGCCCCAGATGAAGCGTCCGAAAAAGCGGTTCTTGCTCTCCTTTACGGGTGCGGTGAGATTGCCCTTTGAAAGCTCATACGGTACATCGGAGAGCTGCTCGAACGGCTTCAGTATCTTCACCCTTATGTACAGCATAACGGCAATTATGATCATCGCCATAACGCCGAGAAGCACATTCACTGTTACGATAATCCGGGTTTTGCCTGCGCTTTCGTCTGTCTTGTAATCAAAGCGGTACAGCTTGCCGTTTATCTCTCTGATGACATGGTCGCTGTCGGAGCTGTAGAAGCCATCGCCGTATTCCGTGACGGAGGTCACATATTCACACTCCGAAATGTCAGGTACTGAACCGTTTTCTATTTCACGGGAAAGGCGGCTTATCTCCACACGGTAGGGTCTGCCATTGTCCGTGCTGTCAGTCAGAAGAATCGCATTTGCGGCGGCGAAAACGGCGATCATCACTGCTATCACCACTGCAACTATCCTGTTAAATGCTTTCATATTTGTAGCCTACTCCCCACACTGTAAGTATCCGCTTCGGTGCCTTAGGGTCGTCCTCTATCTTCTGACGCAGCCATTTGATGTGTACTGTCAGAGTCTGTTGCTCGGAAAAGCTGTCGCTGCCCCATATCTGATTGAACAGGAACTCCTTGCTGAGTGCCTGACCCTTGTTTTCGATAAGCAGCAACAGCAGGTCGAACTCCTTTGCGGTTAGCTCCAGCGGCACATCGTTCTTCTGCACCGTGCGGCTGACCTTGTTGATGCGGACATCTCCGTCGATAAGCTCGTCCAGTGCATATCTGCGCTTGAAGATCCCGCTTATCTTCGCAAGCATTATGTCGATGTCATACGGCTTTTCGATGTAGTCATCGGCGCCCAGAACGAGTCCGTTGAGCTTATCCTCCTTGTCTGTCTTAGCGCTGACGATGAGGATAGGCGTGTTGCTGTTCTCCCGTATCTTCCTGCACACCGCAAAGCCGTCCATTCCCGGCAGCATTATATCAAGCACGATGAGCCTTGCCCCGTACTTTTCGTACAGCGACAAGGCTTTTTCTCCTGTTTCGGCTACCGATACCGTGTAATTCTCCGCACGGAGAAAATCGCACAGCAGGGCGGACAGCTCTTTGTTGTCTTCCACTATAAGAATATCGGTCATAGATCGTCCTTCCTGCACGAACGGACACGGCGAGCCGTGTCCCTGTGCACTTCAATAATAAGACCACTCACCAACCCATTTCCATGAGCCAGTTGTTGAGCGCACGCTCACGCTCTCTCATCTGAGAAGCGTTTTCGCACCTGTCTAAATTATACTCACCTTTAATGTTTCCGTCAACTATGTACAGAACTCTTGTGCATTTTGCTGCGACCTTCACATCATGAGTTACCAGCATGATGGTGGTGCCGTCGTTGTTGAGCTTTGCAAGCTCTTCCATCACTTCATCGGAGGATGTGCGGTTGAGAGCGCCTGTAGGCTCATCTGCGAAGATCATCTTCGGGTTGTTTATCATGCTGCGGCAGATGCAGGCACGCTGGAGCTGACCGCCCGATACCTCGTTGATGTCGTTATCCCCAATGTCGATGATGCCGAGCCTGCGCATAAGCTCCTGACCACGCTGCACGATCTCCTTGCGGCTTTCGGTGTTCTTGTTAGACTGCACTGCGGGGAGGATGATGTTATCCAGCACCGTCAGATTCTTCAGCATATACATCTGCTGAAAGATGAAGCCCATCTCGTCAAGGCGCAGGTCTGCAAGCTCCTTTTCGCCCATCTTTGCGATGTTCTTGCCGCAGAAGAGCGCCTCGCCTGCGGTGATGCCGTCCATACCTGAAACGGAGTACAGCAGGGTGGATTTGCCTGAGCCTGAGGGACCCATTATCGCCACCATCTCACCCTCGGAAACGGTGAAGTTCACGTTTTTCAGAACGTTGTTCTGGCGCTTGTTTACGATATATGTTTTGCAAAGGTCTTTTACTTCGAGAATGTTCATGATAGTTACCTTTCTTATTCGATGTTAGCAGTGTCGGAAGCATTTATGTTTCTTGTATAGAGCGATGTCAGGAATGCGCTGAGCGTTGTTGTGGCAAGAATGATCGCAGGGAAGATGAGGAACAGCTCAAGCGGATTGATAACATAGTCGGGAGCAAGCTCCATGCCCATCATTTTGAATACAGGATCGATACAGAGATGGGTAAGCGGCATTGCCAGTATCTCGCTGACTATTATTGCAATTACTCCGACAAATGCAAAGCGTAATGCGTGATAGGAGTAGATCTTTCCGTTGCGTGTGCCGATAGCCTTCATGAGTGCTATCTCGCCTGTTTCCTTTGCGATAAAGGAACGCTCCATAAGCACTGTGATGAGTGCCGCAAGGACGATAGTGAGAATAGTAACAAGAGATTTTACAGAAGCAAGAGTATCGGTAACGCCGAGCATTTTTGCGGTTGACTCAGCACAGGTCTGTATGTTCTCATAATCGGGGAATATCTTCTGTATCTCTGCAACCCTGCGTTCTATTTCTTTATTATCAGGGTCATCGTTGAACATGATCTGTGTGCTGATACTGCCCTGTGCCTGAATGTAATTGATCTCCTCATCAGAATGAAGCCTTATACCATCTCCTGCCTGATTCATTCCCTGGAAAAATGCAGTTATGAGATATTCCTTATCTCCGTCAACGGTCTTCATTGTAACGGTATCACCGATGTTTACATTTAATCTGTCCGCTGTGATCCTTGTCATTGCAATTTCATTTGTGTTCTGCGGTGCTGTACCTGCCGTATACTCGTACATATCCATGGTCGTTCCTGTGCCGTGAAATATGCAGACATTGTTTTTGTTTTCACCGTAAACAACAGGCAGAGAAAATATCGTTTCCAGATAGCATTTTGCAGGCATTCCATTTTCCGCAAGAGTATTTTCCATATCATCAAGATGCTTTTCGAGAATATCGTGTCCGTCCTCTGTCATAGCGTCCATATTTATTTTGCTGTCAAGGTAGATATCGCAGTCCGCCCAGCCGAATGTTGTTGAAAGGCTGCCGCTGTTCATTGTATAAACAGTATTGGAAAGCATAAGCAGAAGTGACAGGCAAAGCATAAAGGTAAGAGTTATGATGCTGTATCTTCTGGGTGCGCTTACAATGTCATTGAGAGCAAGGAACGGCGTCGCACCGAGCTTTGATCTGCCGAGGCTCATAAGGCTCTTTTTGCGGAAGCGTTCGCCTGTCTGACCGTTTCTGATAGCGTCGATGGGAGTAAGCTTCTTTACTTTGCCTGTACAGCCGTAGCAGAACAGAAGGATCACCGCAATAACAAGCACTGCGCAAAGAATATTCAGTAAGATGGGATTGGAATTTCCTATAATGATAGACTGGGAAGAAACGCTCATAAGCATTTTGCTGAACGGGAAGCTGAGTAAAAGACCGATAAGCGTACCGATCACGGAAAGTCCCATATATTTCACAAGGTATAAGCCTCTGATTTTGAAATTGCTGATACCTATCGCCTTCATAACGCCTATCTCACGGAATTCCTCGGAAAGTGTAAAGGTGATGGTGAAATGAAGAACTACAAAAGCAATAGCGATAAGTATCAGGCTCACTACAAGAAGCAGCCCCACTACTATCATATCGAATATGTATGTGAACTTCATATAGGCTCTGTCCATTGTAAGAATACCGTTATCAAGGAGCGGCTTAATCTGCGGGATAACTGCATTGACATCAGAGGAATACATGTGTACGATGTTTCCGCCGTAAAGCGTTTCTGTACCCTCGGGAGCGACAAGACTGTTGTAGTCCTCCTCGCTTATCAGATAACGTGTGAAACTCAGCTGATTTGAGCCGAAAAGCGCATCCTTTATCTTATCCTTGAAAGTAACCTCACAGCTCGCACCGTTCACTTCAATGGTGAGCTTGTCGCCTACCTTCATGCCTAGTTTATCAGCCTTGCTTTGCGTCATGTAGAACTCGCCCTGTTCTACTTTTTCAAGGATACTTCCGTCGGAAAGGAAATAGTTCATTGGAATATCGCTGTGGACCATATTTGTACCGCCGGGAGCTTTTATATCTTCATTTTCAAAGATAAAATTTTCAGGCGATAAAAAGATCTGCTCTTCGATAGTATAACGTTCAACCGCATCTGCTGATCTCAACGTTTCTTCGATATCAACGGAAAGATTTTTATTCATGGTGACTACAAGATAATCAGGCGCATCCGCCATTTCAAAATAATCATCAAGCGCCGTTGTAACGCTTATGATATTATTCGCGCTGGAGGATACGAACATCGTGGCAAGTATGATGAATACCAGCACTATTATATTCATAGCCTTTTTGCGTCTGAGGTCTTTTTTCAAAATGTTTAGATACATTTTTGTTCTCCTTTCATCGTTGTGATCTCATTATAGCATGGCAATTATTAAATAATCCTTAAATTTGGATGAGGCGTATCGAAAATAGAAATTATCTGCGACACTTTATGATAAATACAGGCACTGCTGCGTGAGGCGGTGCTTTTTTTGTGTGCGGTTTCCGATATCGGAAACGGTTTTTTCAGACGTGCTTCGCCGCATGCCAGAATATAGTCGCAGGGAGGGGACTACCGAAGGGCAGAGCGCCTGTGCCTTGAACACGCCGTATCCTGTTTGTAAGAGACTCCCGCTCGCTGCGCTGTTGCAAAACCTGCAAAAATGTGGTAGAATATATATGACCTTATATTCGTGTCTTATCAAGGAGGACATCATGGGAATAGTAAAGCACATTTTCAGGAAGCTGGCGATCACGGCGGTCGCATCGGCGGCGGTAATCGCAGCAGGCGTAACGGCATACGCAGCGGAGGAAGTGTCGATAAATGAGGAAAACTTCCCCGATGCAGTGTTCAGGGAGTATGTACTGGATAACTGCGATAAGGACGATAGTGGAATGCTTTCGGAGAGTGAGATAGCGGAGAGCATTAATTTTGATCTTCGTGCCAGCAGAATTGTATCTCTTGAGGGTATTGAGCATTTCACGGAGCTTAAAACGCTTGATTGTCGTGAAAATGCTCTGACAACACTTGATGTAAGCGGATTCGTTTCGCTTACAGAGCTTAAATGCAGTGATAATGATCTTACGAACCTGGATATAAGTGGATGTACAGCACTTACTAGTTTAGAATACTATGGAAATCCACTTGTCAGCATCGATGCAAGTAGATGCTATTCGTTGTCTGATGCGGAGTTAGCTAGTATCCCTGATGAACTTGAAACGCTTGATGTCAGCTACTGTATTTCGTTTGAGGGGCTGACCTGCAGCGCCAGATCACTCAGAACGCTCAATGTGGAAGGCTGTTCTGCACTTGTTCATCTTGATTGCAACAATAATGAACTTACTTCCCTTAATGTGAGCGGGTGTCATAAACTTACAAACTTGCTCTGTCAGTATAATGCAATTACAAAGCTTGATGTGAGCGACTGCTTTATGCTTAATAGCTTGTTGTGTAATAATAATGCTATTGAGAAACTGGATGTAAGCAACTGCACTTTTCTTACAATGCTTAATTGTTCTAATAATGCGCTTACAAGTCTTGATCTGAGCAACAATAAAGATCTCAGCACCTTTAGTTGCTTAGATAACGCTTACACAATGTATACAAACAGCCTGGACATCCTTGAAGAAAACGGCTTTGATATATCCAAAGCCAGTGATTGGCAGGGAGCGGAATATGACGCGGAAACCAATACCCTTTCCTGTACCTATGGTACCGTGAAATATTCCTATGATGTTAGTAGCCAAATATATGGCGGTCAGACTGCAACATTCACACTTAATCTGGATATACCCGAATCGGGCGAAACAGGCGAGACAGATGACCCCGAAGACCCCGATGTGCCTGACGAGCCTGTGGAGACCGATGAGCTTCCCATCAACGAGACCAACTTCCCCGATGCAGTATTCCGTCAGTATATCCTCGATGAGTGCGACAAGGATGGCAACGGATATCTTTCCAATGAGGAGATATCCGACACCACAAGTATAGATCTGTACAGAAGCGATGCAGTCTCTCTGGAAGGCATAAAGTATTTTACGGCGCTGCAAAGGCTGATGTGCTTTGATAATAAGCTTACAGAACTCGATCTGAGCGGTTGTACATCGCTGGAACACCTTGCCTGCACACGCAACAGGCTGACTTCTCTTGATGTAAGTGACTGCACAGCACTTACCGAGCTGAGTTGTGATAACAACAAGCTTACTGAGCTTGATGTAAGCGGGCTTACTATGTTGGAGTATATACGGTGCAGCGGCAATGAATTGTCTAGTCTTGATGTAAGTGACTGCACAGCACTTACAGATCTGGAGTGTGATAACAACAAGCTTACTGAGCTTGATTTAAGCAAGAATACCGCTCTTACATACCTTGACTGCTCAGACAACAAACTCACATCCCTTGATGTAAGCAACAACTCTGCACTCAAAAATCTGTATTGCAGCAAGAACAAGCTTACAGAGCTTGACGTAGCAGCCAATACTGCACTCACAAGGCTTGACATCAGCAAGAACCGCATTGCAGACATAGATGTGAGCAACAACCCCCTGCTGCAGCGCCTGACATGCGATTACAACGACCTGACCGAGCTTGATTTAAGTGCAAACACCGCCCTTACCGAGCTTTACTGCAACAGTAATTTCCTGACAGCGCTTGACCTTAGTGAAAACGCAGCTTTGACGGAGCTTGAATGCAGCAGCAACCATCTCACAAGCCTTAGAGTTAATGAAAACACAAAGGTGTGGTGCAAGAGGAATGAATACACCCTCACCACCGAGTCCCTCGACGAGCTTACGGAATACGGCTTCGAGCCCACAAAGGCAAGCAACTGGCAGGGCGCAGAGTATGACGAGGAGACTAACTCTCTCGTAAATATCACCTCGGATATCGTTACATACGATTATGATGCAGGCGCAGACGAGCCGATAACCTTCACACTGAAGCTGGATATCGACAAGCCTGTTGAGGAGGATCCCGACATCCCCGATGTGCCTGTGGAGCCTACAGAGCCTGATGTGCCTGTAATAAAGCTCACAACGGGCGACGACAGCATCACGGTAAGCTGGGAGGACACAGGCGCAGACCTGTACCGCATCCGCCGAAACGACGGCAGTGGCTGGGTGAACTACAAGGATGTGACTGCTACAAGCTACACGGATACCGCAGTGGAAAGCGGCACGCAGTACAGATATGCGGTGTATGCATGTGTGGACGGAGTATGGAGCGGAGCGTCCAACATCGTGTCCGGCACTATAGTGACTACCACCGAAGGCTTCACGGTAACAGCGACCGCAAACGGCGTGCTGATCGAGTGGGATGAGACCGAGGGTGCAGAGCTGTATCGCATCCGCAGAAACGATGGCAGCGGCTGGACAAACTACAAGGATCTGACCGAGACTACATACACCGATACTGACGCTGCTGCGGGCGGCAAGTATTATTATGCTGTATACGCTAAGGTGGACGGCACATGGAGCAAGGTTACGGAGATAGTCTCCATAGCGCTGAAGCCCGAGGCGCCCACAGGAATGAGCGCCACAGAAACAGACGGCGCAGTCAGCCTTGAATGGGACGCCGTGGCAGGAGCGACTTACCGCATCCGCAGGAACGACGGCAGCGGCTGGGTGAACTACAAGGATCTGAGCGAAAACGCCTATGTCGATACGGATGTCACCGCAGGCAGCTCGTACAAATACGCAGTATATGCCTGTGTGAACGGCATGTGGAGCGGCGCTTCGGCAATCGTCAGCGTGAGCGTATCATGATATAACGACAAATACCCGCCGTGATTTGCGGCGGGTATTTTCATGTCCTGAAATGGCGCTGATGTGCTAAAATGCGGCATTACGGCTTTTTTATCTCCTTGACACATACAGGAAATCATTGTATAATTATCTTATCATATTGGCAATTACAGCATCATGTAATAATGAAAGGTGAATACCATGGATATCAGAGATCAGATAAATAACGGCAGAGCCTCCGTCGGCATCGAGTTCGGCTCTACGAGGATCAAGGCAATACTGGTGGGAGAGGAGCTTGCACCCATCGCTTCAGGTGCCTATGACTGGGAGAACAGCCTTGAAAACGGCGTGTGGACATATTCCGCAGAGGAGATCGTAAAGGGTCTGCAGGGCTGCTTTGCGGCGCTTATGGCAGATGTTCGGGAGAAATTCGGTGTGGAGCTTACGACCGCTGCATCTGTCGGCATTTCCGCCATGATGCATGGCTATCTTGCGTTTGACGAAAACGACCAGCTGCTGGTGCCTTTCCGCACCTGGAGAAACACCATGACAGGCGAGGCTGCGGATATACTCTCTGAAGCCTTTGCGTTAAATATACCGCAGCGCTGGAGCGTTGCACATCTTTATCAGGCTATCCTTAAAAAGGAGGAGCATATCCCGCAGGTGCGTTTCATCACAACGCTTGCAGGCTATGTTCACTTCCTGCTGACAGGGGAAAAGACCATCGGTATCGGCGACGCTTCGGGTATGTTCCCGATAGATCCCGAAACAGGCTCGTACAACGAAAATATGCTGGCGAAGTTCTCGCAGCTTACGGAGAACACCGCATTCTCGCAGAAGCTGAGCGATATCCTTCCCACCATCGTTCCCGTGGGCGAGTGCGCAGGCAGACTCACCGAAAGCGGTGCGCTGCTGCTGGATCCCACAGGCACTTTCAGGGCAGGGGTTCCGTTCTGTCCTGCCGAGGGAGATGCGCAGACAGGTATGGTGGCGACCAACAGCATTGCCCGCCGCACAGGAAACGTATCGGCAGGCACATCCATTTTTGCCATGGTGGTGCTGGAGCGTGAGCTTTCCCGCCTGCACCGTCAGATAGATATCGTGACCACGCCCTGCGGCGATCCTGTTGCCATGGTGCATTGCAACAACTGCACTACCGATCTTAACGGCTGGGTAGGGCTGTTTGATGAGCTGCTCAGAAGCTTCGGCTGTGATGTTTCAAAGAATGATCTTTATAACAAGCTGTTTGCGGCGGCGCTTTCGGGCGATGCGGACTGCAGCGGCATTATCAGCTACAATTATCATTCGGGCGAACACGTTACAGGCTTTACAGAGGGCAGACCCATGCTCATGCGTTCGCCTGAGAGCGTTTTCAGCATCGCCAATGTGATGAGGAGCCTTATTTATTCCAGTATGTCCACGCTGAAGATAGGCATGGATATCCTGATGAATGATGAGAAGGTTACGCTTGATAAAATATACGCCCACGGTGGTCTGTTCAAGTCACCTGTGACGGGTCAGCGCTTCCTTGCTTCGGCTCTCGGAGTGCCTGTGGCGCTCATGGAGACAGCGGGCGAGGGCGGTGCATGGGGAATTGCGCTGCTGGCTGCTTATCAGGCTCGTGAGAACAGGGAAGAAGATCTCGCAGCATATCTGAATGACAGAGTTTTCGCAGGCGCAAGCGGCAGCTGCATGGAGCCTCATGACGGGGATGCGGCAGGCTTTGCGGAGTACATGAAGCAGTACAGAGCAGGCCTTGCAGCGGAAAAGGCTGCTGTTGAAGCGGCACATAACTGATCTTTCGTATCGGAATAAAAAAACAGCTCCATCAACTGATGGAGCTGTAGCTATATATGCGATATTACTTCTTTGCATCCTGCTCACGGATCTCGCTGCGGCGGATCTTTCCGCTGCCGACGGTCTTAGGCAGGCTGTCACGGAACTCGATGACTCTGGGGTACTTATAGGGAGCGGTCTGGTTCTTGACGTAGGTCTGGATCTCCTTCTTCAGCTCGTCGGAGGGCTGAGTGCCGTTTGTAAGCACGATGGTTGCCTTTACTACCTGACCTCTGATCTCATCGGGAACGCCTGTAACAGCGCACTCCAGAACATAGGGAAGCTCCATGATAACGCTCTCGATCTCGAACGGGCCGATGCGGTAGCCGGAGGACTTGATAAGATCGTCCACACGACCAACGTACCAGTAGTAGCCGTCCTCGTCCATACGGGCGGTATCGCCTGTGTGGTAGTAGCCGTCATGCCATGCGGCGTGAGTGCTTTCTTCGTTGTTGTAGTAGCTCATGAACAGGCCGCAGGGCTTGTTGTCGCCTGTCTTGATGCAGATCTCGCCTGTTTCGCCGACGCCTGCCTCGGTGCCGTCTGCGTTCATGATGTGAACGTTATACAGCGGATTGGGCTTGCCCATGGAGCCGGGCTTCGGAGTCATGCCGACGAAGTTTGCGATGGAGAGGGTGGTCTCGGTCTGACCGAAGCCTTCCATCAGGGAGATGCCTGTAGCCTTCTTGAACTGGTAGAATACCTCGGGGTTGAGCGCCTCGCCTGCGATGGTTGCATACTTCAGGCTGGAGAGATCGTACTTTGAGAGATCCTCCTTGATGAAGAAGCGGTACATGGTGGGAGGTGCGCAGAAGGTGGTGATGTTGTACTTTGCGAACATGGGGAGGATATCCTCTGCATGGAAGCGCCCGAAGTCGTAAACGAACACTGCTGGCTCGCACATGCACTGACCATACAGCTTGCCCCAAAGCGCCTTACCCCAGCCTGTATCGGAGATGGTGAAGTGGATGCCGTTGGGATCTACATTGTGCCAGTAACGGGCGGTGGTATAGTGACCGAGGGGGTATTTGAAGTCATGCATAGCGATCTTGGGATAGCCTGTTGTTCCCGATGTGAAGAACATCAGCATGGGATCGCTGCCGCAGGCGGTATCGTCTGTTCTGGGGAACTTTGTGCTGTATGCGGAAAGCTCCTCGTTGAAGTCGTTCCAGCCCTCACGATGCTGGCCAACGATGATCTTTGTTCTGAGGGAAGGACAGTTGGGTGCTGCGAGGTCGATCTCATCAGCAACATTGCCATCCGATGTGCAGACAACAGCGGAGATCCCGGCAGAATCGAAGCGGTACTCAAAATCGTGCTTTACCAGCTGATTGGATGCAGGGATCACCACAGCGCCGAGGCGGTGCAGTGCAAGGATGGAGAACCAGAACTGATAGTGTCTCTTCAGCACCAGCATTACCTTATCGCCCTTCTTGATGCCGAGGGACTTGAAGTAGTTTGCTGTCTGGCAGGAATACTTCATGATATCCTTGTATGTGAAGCGGCGCTCGCTCTTGTCGTCTGCAACGTAGATCATTGCGGTCTTATCGGGACACTTCTCAGCAAGAGCGTCAACGATATCGTAAGCGAAGTTGAAGCTCTCCTCATTGTGGAAGTTCACTGCGGAGAGCATGCCGTGCTCATCGGTCTCGCAGGAAACGAACTTATCTGCAACAGGGTGGGAGATACCCGCCTTGTAGAAGTTGGAGTGAGTATAGCTGCGCACATGCTCGCGGTACTCTGTATCCTGCTCGCCGTCCTGAGGAGCCATAACGAATGCGTAGATCTCGCAGTCCTCGCCGCCGAGAGCTATCTCATCGTGGGGGATGGAGCTGTCGTAGTAGATGCAGTCGCCCTCGTGCAGGGTCTCGATATGTGTGCCGATTATCATACGCAGGGTACCCTTGATGACGATATCCATCTCCTGACCTGCATGGCTTGCAAGGTGTCTTTCGCCGCTGAGTGCTTCCTCGGAGTAGGGGATAACTACATGGAAAGGCTCTGCGATCTTATCCTTGAATTTGTGAGCAAGGCGGTTGTACTCGAAGCCTGCTCTGCGCACGATAGGCTTGCCCTGACCCTTGCGGGTTACGGTGTAGCCTGTAAGCTCGGGAGTATCGCCTTCCATCAGCTCTGCGATATCAACTCCGAAGATGCCTGCACACTTATGGATGAAGGTGAAGCTGAAGTCTATCTCGCCGTTCTCCATCTTTCTGTAATTCTCTGCGGAAAAGCCTGTTTTTGCCGCCATGGTCTCAGCGGAAATGCCCATATCCTCACGCAGGGTACGGATTCGCTGTGCGACCTCACGGATCTTTTGTTCTGTTGTGTTCTGATTTGGCATGGTGTTATCTCCTTTCGATATTGTGGGGGCTTTATGAGCCTGTAAAAACAAAAAACTCGCCCCAAAGCTTGAACTTTGAGACGAGTATCATAACCCGCGGTACCACTCAAATTGCGATGCAGCCTTATTCTGCTATCGCCACTTTCAGACTCGCCCTTTTTCGGGGAAAAGCCCTGTGCATTAACGCAGCCTAACGAGAGCGCTTACTGGTAAATTTCGGCACTCCAACTCAGAAGGGATGTTCACTACCCGGCGTTACCGTCTCGCACCAGCCGACGGCTCTCTGAAAACGTAGCAGATAACGAATGTGTCTTCGTCATTGTTTTTGTGATGCCATTATAGCACGTTAAATTCCAAAAGTCAATAGGTTTTTGAAAATTTTTTTGATTATTTAATTCTGAGTGTTCCAATCATCGGTGCGGTGGAGGCGTGCAAAGAACGTACTCATCACCGCATCATACATCATTATATCAATTGCACGTTCGTGATCCTCACGGATATCATCGTCCTTCAGCTTTTTCAGGATAAGCACGAAGTCGACCGTATAACAGTCCATATCGAGCAGGGTAAACGAGTAGCCTGTGGTTTTCGGAAGGTGTTCCATTCCGTCACCGTAATCATATATGTTCAATATGAAGTCCGAATACTTTTCGGTAGAGTGTTCAGGATTGATATAGTGACAGTTAGGCTCGTGTCCGCCGAAGCCTATCACCCATTCGCCGATGCTGCCGTAGTGCCATTCCGAGTATTCACCCGAGCCGTAGTCGGGAAGCTTTATTCCGCATTCCACCATATATGAATTGCCGATCTTCAGGGCAGATTTGGATATCTCGATAACAAAGTAATCCTCCTGCTCTATCCAATAGTCAACCTTGCTTTCGTCGAGATTGCAGTAATCGTCATAGGCGCTGTCATCACAGACGGGATAAAGGGAGAGACCACCGCATACACGGCGCACGGAAAAAGGAACAGCACTGTCGTCGTTTTCGCAGCGGACAGTGATGCAGCCATCAGGTATGCTGTATTCATAAATGTCTTTTGCTATGTATTCGATCATATCACACCTCTTTCGCAGGATCGTTTGTTTTATCTGATTATAGCATATCTATCGGCATTTGTCGTGTCTTTTTCGGGACAATTTAACGATTTTTCCGTGCTTTATGCTAATTGTATCATCGTCGGGATAGATAACCGTTGACATCCGCAACGTAAAAATGTATAATCAGGTCAGATAAAGAGAATATGAACTGCGAGGGGGTGAGTGCATTGAAAGAGAGCCAGCATAGACTGATACAAAGGCTTGTGCAGTATTGCAATGATAATTCCGTGCAGGAGCGGATGACGGTCGTCGGTATCGGTCTGTATGCGATCGAGCTGGGTGTTGAGGATGAGCTGATACGCTTCATAAACGATGCTCCTGACACCACCACGGACGGAATATTCGATGAACTGCAAAGGTTGAGCTATGAAAAGGAGGACAGAAGTGAATAAGAAGGACAAACTTGAACATCTGCTGAAAGGCATAAACCATAGTTATTATGATTTTGTCAGATACACCATGAAGATAGCGGAGCGCTGTGATATCTATGATGAGCTTATTGGTTTCATCGAGGGTACGCAGGATGTCTCCACCAGTGCGGTGCTGCGTTATCTGGATCCGTGGGAGGAGCAGCTTGACAAATTCCGTTACAATCGCTTATAATCAATATATCACATCTGAAAGGTGACGATATATGCGCATTGATAAATTCGTATCCGAGCAGGCAGGAGTATCCCGCTCGGACGCAAAGAATATGATAAAGCGGTCTCAGATAACCGTAAACGGCACGCCTGTGAAGTCGGCGGATATGAAGGTGGATCCCGAAAAGGACAGGATAACCGTCTGTGGCAGGGAGATATCCTACAGGCAGTTCATGTATATCATGCTCAACAAGCCTGACGGAGTTGTCTGCGCCACCCGTGACGGACTTAGCTCTACGGTGCTGGAGCTTCTGCCGCAGGAGTTCAGACGAAAGGGACTTTTCCCCGCAGGCAGGCTGGATAAGGATACCGAGGGCTTCGTTTTCATCACCGATGACGGCGCTCTTGCGCACAAGATGCTCTCCCCGAAAAACCACGTTGAAAAGGAATATGTGGTGACTCTTGAAAGACCTGCGGAGGAGCGGTATATAGATATCTTCGCATCGGGCATGACCATTGACGGCGACGAAAAATGCCTGCCCGCAAGGCTCGTGCTGACGGAGGATCCTCATGTAGTGAGACTGGTGCTGCACGAGGGAAAGTTCCATCAGGTGAAGCGCATGATGGAGGCTGTCGGCAACAAGGTGGCTCATCTGAAAAGAGTGCGCATGGGCGGCATAGTGCTGGATGAGGCGCTCGCTTCAGGCGAATGCAGGGAGATAACGGCAGAGGAGCTTTCAACGTTGTATCCTGACTGTGAATAAAAAACATCCCCATTTTTAGTGCGATAGTCGTATAGAAGTATTAAAAGCCACTTTTGATGTTGATGTCAAAAGTGGCTTTGCGTTGCTTATGACGTTGACTTTTTATATCAACAATGCTATAATTGACTGACAGATAAATTTGAATTTGTGGAGTGTGTCAAATAATGACAATCAAAGAAATATGTGATATATTAAGAGCAGAATTATATGATAACGGTTTTGAGTATGGCTTTATTGTGGATGGTCAAAAATACAAACCTAATATGAAAGACGGTTTTGATAATGAATACTATCTTCTTGCAAATACTATTTCTATTGTTCAAGAGCCTTCGGTTACATGTAAAGAAAAAATCGGCACTTGTGTA
The DNA here is from genome assembly GCA_045532595.1 of Oscillospiraceae bacterium. GTDB lineage: Bacteria > Bacillota > Clostridia > Oscillospirales > Ruminococcaceae > CAG-115. Next base: position 10,599 of record JAZSGG010000126.1, on the reverse strand, counting down.
GATACCGTCTTAGTAATGAAGTCAATACTTGATAAGTTGAATATCCAAAGCAAAATATGGCTTCTATACAACAAGAAGAAAAATAAAGTACATACGATATTGACATTTGAAACAGAACACAAAATCGTATATTTGGAGCTCACCCCGCAATCCTCTAAATCGTGGTATGGTCAGGAAATACTGTATTCAAGCGAACAAGAGCTTATGCAAGAGTACGAAGATAATGGTTATGATATTTCTGATGTTACAAATTTGATTACAGTTGGACAGCGACCATACTTTTTGCTAGACAAATTAAAATAACAAATTCCAATTTGCCGAACTAAATATAAAATAAACTCCAGAGAAGACGTTTCTTCTCTGGAGTTACTTCTTTATGGCTACCGCCCTTTTCAATGGGGATGTAATTGTATCTGTCAGATGCGCTCAACAGGCTTGAAGCCTGTGGTCTTTGCGAACTTCATATTGTGCGGGAAGGAGCATACGAAATCGGATGCGTCTATCCTGTCGAAGTTGATATCAAGGAAACGGTTGCGGTCGAATGCAACGGAAAGGATGGTAGCCTCTGTATCGTGACCGGTGGCGGTGTCAAGCACCATATCCACAGCATGAACGGTCACCGTATCCACAGGAAGTGCGGCGAACATCTCTCGTGCAAGTCTTATGGTGCAGCTGCACACATAATCCTGCATGATATCGAAGTATGCGGACTTTGACATTGCCTTTTCACTCAGCTTGCCTGTTTTGGTGAGGGTGAGCTGAGTATCAGGCACCACATCCTTTGCCTTTATGGTGAACTCTATCTCCATGCGGGAGGGATCGTCTGTGCCGAATTCGAAATCGCTGCCCAGCTCCGCAAGCTCTGCAAAGGGGTCTGCGTTTTCGATTGCCTCGCAGTATGCGTCCAGATCGCCTGCCAGCATGCGCTTTGCAAATTCCTTGCTCTCTGTCTGCCCTGAGGCTTCCTCTGCGTCCAGCCTTCTTGCTTCCTCAATGGCTGCCTGAAGCTCCGCACGGCGCTCCTTTTCCATGCTCTTCATTATCTGCTCGGCAAGGGAGGGGCGATAGTTGTCGTATTCCTCCTGAGCCTTTTTCTCCCTCGGACCCATTCCGCCGTTTCCTGTGGCAGCACGGTTTGCGAGAACATGCCAGTTTACAGGCATATCGCAGTCACGGTGAACATGTGTGATGACCTCGATGTAGTTCTCATACTGCTCGAATGCAGCCTGAGCATCCTGAAGCTCCTGAGTCTGCTGTGCTGCTGCGGCTTCTGCTGCCTTTGCCTTAGCGGCGGTGTTCTTCTTCGTGGCGGCGGTATCCTTTTTGGTAGTCTTTTTCTTTGCGTTGCTGAGGTTTTTGGTGTAATACAATCCCGTGCCGGGGAGACCCACCGTAGCGGTGCGCCTGCCGTTGCTGTGCATGGAATATCTTGCACCCTTAGTGCCTACGCTGACTCCCACACCTGTTTTGGAGATGTTGAGATTCACGCCCTTGCAGATCTTGATCCTCTTTCTGAACTGAAGTCCCATAATAATGCATCCTTTCGCATCTGTGTGATATGCTATGATATCAGTTTAGCACATTTTGTCTGTAAATGCAAGCAGAAACACAAAAAAGGTACGCCGTATCTGAGGCGTACCTTTACTGATATGTCAGGCGGTCTGTTCGGGAGCAAGATCCTTTTTCGGGAATTTCCTGCGCATAAACAGATAGCAGATGAAGTGTGCTGCAAAGGTTATAGTCCACGAAAGCGGATAGGACAGGAACAGCATGAATTCCGTGTGATATTCGGGGATGGCGAATATCGTGAATATCCACAGTATCCTGAGTCCGCAGGCACCCAGCAGCGAAACTATCGTAGGCGTTACGGCGTAGCCCATGCCACGGATGGCGCCCACGATGCAGTCCATGAGACCGCAGGTGAAGTAGAATACGCACACAAGGCTCATTCGTGTCATGCCGGGCTGGATTATCTCGGGGCGAGGATCGTATATGCCCAGCAGGAATTCGCCGAAGAAATATGCGAGATTACCGAGGATAAGTCCCGTGACAGCGGCGCAGGCGCAGGCGGTGAAAGCTATGCGGTTGATGCGGCTGTACTTTGCGGCGCCGATGTTCTGGCTCATGAAGGTGAGCGCACCCTGGGAGAAGGCGTTCATGGACACCCATACGAAGCCCTCGATGCTGGCTGCTGCGGCGCTTCCTGCCATGGCGATGGGACCGAAGCTGTTGATGGAGGACTGTATCACCACATTGGAGAGGGAGAACACCACGCCCTGAAAGCCTGCGGGGATTCCTATGCCGAGTATCTTCAGTGTGATGGTCTTATCGGGGCGCAGCTTTCTGAACTCGAAGTGGAATGCGTCGGTCTCCTTGATGAGGCAGCGGATGACGAGAAACGCAGAGATGCACTGGGATATCACAGTAGCAAGCGCAACGCCCGCAACATCCATGTTAAGCAAGATAACAAAGATCAGATTAAGAACGACATTTATAACGCCTGCGAATGCAAGGTAATAAAGCGGACGCTTTGTATCGCCCTTTGAGCGGAGAATGGAGCTGCCGAAGTTATATATCATCATGGCGACCATTCCGCCGAAATAAATGCGCAGATACAGTGTGGAAAGCTCCAGTACCTCAGCGGGGGTCTTCATAAGCATCAGCATCTTGTCTGCGAACAGCACGCCTATCGCAGTGAGGATAAGTCCGCTCACTATGCTGAGGAAGATGGAGGTGTGCACCGTCTTGCTGACACGCTCGTTGTCCTTCGCACCCATGTAGCGGGATGTCATGACGTTTGCGCCTGTGGAAAGTCCGAGGAACAGGTTGGTTATCAGATTCACCAATGCGGAGGTGGAGCCGACAGCGGCAAGAGAATTATCGCTTGCGAAGTTTCCCACCACGATTATATCCGCAGCATTGAACAGCAGCTGCAGTATGCTTGAGAGCAGCAGCGGCAGGGTGAGCTTCAGAAGCTTCGGTAGTATCGGTCCGCTGCACATATCTATCTCGTATTTCTTTGTTGACATATATCTGCTCTCCTTTCTTTTTATATGTTCTGATTTCAAGTATACGCCTGTTTTGTGAAACTGTCAATGTCAATATTCAACAAACAAAATGCACTGTAAAATCCCGTTTTTGATGCAGATAAAATTATCGCCATATCCGCAGGGAATATGGCGATATGCTTATTTCAGTATCACGCTGGTCTGAGCGTCAAGGGTAAGCGATGTGCCGTTAAGCGATGCACTGCCTGCGCCTATATACGCACGGATCTCTGTAAGCGGTGTTTCTGTGGCGGCTTTCAGATCAACGGTGATGGCTTCGGCAGTGGTGTTGTGGATGACCGCCACGCTGCTGCCGTTATACGTCGATACTGCTCCGCCGAGCTTTGTATCGTTGAACTGCAGCGCCTGATAATCGCCGAGCGCTATCTCGGGGTATGCCTTCCTTATCATGAGCAGCTTTTTGTAGTGATTGTACAGGCTGTTCGGGTCAAGAAGCTGATCGGATACAGTGCCGTTCAGCTGTTTATCGGCGGTGTAGGTGGTGCCTTCGGGATCGGAAACGGTGTCGCCGTCGCCCCACAGCATTGCAAGGCGTCTGTTTGCGTCGGTGTTTGCGGAGCCTCGTGAGCCTTTCATGCCGATCTCCTCGCCGTAATAGATGAACGGCGCACCGGGGAGCAGCAGATACAGATTCGCCGCCATCTTAGCTTCGCCGCTGGCAACGGAGAGGAATCCTGCCGCCCTGTCCATATCGTGATTTGCGATGAACGGCATCATCATAGCAGAGCTGTTCTGCGCCATGATATCGCTGAGATACTGCTGAATATATGCGGTGTAGGAGTTGACGTCACCGCCCTTTGCGGCAGCCGCTACCTGTCCGCTGAGCTGTGACATGGAGAAGTTGAAGCAGCTTGTTGCGGTGAAATACGGCAGCGTGATGGAGTCGTGCGCCCACACCTCTGCAACGGTGAAGATATCGCTTTTTGTTTCCTTCAGAGCGCCGATGTAGCTGTTCCAGAATTCCACGTTTCGTTCTTCTTCGCCGAGGAAGATGTATTTCGCAGCGTCAAATCTGAAGCCGTCCACGCCCATGCCGAGGTAGTATTCCGCCACATCCGTTACCGCCTGAATCACAGCGGCGTTATCAAAGTTCAGCTCGGGCATATCCCCCGAGAAATTGCACTCGTAATATTCCGATGTGCCGCTTATATGAGAGAAAACTCTTCCATCCGAGGATACCGAATCCGATACGCTGTAGAAATCGTAGTATCCGTTTTCGGTATCGCCGTTTCTTCGTGCGGCGGCAAATTCGGTGAACCATGCGTTTTTGTCGCTGGTGTGGTTGATGGGGAGATCAAGGATTATCTTCACATCCCTCTCGTGGCAGAGGGTTATAAGCTCCTGCAGATCAGCTATTGTGCCGAATTGTTCATCTATGCTGTAGTAATCCGCCACGTCGTATTTGTGATAGGACGGGGAGGTGAATATCGGAGTCAGCCATATTCCCTCGGCACCGAGACTTTTTCCCGATGCGGGATCGCCGTCGTTTATGTAATCAAAGCGGTTTATTATGCCCCGTATATCGCCGATGCCGTCGCCGTCCGAATCGGAAAAGGCGCCTACAAATATCTCGTAGAACACACGGGAATTACCCATATCCGAGCCGACAGGGGAGAGCGCATCATCTGCGAGGATGAACTCGTTTGCCGCAGCGGCCTCCTCGGTTTCTGGGACATCTGTGGTCTCTGATGATGAAGTGCTGCCGTCCGCACAGCCGCAGAGCAGCATCAATGCAGCTGTCAGCAGGCATAAAAGCTTGTTTCTTTTCATGGCAGATATCCTTTCGTGTTGTTGCTATAATTATACTACAGATCGGGTAGATTTGCAATATTGCGGGCGCTGATGTCACATTTTTATGTTTCCTATTGCTTTTTTTTACAGTATGTGATATAATAGTCAATATAGATATTTTAATTAGTATTGAAACATACAGCATCTGTATGTTTGTCTGGAGGAATTGTAATTATGAACGGTAACGGCGTTACCATTTCGGGAGAGGCAAGATCTGCCCGTGTTCTTGTGGTAGACGATAACGCTATTCTGCTCAGGACTGTAAAGGATATGCTGGCGGATAACTACCAGGTGTCGATCGCAGTTTCGGGTGCGCAGGCGTTTATGGCAATAGAAAAGAATATGCCTGATATCATAATTCTTGATTACGAGATGCCTATCGTTGATGGCGAGGAGGTTTTCCGTCTGCTGCGTGATGATGAAAAATCCCGTGATATACCTGTCATCTTCCTCACCGCTTCTGCGGACAGAGAGGTAGTGACAAGGCTTGTAAGCCTCAATCCCGATGGATATATGCTCAAGCCGCCCAACAAGCAGAAGATGATCGATATGATCGAGAGCATACTTGCTAAAAAATAATATTCAGGCGGCAGCACGGAGTACGGAAAAGTACATCTATGCTGCCGTTTTTGTCTGAACGGCGGAGGTACGCTATGACTCATATTTTTATCATAAACCCGTTTGCGGGAAACAAGACCTTTGCGGATGATCTGCGCACGAAGCTGGATACCATCAAGGATCTGAAGTATTTTGTGTTCAATACGAGATATGCAGGCTATGAGACCGAGCTTGTGAAAAAGATACAGCACATATTCGAGGGCGAAAAGCTGCGCTTTTACTGCTGCGGCGGTTCGGGTACGATGCGCAATATGCTAGCAGGCTTTGAGGATCTGAGCGAGGCAGAGGTGGCGTTCTTACCTTGCGGTCTCACCAATGATTTTCTGAAGATGTTCGGAAAGAACGAGCAGCGCTTCCACCAGATAGAGGAGCTTATCAATGGCGATATCATCAAGGTGGACTACATAAAGACCAATCACGGAGTATCGTTGAATACATTATCTACTGGACTTGACAGTAACTGCGTGGATAAGATGAATGAATACCGCATACTGCGCTTTGTCGGCGAGTCGATGCCGTATTATGTTTCCACACTGTATTCCATATTCGTATCAAAAACGCTAGATTATGAGATAACGCTGGATGATGAGATGTTTACGGGAAGGTTTGCTGAGATCTTTATCGGAAACGGCTGCGTTTTTGGCGGCAACATGTATTTTGCCGAGGATACCTGCGTTGATGACGGCAGGGCTATATACAGGCTTTCGGGAAATAAGAGAGGCTTTCCGCTGCTGCCGACGCTCATGGCGCTTACGGGCAAAAAGCACAGCAAGGTAAAGCAGCTGATGCAGTGCGGCGAATGCAGCAGGATAAACATCCGCCGTCCCGACGGCTCGCCGTTCACCATAAACCTTGACGGCGATCTTGTAAAGAATATCACCGAATGTGATGCGGAGATAGTGCATCAGGGACTCAGCTTTGTGGTGCCGAAAGGGGTGAGGGCATGACGAACTATTTTAAGACAGGCGCACGATGCAATCTTTACTTCTGCATATTCGAGATGATCGTGAGCGTGGTCATGAGTCTGTGCTTCAAGCGGCTTCCGCTGCCGGGCGTTGTGATATTTGCCGTGCCTGCAGCAGCTGTTGCGATAATGTTCGGCGTGAATATCCACAAGAAATTCCTGAGCGAGAAAGCGCATAAGCGCATTCAGAGCCTTGTGTTCTTCTGGGTAAACGGAATGCTTTCGGTCGCATTTGATTCGGCGCAGGTGTTCATGTATGCTACCTTGTTCAGCGCTATAACTATCTTTGTTTTCCTTGATCCTGATATCTCCCGCTTCCACATGGTGGTGTCTGTGCTGGTGGCGGTTGTCGTGGCGGCTATTGTAAGCATATACACAGGCTCGCAGCAGACCATGTTTGCATATACCTTCGGTACTGTGGTAATGCTCGTAACGAACTGGGTCATTCTCAGCATGACGAATATCATAAGCTTTCAGCAGCGCCAGAATTACGAGCAGGAGCGAAGCCTTGACGACCTCTTAAAAGTAGTTGAGGCAAAGTGCGATCAGGCACAGGAGGCTACCCGAAGCAAATCCCGCTTCCTTGCGAATATGTCTCATGAGATCAGAACTCCCATCAACGCAGTGATGGGTATGAACGAGATGATACTCAGAGAGAGCAGTGAGCCTGAGATCTGCAATTATGCAGGCGAGGTGAAGATAGCGGCAGAATCGCTGCTGGGCATCGTCAACGATATCCTTGACATCAGCAAGATAGAGGCAGGCAAGCTGGAGCTGCTTTCGGTCGGCTACAGTGTAAAGCAGGTCATCAATGATATGTATAACCTTTTCCGCTTCAAGGCGCAGGGCAAGGGTCTGCGCTTCGAGGTGATCGCAGATGAAAAGCTTCCTTCTAAACTAAGGGGCGATGATGTAAGGCTGAAGGAGATACTTTCAAATCTTATCAGCAATGCGATAAAATATACCCACGAGGGCAGCGTGACCTTTGAGGTGAGATACCTCGGTGAGGGAAAGCTGCATTTCAGCGTAAAGGATACGGGTATAGGAATCCGTGCAGAGGATGCCGACCGCCTGTTCAGTGCCTTTGACAGAATGGATGAGCAGCGCAACCGCAGCATCGAGGGTACAGGTCTCGGACTCAACATCACCTGCACGCTGCTGAGGATGATGAATACCGAGCTTGGCTTTGCCAGCGTGTACGGCGAGGGTACGGAGTTTTCCTTTGTGCTGGAGCAGCAGGTGGAGGATCCCACTCCCATCGGCGTGCTGCGGCTGCAGAGAGAGCATGAAAGCAAGGCGTATTCGGCAGAATTCACCGCTGAATGGGCAAAGGTGCTCGTTGTTGATGACAACGAGATAAACCGTACGGTATTCAGGCAGCTTCTGAAGAAAACAGGCGTTCAGATCACAGAGGCGGCAGGCGGCAGAGAGAGTCTGGAGCTTGTTAAGACCACTGCGTTCGATGTTATCTTCATGGATCACATGATGCCTGAGATGGATGGAGTTCAGGCACTTCAGGCAATGCGTGAGATGGAGGATAATCTCAGCAGCGCTGCGCCTGTGGTGGCGCTCACGGCAAATGCAGTGGCAGGTGCGGAGGAGTATTACCTCGGCGTAGGCTTTGACGGTTTCCTTTCAAAGCCTATCGATCACAAGCGGCTGGAGCTGATGCTGATCTCGCTCCTCGGCGAGGATAATGTGAGCATGGGCGCATCTGTGGCTGAGCCTGAGCCGACAGGATCGGTGCAGCTTCCCGAGATAGAGGGCTTCGATCATGGCTATGCAAGGCTGCATCTGAAGGAGGACGAGCGCATCCTTGAAACACTGCGCATGCTCAGAAGCTCCATCAAAAAGGACGCAGCGGAGCTTTGCGGCTATTTCGACGAGCTGGATGAGTGCATCGACAGCTATCGCATAAAGATACACAGCATGAAGAGCAGCGCCGCTCTTGTGGGCATAGTAAGCCTTGCGGGAATGGCAATGGAGCTGGAATCCGCAGCGAGAAACAATGAGACTTCTGTAATAAGGTCGCTGCATCCTGTGTTCATCGAGCGATGGCTGGGGTATTATGCTGGTCTTTCTGTGGTGGCAGCGGAGAAGGCTCCCGAAATGTCTGCGGATGAGCATAAGCAGGAGGTGGATGAGATCTTCGCTAAGATCCACTCTGCCGCAGAGGATATGGATGTGGACGCCCTTGACAGCCTCTCGGCAGAGCTTGAAAGGTACGCTTTTTCGGCCGATATGTCGGAAAAGGTGGAGCATATCCGCTCGCTGATACTGGATTTCCGCATTGAGGAGCTGCTACAGCATGAGCTGCTGAGCCGATGAAAATTTTCTGAAAAAAGTGTTGACAAAATCCGAACTCGGTGATATACTGTATTACAACAAGTGAATAACCCTAAACCGTTGAAGCGGAGATAACGGCAATGATGCCTTTACAGAGAGCCTGTGGTGCTGAGAGTCAGGTAAGAAACAAGTTGTCAAATGGACCGCTGAGGGCGCAGTCAAATGTACTATGTGGTACAGAGTATTCTGCGACGTGTTGGCATACGTCAGTTGTCGGGGATATGCAGGTATCCCGCTAAGCGCACAGCGTCATTGCTGTGAATCAAGGTGGCACCACGGATAAGCTTTTATTCGTCCTTGACAGAAAGAGCAGTATCTTTCTGTCGGGGGCGTTTTTGTTTTCGGCAGAATGGTATAGTAGCATACGGAGGATGATATTATGTTTCTGCTTACAAAACGATGGCGTGGCTGAATGACTTCGGAACAGACAATATAACTAAAACTTTATTTTACGGAGGAATTTACCATGACATACAACAATTTTGAATTTGACACCTATTTCAAGAACTATCCCGATCAGAACGGCTATTTCGGCAGATATGGCGGAGCGTATATCTCTGATGACCTGAAGAAGGCAATGGAGGAGATAACCGAGGCGTATTTCACCATCTGCAAATCCTCTAAATTCATCGGCGAGCTGCGCAGGATACGCAGGGAGTTTCAGGGCAGACCCACGCCTATATCCTATCTGGAACGACTTTCGGGCAGTCTTGGAAACGTGCAGCTTTATGTAAAGCGTGAGGATCTCACTCACACGGGCGCACATAAGCTGAACCACTGCATGGGCGAGGCGCTGCTTGCAAAATACATGGGCAAGAAGAAGGTCATCGCTGAAACGGGCGCAGGACAGCACGGTGTTGCTCTGGCGACTGCTGCGGCGTACTTCGGACTGGAGTGCGATATCTACATGGGCAGTGTTGATATCAAAAAGCAGGCGCCGAATGTGGCAAGAATGAAGATACTCGGTGCAAATGTAGTGGAGGTAACTCACGGACTTGCAACGCTGAAGGAGGCTGTAGACGCTGCATTTGAAGCGTACTGCAGAGAGTATAAGGATTGTATCTATTGCATAGGCTCAGTTGTGGGTCCGCATCCGTTCCCGATGATGGTGCGTGATTTCCAGAGCGTTGTGGGAATCGAAGCAAGAGAGCAGTTCCTTGATATGACAGGCGAGCTTCCCGATGCGGTGGTTGCATGTGTGGGCGGCGGCTCCAATGCGATGGGAATGTTCTCGGGCTTCCTGAATGATCCTGTGGAGATATACGGCATCGAGCCTCTCGGCAGGGGAGAAAAGCTGGGTGACCACGCAGCCAGCCTGAAATACGGCACGGAGGGCGTTATGCACGGCTTCAACAGCATCATGCTGAAGGATGAGAACGGCGAGCCTGCTCCCGTGTACTCCGTGGCAAGCGGATTGGACTATCCTTCTTCGGGTCCCGAGCATGCATTTCTGCGTGATATCGGCAGGGTGAAGTACGACGTGGTGAACGACGACGAGACCATCGACGCATTCTTCACGCTCTCCCGTATGGAGGGCATTATCCCCGCAATCGAAAGCTCCCACGCTGTGGCTTATGGCATGAAGCTTGCGAAGCAGATGAAGCGTGGCTCGATACTCATCAATCTTTCGGGCAGAGGCGATAAGGATATGGACTATGTCATTGAGAAATATGGTATAAGATAAATCAGAATTTGACGAGCGAAAGCTCGTCAAATTCAATGAGGAATTAGGAATTAGGAATGAGGAATTTCGGTGTCCCCTTCGGGGACGAATCAAAATGCGGCTACGCCGCAATACCGTGCGGCGTTACG
>JAZSGG010000032.1:0-12506 GCA_045532595.1 Oscillospiraceae bacterium | reverse complement strand
CAGGCAATACCTAAATTCCTCATTCCTCACTCCTCATTCCTCATTATTTCAGCACATTGAGATATCTTATCTCCTCATCCTCAGGGCCTGTCATTGAGCAGCCTTTGGAGCGGGCGTATTCTATGTAGTCGATTATCTGCGAGGTTATGCGCTCGCCTGGGGCGAGTATCGGGATTCCCGGGGGATAGCACATCACGAACTCGCTGCACACTCTGCCCACGCTCTCACGCAGCGGCAGGCTCTCCTTTTCGGCGTAGAACGCCTCCTGCGGACTGCTCACAACAACGGGGTCGATGTACTCCTGATTAAGCAGTCCCGTGCCGTCGGTGGAGTAGCGGCGGCGTATCTCGGCGAGTGCCGAAACCAGGCGCTCAAGCTCCTGCGGACGGTCGCCCATGGAGAGGTATGCGAGGATATTTCCGATATCGCCGAACTCGATCTGGATATCGTACTCGTCACGGAGTATGTCGTAGACCTCGATGCCTGCAAGACCTATCTCAAGCGTGTGGACGGAAAGCTTAGTGGTGTCGAAATCGAACACGGAGTTGCCGTTCACAAGCTCCTTGCCGAAGGCGTAGTAGCCGCCTATCTCGTTTATCTCGTCCCTTGCGTAGTCCGCCATATCCGCCACCTGACGGAACACCTTACGTCCTCTGAGCGCAAGGTTTCTGCGGCTGATATCAAGGCTTGACATCAGCAGGTAGCTTGCAGAGGTGGTCTGGGTGAGGTTTATTATCTGCCGCACATAGCCTGCGTGGACATTCGGGCCTGTCAGCAGAAGCGAGGACTGCGTAAGGCTTCCGCCGCTCTTGTGCATGGACACCGCCGCCATATCCGCACCTGCAGCCATGGCGGAAACGGGGAGACCGCTGCCGAAGTACAGGTGCGTGCCGTGAGCCTCATCCGCAAGGCAGAGCATTTCCGCATCGTGCGCCATCTTCACGATGGCACGCAGATCCGAGCAGATGCCGTAGTAGGTGGGATTATTGACCAGCACCGCCACTGCGTTGGGATGCTCCTTTATCGCCTTTGCGACCTGCTCACGCTGCATTCCGAGGGAGATTCCCAGCCGCTGATCCACCTCGGGATTGACGTACACAGGCACCGCACCGCACAGAACCAGCGCATTTATCACGCTTCTGTGTACGTTTCGGGGGAGGATTATCTCATCGCCCCTCTTGCAGGCGGAAAGCACCATGCTCTGCACCGAGCTTGTGGTGCCGCCCACCATGAGGAACGCATGCGCCGCACCGAAAGCGTCGGCGGCAAGCTCCTCTGCCTGCTGAATGACGGATATCGGGTGGCAGAGGTTATCCAGCGGCTTCATGCTGTTGACGTCCACGCCCACGCACTGCTGACCGAGGAACTCCGTAAGCTCGGGGTTGCCGCGTCCACGCTTGTGACCGGGAACATCAAACGGCACCACACGCATCTGCCTGAACTGTTCGAGAGCCTCATGAATGGGCGCCCTTGTCTGATCGAGATGTCTGCCTGAAGAAATGCTCATGTCCTGTCTCCTTGATCTCTGTAAATAAAAAAGCTGTACTCTGCAAAAATGCATAGCACAGCTTGTGACAATACTTTACCGTAATAGATCGCAGAATGCCCCGTAAGGCACTGCGGCAGTATCATTATTCGGATTTTCAGAGTCTATATAGCAATCACTTTTACTACTCTTATTGACCGTTTCACAAGTATGCACCGAGCTTCCGCTCTTCTGCATTTTTCGGTTATGAAGTAACCAACTTATAAAATTTGAGCTTTTAACTCAATCAATAATGCGGCTTTCACCGCTGATCGGCAGTGGACCCGGCTGTCCGTATGGCCTCGACTCCAATAAAAGGAGTGGTCCTATGGTTGCTGGAAAGACTCCAAAATCCTTCCAAATTTCATTAAGACAGATTATACAATATATTTTCGCTTTTGTCAAGTAGTATTTTAATATTTTATCACAGAAAAGTGAGGGAGATGTCGGAATTTCAAATTAATTAGGAATGAGGAGTGAGGAATGAGGAATGAATGTGTCGGCTAACGCCGACAGATTTTAAAACGGCTGCGCCGTAACGTTGCTCTAAACCGCTGTCTGAACGCACTTTACAATCAATCAGCACATTGAAATCAGCGGCGAAGCCGCACATAAACTCCTAACTCCTCACTCCTAACTCCTCACTGAATATAATTATCGTATGAAAAAAAACAGAATTTCTCAACCAAATCGCTTATCCGTTTGTAAATTTACATAAAATTCCGAACATCAGCTCAATAATCCGAAAAAACCGCTTGCAAAGAGCGCTCTGCTGAGTATAATAAAAGCATAAAAAAGGCAGAATAAACTATCGCAGCACAAAGAAAGGAAGAAAGCCATGGAGCTTACAACTATACAGCACCTCTGCACGCTGAGCAGACTTCGCTATGATGACGAGTCGCTCAGGCGTGTGATGGAGGAGATGACGGACATCGTGGCGCTGATGGACACCATCAAGGAATCCGACCTCGCCTACGACGACACTAAGGACAACAACAGCATCGCCTTTTCCGAGGTGCGTGAGGATATCCCGCAGGAGTCCTGCCCGAGGGAAAGGCTGCTCGCAAACGCACAGAGCAGCGATGACTGCTACATCGTGCCGAAGGTCGTGGAGTAAGGGGGGAGACTATGGATATCACAGGAACGGATATTCGCACGCTGCGAAAGGCGCTTGATGAAAAGCAGATAAGCGCAGCGGAGCTTTGCGGCGAGTATCTCAGCCGCATAGAGGAGCATGACGGGAAGCTGCTCTCATATATCACCGTTACAAGGGATGAGGCTCTCTCCATGGCGGAGCAGGCACAGCGCCGCATCGACAGGGGAGAAGCAGCCATGCTGACAGGCATCCCCGTTGCCGTAAAGGACAACATCTGCACTGACGGCGTCCGCACCACCTGCGCCAGCAGGATGCTTGAAAATTTCACACCCCCCTACGATGCCACCGTAATTCAGCGCCTGAAGCAGGAAAACTATGTACTCCTCGGCAAGACATCCATGGATGAATTTGCAATGGGCGGCTCCAATCAGACATCTGCGTTTGCAAAAACACGCAACCCCTACGACCTTACGAGAGTCCCGGGCGGCTCCTCGGGAGGAAGTGCGGCGGCGGTGGCGGCTTCTCTTGCGCCCTGCGCCTTAGGCTCGGACACGGGCGGCTCGATACGTCAGCCTGCGGCATTCTGCGGTGTAACGGGCATCAAGCCCACCTACGGCAGGATATCCCGTTACGGTCTTGTGGCGTTTGCAAGCTCCCTCGATCAGATAGGTCCGATATGCAACAGCGCATGGGATTGTGCGATAATACTGAACGCCCTCTGCGGCTCTGACCCCCACGATGCCACATCCGCAAGGGTGCAGGCTCCCGATTTCACCGAAACACTCGGACAGCCGATAAACGGTCTGCGCATAGCATTGCCGCAGGAGTTCTTCTCCGACGCCGTGGACGACGAGGTGAAGCAGGCGGTCATGTCTGCAGCAAAGGCTCTCGAAGCAAAGGGCGCAGTGCTGAAGGAATGCTCCATGAAGGCGCTGAAATACGCCGTGCCGTCCTATTATCTCATAGCCTGCGCCGAGGCGGCTTCAAATCTCTCACGGTTTGACGGCATAAAATACGGCTTCCGTGGCGAGGGCAAGACCTATGAGGAGCTTATCTGCGACAGCCGCTCCAGAGGCTTCGGCGAGGAGGTAAAGCGCCGCATCCTGCTCGGAAACTACGCACTTTCCAGCGGCTATTACGACGCTTATTACAAAAAGGCGCTGGCGCTCAGGCAGGAGATAATCAGGGAATATGACGAGATACTTTCCGCTGCGGATGTGATACTCACTCCCACAGCGCCCACCGCCGCATACAAGATAGGCGCACAGGACAGCGACCCTGTGCAGATGTACCTTGCGGATATCTGCACCGTCACTGCGAATATCGCAGGCGTTCCTGCGGTGAACACAACCTGCGGCTACACCGCCGAGGGGCTGCCGATAGGAATGTCGCTGACAGGCAGGCGCTTTGACGAGCAGATTATTCTTCAGGCGGCGGACGCTTTCGAGCAGGGCTTTGAGAAGCGCCCTGCGCCGTCCTTCAAGGGGGTGCAGTGATGAGATATTATCCCACTATGGGTCTTGAGATCCACGCCGAGCTGCTCACACGCTCGAAGATATTCTGCAGCTGCTCAGCGGAGTTCGGCGGCGAGCCTAATACACGCTGCTGCCCCGTCTGCAGCGGACTCCCGGGAACGCTCCCCGTGCTGAACAGAACGGCGGTGGAGTACATCATAAAGGCAGGCTATGCAATGAACTGCGACATCAGCCGCTTCACAAAATGGGACAGAAAGAATTATTTCTACCCCGATCTGCCCAAGGCATATCAGATATCGCAGATGCCACGCCCCGTCTGCCTTGACGGATATGTGGATATCGAGGTGAACGGCGAAGCGAAGCGCATCCGCATAAACCGCATCCACCTCGAGGAGGACGCAGGCAAGCTCATCCATGACGATGAGCGCAGATTATCCCTTGCGGACTACAACCGCTGCGGCATCCCGCTCATCGAGATAGTCACCGAGCCTGATCTCCACTCCGCCGAGGAGGTAACTGCGTTCTTCGAGCAGGTGAAGCTGCTGCTGCAGTACGCAGGAATATGCGATTGCAGGATGGAGCAGGGCAGCATCCGCTGTGATATCAATATCTCCATTGCGCCCGAGGGCAGCGAGGAACTCGGCACAAGAACGGAGCTTAAAAATCTCAACTCCATGCGTGCGGCGGAGAGAGCCATCGCAGCGGAGATAAAGCGCCAGACCGAGCTTCTTGACAAGGGCGAAAAGGTGGTGCAGCAGACACGCCGCTTCAACGACGCAACAGGGGAGACAGTGGCGATGCGCTCCAAAGAGGACGCCCACGATTACCGCTATTTCCCTGATCCAGATATCCCGCCCATCATCTTCACCGAGGAGGAGCTGCAGTGCATCAGGGATTCTCTGCCCGAAATGCCGCAGCAGCGCATGGAGCGGTATATACGATATTACGGCGTGAGCCGCAGCGATGCGGAGGTGATAGTCGGCAGCAAGCGCATCAGCGATCTCTATGACGAGGCAGCGGCGGCAAGCTCTATGCCGAACAAGGTGGCAAGCTACCTTGTGGGAGAGTTCATGCGCAGGGTAAACCTCGGCGAGATATCGCCTGAGAGCGTCCCCTTCGGCGGCAGGGATCTCGCAAGGCTGACGGAGCTGCTGTATACCGACAAGCTCTCGCAGAACAACGCAAAGCTGGTGCTGTCCGAGATGATACAGAGCGGCAGAGCGCCCGACGCCATAGCCGATGAAGACGACCTGTGGATAAAGGACGACACAGCGCTCATAGCCGCAACGGTGGATGAGATAATCGCAGCCAACCCGAAAGCAGCGGAGCAATACCGCAGCGGAGACAAAAAGGTGTTCGGCTTTTTCATGGGTCAGGCGAACAAGGCGCTGAAGGGCGCAGCCTCGCCGAGTGCCATAAAGGCGTATATCGAGAGCAAGCTGGGACAATAATGACAGGGGCGGAAGGTATCCGCCCCTGTGTAATGAATATTGAATAATGAAAAATGAATAATGAAGAATAGCGGTGCGGCTTCGCCGATTATTTAAAATATGTCGCCGCAGGCGACCTCATTAATTATTCATTATTCGTTATTCTCTATTCATTATTCATTTCTTACTCTATCCCATCCAGCAGTTCGGCTGCGGAGATACCGAAAAGCTTTGCCAGCGCCAGCAGGTTTGAAGTACTCGGCTCAGCGGCGCCTGTCTCCCATTTGGAGACCGCCTGCCTGCTGACCTCCATTGCCTCGGCGACCTGCTCCTGAGTCATGCCGCAGCGGATGCGGTGGTTTTTAATTGCTTCGGCGAGGGTGGTCTTTTCGGGCGTATCGCAGGGAGTTACAGCAGCTGTCACGGGCGCTGTTTCGGCTGCATTATCCTGCTGCACAGGCTGCGGCGGAGTGTACGCCTGATATGCCGCCTGTGAGCTGCTGCTTTTGTTGTTCGAGCATACAGCTATCACAACGACTATGATTATTACTATAGATATGATAACGCCAAGTCCGATAAGAATAAGTCCAAGTAAAGATAAGCTTGACATGTTGCATTCTCCTTTCGTTTCGTTATGCCCATATTGTACAGCTAAGCGGCGGAAAACTCCACCAACTATCGCTCTACGGCGTGTAGAATATTGGTTGCGTAGCCGTCAGACCGCATTGCAGAGCCATTCCTGCACACGCCTGCTCCCTGAATACATACAGCCGCCCTCACCTGAAGGCGGCTGCTGTTTTTAGAAGATATCCTTCTTGTTCTTGATGTATCTGCGGATAAGAATGCCGATCATGGCAGCCACGCACAGCAGCAGGAACACGGGAACTATCCACTGGTTCGTGTTTTCGGGCTGAGCGGATTTCATCTCCGTCCAGAGGGTCTGCATCTGAGCATTTGCCTCGTCCGAAAGGTTTACGAAAACGGTGGTGTTGCTTTCAAGATATTCATCGCTGGGGTAGGATACGGGGTCGGTCTGCACTTCCTCGTCCAGCATCTCGAAGGCTGCGGAGTGGGGAGTGGAGTAGCAGATGTAGTCGATGTTCGCATAGGCGATGTCAGGCTCGCACATGAAGTTGATGTACATCTCTGCGGCCTCCTTCTGCTTTGCGCCCGTGGGGATGCACATAGCGTCCACGAAGAGGTTCGTGCCGCTCTCGGGAACTACGAATGCAAGGTCCTCGTTCTCCTCAAGGATGGTGAGAGCGTCGCCTGCGTAATAGGGAGCAAGCCATGCGTCACCAGCCGCCATCTTATCGAAGATCTCGTCCATTACATACGCCTGAACTACGGTTTTCTGCTCCTTCAGGCGTTCTGCGGCGATTATCAGCTCGTCACGGTTCTCGGTGTTGAGGGAGAATCCGCACATGATCTCCGCAATAGCGAAGGCGTCACGGGGGTTATCGAACATCAGTATCTGATCGGAGTAGGTGTCGTCCCACAGGATATCCCAGTCGATCTCCTCCTCGGGAACATCTATCTGCGTGGTGTTGTAGATGATGCCCACCGTTCCCCATGTGTAAGGCACGGAGTAGAGGTTCTCGGGGTCGTATGCGGGATTCACGAAGTTATCCTGGATATACTTGAAGTTAGGGATGTTGTCGAGATTTATCGGCTGTATCATCCCCTCCTTTATCATTTTGGAGATCATATAGTCCGAGGGGATAACCACATCGTAGCTTGCACCGCCGTTCTTCAGCTTAGAGTAAAGATCCTCGTTGGAGGGGTAGGTGGTGTAGTTGACCTCGATGCCTGTAAGCTTTGTGAATTCTGCGTTTACGTTGAGAGTACCCTCGTCTGCACCCGTGGAGATGTATTCGCCCCAGTTGTAGACGTTGATGGAGATCCCCGCATCCTTGAAGCGGGTGTAGTAATCCATATCCTCAACGGTGAGGGTCTGCTGGTATACCTCCTCGGTCTCGGAGCTTTCTGCGCTCTCATCGGAGGAGCTGCCGTCCGCACAGCCGCACAGCAGTGAAGCTGTCAGCAGCAGGGAAGCGGCGGTCTCAAAAAATCTTCTTTTATTCATCATGCGTCCGCCTTTCCCGAGCCTGCAGGTCTGTACTTGCGGTTTTCGATGAAGTTCTTAACGATAAGCACGATAACTACCACCACAAAGATGATAGTGGAAAGTGCGTTTATCTCAGGGGAAACCTTTCTTCTCACCATGGAGTAGATGGTGATGGGCAGGGTCTGCGATGTGGGACCGCAGGTGAAGTAGCTTATTACGAAGTCGTCCAGCGAGTAGGTGAAGGACATCAGGAAGCCGCTCAGCACGCCGGGCATTATCTCGGGGAGAATTACCTTGCGGAAAGCGGTAAAGGGGCCGCAGCCGAGATCCTGAGCCGCCTCGAACAGGTTTGGATCCATTTGTCTCAGCTTCGGCATAACGTTCAGGATAACGTAAGGCACGTTGAAGGTGATGTGAGCGATGAGCAGAGTCCAGAAGCCGAATTCCAGATTCATTCTCGCTGCGAAGAACACGAACAGCAGCATCAGCGAAACACCCGTTACGATCTCGGGGTTTATTACGGGCATGTTCGTGATGTTCATTACCACAGCCTTTGGCACCTTTCGCATGGTGTGGATGCCGATGGCAGCGAGAGTTCCGAGAATGGTGGAAAGGATGCTCGCAGCCACTGCGATGATAACGGTGTTCATCAGGGAGGAGATAATCATCTCATTCCTGAACAGCTTTGCGTACCATTCCAGTGTGAAGCCAGTGAACACGGTACTCTTTGATTCGTTGAAAGAGAACACGATAAGCACGAAGATGGGTACATAAAGGAACAGCAGCACCAGTGCGATATAGATCTTTCCTAATTTTTTCATTACCGCACCTCCTTACATCAGCACCTGGTCGTCGGGATCGAACTGGTTCATTATGGTCATTATCAGCAGGATTATGACCATCAGCACCAGCGATATCGCCGCACCCAGCTGCGGGTTGTATGCATTTCCGAGGAACTGCATCTCGATAAGGTCGCCGATAAGGAGATTGGAGCCGCCGCCCAGCATACGGGAGATGATGAACGTACTGATAGCAGGCACGAACACCATTGTGATGCCCGATGTGATTCCGGGGAGACTCAGCGGAACGATAACACGGAACAGCTTTGTCATGTAGTTGCAGCCGAGGTCGTCCGCAGCTTCAAGCACGGACTGGTCTATCTTCACCATTACGGAGTAAAGGGGAAGTATCATGTACGGCAGATAGTTGTACACCATGCCGAGAACTACAGCGCCCTCGGTGTTGAGCATCTTCAGCGGCTCAAAGCCGAGCAGACCGAGCATGGTGTTGATAACGCCGGTATTGCCGAGGATGGTCACCCATGCACGGGTACGCAGCAGGAAGTTCATCCACATGGGCAGCATAACTATCATCAGCATTGTACCCTGATGATACTTCTTCATGCGGGAGAGCATGAACGCCAGCGGATAAGCAATGATAAGGCAGACAACAGTCGCAATGATGGCAAGCCATATAGAGCGCACGAAGATGTTCGTGTACTGACCTGCGTTTGCCACGTTAGCGAGGGTGAAGTGTCCGTCCTGATCGGTGAAAGCGAAGTACGCCACCATCAGCAGCGGAACAACGATGAACACCACCATCCACACAAGGTAGGGAGCGGCAAGAAATCTGAGCTTCTTCAATTTCAGTCTTCCTCCTTGCTCTTCTTCATGATGTGGATATCAAAGGGATCGAAGGTCATGCCGATCATGCTGCCGACAGGCTCAGCCTTTGTGGAGTGTATCATCCACTCGTGGTCAACGCCGTCAACTATCATCTCGTAATGCACGCCCTTGAACACAACGGAGGTAACGATACCTGTAAGCTTTGCCTCAGCCGCAGGGATGACCTTGATATCCTCGGGGCGGATAACGACGTCGATGGTCTCATTGGGGGAGAAGCCCTTGTCCACGCACTCGAACTGCTTGCCGCAGAACTCCACGAGGCAGTCACGGGGCATGGAGCCGTTGAGGATATTGCTCTCGCCGATGAAGTCCGCAACGAAAGCGTTTACAGGCTCGTTATAAATATCGGTGGGGGAGCCTATCTGCTGGATGTGACCGTTGTTCATTACAACGACGGTATCCGACATGGTGAGCGCCTCCTCCTGATCGTGGGTAACGTAAACGAAGGTAAGCTCAAGCTGCTGCTGGATCTTGCGCAGCTCTATCTGCATCTCCTTGCGCAGCTTCAGGTCGAGAGCGCCGAGCGGCTCGTCCAGAAGCAGGATCTTCGGGCGGTTTACCAGCGCTCTTGCGATGGCAACACGCTGCTGCTGTCCGCCTGAAAGGCGATGGATGGTGCGCTTCTCATAACCACGCAGGTTTACGAGCTCCAGCATCTCGCCGACACGCTTCTGTATCTCCTTTTCGGGCAGCTTCTTGATGCGCAGACCGAATGCGATGTTCTCATACACGTTCAGGTGAGGGAACAGCGCATAGCGCTGGAACACGGTGTTTACGTCACGCTTGTGAGGGGGCAGATCGTTGATGCGCTTGCCCTCCAGCATTACGTCGCCGCTGTTCGGGGTGAGAAAGCCGCCGATGATTCTCAGGGTAGTAGTTTTTCCGCAGCCGGACGGACCGAGAAACGTTACGAACTCCTTATCCTTGATGTCAAGGTCGATGTTTTTGAGTATCTGCTCGCCGTCAAATTCCACGACGATGTTTCTCAGACTGATGATGTTCTCCATTTCAGGCATGATCCTCTCTTTTCATACAAAATGCGTCATACAGACCGCAGCTTTTCTGCTTTAAATACAGAATACACTAGTTTAAAGTATATTAAAAAACCCTGCGGATGTCAATAGATTTTGTAAAAAAAATACGATTTAGCAAGATAATATATTAAATTTGTCATAAATAGGATAATTAGTGCCGAAAATGATGGAGATATCTCCCGAAAAATGTATAAATAAAGAGGCTTTTCTGCGCTGAAGTATTGACTTGACGGGAATTTTTTGGTATAATATATGTAACTATATAATATATAACTATGCTCTTTTTTCGCCGCAGGGGAAAGCGGCAGGGGGAAAACATGAAAAATACAGATAAACGCATTCTCTGCGTGCTGCTGGCGCTGACTCTCACAGGCTGCGCCTCGGCTCAGACAGAGAGCAGGAGCGATATAAACATCATCGACGCAGGCAGCGCAGCGCCCATTTCAAGCAGCGCAGAGCTTACCATGTTATCCTCGGCGGAGGAGCCTGTCATCAGGACAGAGCCTGTGCTGTCGGAGGATATCTCGGTGCAGCCGCCCGAACAGACATCGTCTGAGCAGCCCACGTCTGAGCAGCCCACGTCTGAACAGACCACGTCTGAGCAGACCACAACCGAACAGACAACAGAACAAACAACAGAGCAGACCACCTCAGCCACAACGACCGTTCCTGAGCCTGAGGAGTCCGAGCCTGCCGAGATCACCACAACGGCATCCACCACTACCACAGCCGAAACTACCACCACAGCGGCAACCACCACAACGACCGCTGCTACAACCACAACCACCACGACAACCACCGTCACCACCCGACAGGAGCCTGTGGTTGCTCCCACGGTGAGCGGTGCGCTGAATCACGACGAGGTGCGTGGCGTGTGGATAAGCTATCTCGAATACAGCGAGCTGCTCACAGGCAAGAGCGAATATACCTTCCGTGAGAACATCAGCACCGCCTTTGACAACTGCGTCGATCTCGGACTCAACACCGTGTACGTCCACGCCCGCTCCCACGGCGACGCTTACTACGACAGCGAGCTGTTCCCGTGGTCACGCTACGCATCGGGCAGCATCAACAGCGCTCCCGCATTCGATCCGCTGGAGATAATGGTGGAGGAGGCGCACGAGCGTGATATCTCCATCCACGCCTGGATAAATCCGCTGAGACTGTGCAGCGAGAGCGATATGAAGAACTACGGCGATCACATCGTCGCAAAGTGGAACAAGGACAGCAAAACGGCAGGGAAATACGTCGTAGAGGTGAACGGCACATATTACCTCAATCCCGCCTATGACGAGGTGATAGACCTCATCTGCGACGGCGCCGAGGAGATACTGCAGAATTACGAGGTGGACGGTCTGCACATAGACGACTACTTCTATCCCACCACCGATTCTTCCTTTGACAGCGAGGCTTTCAAGGCAAGCGGCGAGGCTTACCTTTCGGACTTCCGCTTCGATAACTGCGACGAGCTTGTTTCCGCCCTTTACGATACCGTAAAAAGCACCAATGACGACGCTCTTTTCAGCGTGAGCGTGCAGGGCAGCATCGAAAATAACTACAATCAGCTTTACGCCGATGTGGAGAAATGGTGCAGCTATGACGGCTATCTTGATTACATCGTGCCGCAGATATATTACGGCTTCGATAACTCCACACAGCCCTATTCCGAGTGCCTTTCCCGCTGGGAGGAGATATGCACCGCAGGCGGCGTGCCGCTTGTTGTGGGTCTTACGGTCTCTAAGATAGGCTATGAGGATGTGTGGGCAGGCGAGGGCGAGTTCGAGTGGATAGAGGACAGCGCCATTCTCGCAAGGCAGCTGACAGAGGCGATGGAGTGCCGCAGCTACGGCGGCGTGAGCCTTTACAGCTACCGCAGCATCTACAGTGCCGCAGCCGATGTGAAGTCTCAGGTATGGGACGAGATAAACGCATTCACAGCGGTACTGGGTTGACCGCATAACATAAACAGATATATAAAATGGGGAAAATCAAATGAAAAAGACGTTTAAAAAGCTGCTCTCCGCCATCGTTGCGGCGAGTATAGCGCTTAGCTGCTTCACGGCGTACGCAGAGCCTGCGGATACCGCCGAAAGCACCGCAGAGAGCGTGACGGAGGATATTTCCACGGAAATAACGGATATCCTGCCCGAAATGTCCGAAAGCAAAGTCGGATCGTAGCCATGTCGTTCTGTG
>JAZSGG010000067.1:0-19309 GCA_045532595.1 Oscillospiraceae bacterium | reverse complement strand
CCCGGAAGCGAGAATTGGGCGCTCCGTAATGTCAGCATGAAGTTTAAGGTCGGTAAGCGCCTTGCTATCGTCGGCGTTCTGTCTGTGCAGCGGTTGGCTACGACTATTATCTCTACCCTGTCAGATATCTCTCTTGCCGCTATCCGTATCGACTTCAGGCATTTTGCTATGTATTTTTCCTCGTTATGCGCAGGGATAATTACTGAAATCAGCATGGAACGCCTCCTTAACTTTGCTTCTTATAATCAATATCTGCAAGCTTTGCCTGCTTACACAGATCTTTGGTCTGTATTTTATACTGCCTGCCGTCCTTCATAAAATGAGTTCCGCACTGCCTGAACTCAAAGGACACATTTTTGCGGATGCACTGCTCTCTTATATCAAGCACCCAGTCATAATCAAGCGGCCGTGCATAGTAATCCGATTCGCCGCCAACTACAACAAGCTCGATATCGTCAAGATACTTTTCTATATCCACCCTTTCAAGCAGCGGCTGAGCTGTGATGCATTTATGCTTAATGGGGAGCGAATGAAAAACAGACAGCTTTTTATCTGCATTCTGCTGATTTTCTATCGTGCAGCACACAACAACGTTCTCATAGCCGTCGCTCCAGTCATCGGGAATGCAGTCCATGAATCTCTCAATGCGCTTTGTCAGAAACAGAAATGTGCAATCCTGCCGCTCCTTTATCATGCGCCAGCAGTCTTTACGCCACTCGTCTGCTTCTTCTATCAGGAAATCCGTTGAAAAGCAGGTGTAGACGATTCCTGCTTTCATCTTATAGTTACCGTTTTTGAGCCGTTCAACTGGCTTTGAAAGATCCTTTGTCTTTACAATGTCGTTCGTATTTACATTGCGCTTTGCATCGCCCTTGTGGATATAGCAATGCAGACACCCTTCGCTGCATTTTTTACAACCTCGCCATGGATTCCACATAGCCATGATACCACCTCACAAATTCCATCAACCACCGAAATACTCTTTGAACACCTCATCCGCATAACCGACAGCAGCATCGGGATAAGCATAGCCCGTAAGCTCCGCCACTTCCCTTGCGACCTTCGAAAACAGCGCTTTCGTTTCAGACAGTGCTGCTATCATATCCTCCCTGTCATAATGTGCAAAGCATTTCGGCAGAGAATTCTTTATGCACTCATCCGCCCACTTATCAAGGAATCTTCCGTCATGCCACACGTCGCTCGCATATTTGTTTACGGTGTACATCTCCAGCATTTTCAGCAGATGGTTTTTGAGATATGCATCTATGCACATCTTTGCTGTCCACAACTCACCACGGAGTATCTTCTTAGACGCCCATACAACGTGGAAACAGAAATCATTCACAAGATTTATATACTCATCTTCGGCAAGCTGAGAGTATTTCACCTCTTGGCTTACATATTCGCGCAGTAACTCGCCGATGCCCATAGTATCATACAACACGTTATATCCCCTGTTGCACACCCAGCCTGCAACGCCATCCTTTGCGGCAGTAATAAGCTGCTCGGGAGTGAAAACTATCATATCCACATCAAGGGCGTTTTTGTACAATACTCTGCGCTCCATACCGCCGCCGAGGGTAGGCTCCACGAAAGATATCTTAACATCTCCCAGCTGAGCGGGAATGCTGCCGTACAGCCACTTTTCGGTATCCTCAGCAGCGATCATCAGATCGAGATCGGAGTATTCATCCGCCTTTACATCGCTCCTCGTTGACGAGCCGATTGCTACAACAGCCTTTATCCCATCGTCAGCATTGGCAAGTTAGAGTATCCTTGATTTTATCTCTGCATATCTGTCCTGCATTTCATCACTGCCTTTCGAAATCATTCAACCCGTCAACAAATGCTCTGATAAGCTCGCCGCACTCCTGCGGTCTCTGTTCATATATCATGTGATCTCCCGCAAGGCACACCACCTCACAGTTGCCCATCTTCTCCGCATATGGGTAGATGGTATCCTGTCTTGCTTTTTCATAGGTTGCCAGTATCTCGTTTACCGTTTCATCGTCATAGTCCAACGGTCTCTGCTCAAAATCAAGGTCGTTTATCTCTATCTGACGGTTTATCCATCTGTTCGTTTCGATAATATCTTCCTTCGTCTGAATTCCCCAGCTTGCGCAGATGTACAGCTTAGGGATATCGTTGGTGACGATTCCGTTGAATGCGTCCTGAGCATTCTGTTCAAGCAGGTAGTCCTCCGATACTGTAGCTATGGAATCAAGTGTGAGATATGTCAGCGCATCGCCGAGGTACTGTTCCTCCTCGGAATAGTTATCGGGGTAATGGTAGTGATATTCACGCAGCACATACCTGCTGAAGCCGCATTTTGCAAGGAATGCGAGAAATCTGTCACCTGCTCCGACCGAGCCTGCAGGCTCCTCTTCAAACGCATCAGCACTCAGCTGTGAGCCATCCACAAACACGATAGCCTCTATCTCCTCAGGGTAGTTGCTGCACCAGTAGTTCGCATATGCACCGCCGATGGAGTGCGGCATCAGCACATAGGGTGGCTGTATTCCCGCATTCGTGAGCGCCTTGCGGTAGTCCTCCACGATATATTCAAGCGTCATCTCATTATCCGTATCATCGCTGAAGCCGTAGCCTGCACGGTCAACGAATACGACATAGTTATCCTCCTCAAGGCAGGCGGTCATCTGCCGTGCTGCGACGGAATATTCTCCCATGCCGAGACCCGCCAGTCCGACAATTGTATGCTCACCGTTTTCATTGCCGAATCCCGCCACATTCAGGGAATACTCCCCCACCGAAACAGGATTGTAGTAGCCCTTTTCCTTCAGCAGCGCTATCTCCTTGTTGCTCTTTATGCTGTGGAAGATCAGCGTACCAATAAATAATAACAGCACAGCCGCAAGCAGTGCGACTATCACTGTTAATATTATCTTTCCGATCTTTTTTCTTTTAGTCATACCGAGCCTCCGTTTAGTTTGTTGTTTTAAGTGTATCATATTTGTAATGTGATGTCAATGCAGACAAAGCCAACACAGTTATTATTTATTCTGACTGTGCTTCGGCGGATGCCCGAAATGCCTGATATATGCCCTGTAAAACACCGAATAATCCCTGAAGCCGCAGCTTTCCGATGCGTCCTGCGCCGAAATGCCATTACGCAGCAGATCTTTTGCTATGGTAAGGCGCTTCTTTATAACATAATCCCACGGGGCAGCGCCTGTCGCCTGCCTGAACACACGGTTGAACTGCGATGTGCTGAGATAAAAATGCTCCGCCAGCTGCGCAACCGAGATATCCTCCGTAAGGTGCTCATTCACATACAGCACGATCCGCTCTGCTGTGCTTTGCTTCTTCTGACCGTATCTCTTCTTCTCTGCCCAAGCACGGTTTATCATATCCAGCAGCGTGATGAGGTGAGTGTTTATCGTAAGTCTTTTTCCGTAATCATCATTGTCGCTGCACATTTCGTAAAACAGCTTTTTTACCAGCGCCATATCCGTTTCTGCAGGACTGAACATATTGTTCTTTCCGAGCGGACGTTCGGTGAATGCCTTTGTCAGCCGCCGCTCGGGGTCTATAGCATCTGCAAGATCGAGCGGGAAATTCACCGCATAGCGCTCGTAGGTGCTGCCACCTGTAATCTTCGGGGCATGAGCCTCTGCAGACCGCATTATCATCAGGCTGTTTTCAGAAAGCGGATATTTCGAGCCTTCCACAAGATATTCTACATCACCTGAAACGAAAAAATATATCTCACATCGGTCGTGTATGTGCATAGTAAAGTCTTTTTCGTCAGGCTCATCATCTATGGCGTGACGGATATATACTTCCCCGAAGCTGTATTCATTGAGCATGATATCACCTCTGCATACAGTATAACACATATTGCGCGAATTTGCAATATATTGTATTCAAATGACAATGGAAATGTCAAAACATCCATGGTAAAATTGAATCAAGAAATAAAACGGAGGTATCCCTTATGAACTTCAGACTCGCAGCATTTGCCGACGAAGCAGACGGCAGAATTTCAGAGCAGATAAAAGCAATGACCGAAAACGGCATTGAATATCTTGAAATAAGAGGTGTTGACGGCGAGAACATCTCGGAGATCTCCCTCGAAAAGGCAAAGGAGATACGCAGGCAGCTTGACGCTGCGGGACTCGCTGTATGGTCGCTCGGCTCGCCTTACGGCAAAACAGGTATGGGCGACGGCTTCGACGCACATCTTGATTCTTTCAGACATGGGCTGGAAATTGCAGACGTTCTCGGTGCAAAGCACATCAGGATGTTCAGCTTCTATGTTCCGTCGGATGACGCGGCACGTTACAAGGACGAGGTCTTCAGAAGGCTCAGCTGCTTTATCGAGGCGGCTAAGAACAGCGATGTTATCCTGTGTCATGAGAATGAAAAGGGCATCTACGGCGATATCGCAGATCGCTGTGCTGAAATACATAAGGAGTTCCCTTCGCTGAAGGCGGTCTTTGATCCCGCAAACTTCATACAGTGCGGTCAGGATACGAAGGCGGCATGGGAGATGCTCAGCCCTTATGTTGAATATATGCACATCAAGGACGCAATGGCCGATGGCTCTGTAGTTCCCGCAGGCAAGGGCATAGGAAACCTCCCTTACCTGCTGGAAAACTACAAGGGCAGCGTGCTGACACTGGAGCCGCATCTCTCAGTGTTTGACGGCTTCGACAAGCTTGAAGCAAGCGAAAAGACAAAGATGGGCTACTGCTACCCCACCTCCAGAGCAGCATTTGACGCTGCTGTAAACGCACTTAAAGAACTGATATAAAGGAGAAGTATTATGAATAAGATAAGACTCGGTATAGTAGGACTCGGCAACATGGGCAGCGGACATTTCTACAATGTGTTCGGAGGCAAGTGTCCGTCTGTTGAGATAACTGCAGTATGTGATCTCGTTCCCGAGAAGATGGAGAAGGCAAAGGAGCATCCCGAGGTGGCATGCTTCACAGATTACATTGAAATGCTGGATAGCGGACTTGTTGACGCAGTGCTGATAACAGTTCCTCATTACGATCACCCCACTGTTGCAAAGGAGTGTTTCAAGCGCAATATCCATGTGCTTACCGAAAAGCCTGCAGGCGTTTACGCAAGACAGGTGCGTGAGATGAACGAGGCAGCAGAAAAGAGCGGCGTGAAGTTCGGCATCATGTTCAATCAGCGTACTAACCCCATGTTCGCAAAGGCCCGTGAGATAGTACAGAGCGGCGAGCTTGGCGAGCTTAAAAGAATGGTGTGGATAATCACCAACTGGTACCGAACTCAAGCTTACTATGATTCCGGTACTTGGCGTGCAACCTGGAACGGCGAGGGCGGCGGTGTTCTGCTCAATCAGGCTCCTCATAATCTTGATCTCTGGCAGTGGATATTCGGTATGCCGAAGCGCATCCGTGCTTTCTGCGAGTTCGGCAAGTATCACAACATCAAGGTCGAGGATGATGTTACTATCTTCGGCGAATATGAGAATGGCGCTACCGCTACATTCATCACCACCACAGGCGACGCCTGCGGCACTAACCGACTCGAAATAACAGGCGACAAGGGCAAGATAGTTGTGGAACACGGCAAGCTGTGCCACTGGAAGCTGGACGTTCCCGAGCGTGAGTTCTGCTTTACATCCAAGGAGGGCTTCGCAACTCCCTCCAACACCTATGAGGAATTTACCGCTCCCGAGCCTGAGGGTCATCCCGAGGTGCTTGAGGCGTTTGCGCAGTCCATCCTGAACGGAACTCCCATGATAGCTGAGGGCAAGGAGGGTCTTAACTCCCTTTCCATCTCCAATGCCGCTTATCTTTCCGCCTGGACCAACGACTGGGCCGAGATACCCACAGACGAGGCGCTGTTTGAAAAGCATCTCAACAAACTCTGTGAGAATGAGAGCTGCTCAAAAAAATAACATCCGCTCATGGAGAGAGCATAGAAAAGCTCCGTGAGCGGTGGAAGGTCAGATGGTGATACATATTGCCATCGGTCTTTACAGAAAGGAAACGATCATGAAGAAAGCTTTATCGGCATTTCTTGCTGTGATTCTGGTCATGTCTGTGACAGGATGCAATACACCTTCTGACGAGAGTCTGCCGCAGGATGAAAAAAATACTGCTGCCACTGATGTAACGCAGGAAGCAGCGGATGCAGCTGAGCCTCTTTCCATCCCTGTCGCCATGGTCGACGGAGATATCGACATGGAAAAGGCAATGGCTTATCAAACGGACATAGACGCTCTGGTAGCATCTCTTGAAGCAAAGAAGATAGACCCCACAAAGCCTGTTTCCGAGAACTCCAATGAGGATACTCTTGCGGTGTTCGATTATCTCTGCAGCATCTACGGCAAGCAGATACTTACTGCGCAGCAGATGAAGAACGATGACTGCCTTGAGGATATCGCATACTATGACAACACAGGCGATATGCCTGCAATGAAAGGTTTTGATTTCAACCGCTGCATGGGTTCTAATCCAAGTGAAGTCATGGTCGATGAGGCAATCGAGTGGCACAACGAAAGCGGAGGACTTGTCACCTTCACATGGCACTGGAACGTCCCCAGAGATATCGACAACCCTGATATGGGCTATGCATTCTATCAGGAGGAGATACTCAACTGGAGCCAGATAAATGCCGTTACACCGGGAACGAAGGAATTCGAACAGGTCATCCGTGATATCGACCTTATCGCAAGCAAGCTTCAGAAGCTTGAAGCAGCAGGAGTAACTGTGCTGTTCAGACCTCTGCACGAGGCAAGCGGAAGCTGGTTCTGGTGGGGCATTCAGGACAGAAGCACAGCGGAAAATCAGGTGTTCCAAAAGCTGTGGTACATGATCTTTGACCGTATCGAGAATTATCACAAGCTCACAAATATCATCTGGGTGTGGAACGGTCAGTCCAAAAACTGCATGGTACATCCAAATTCCTACGATATTGCAGGAATCGATTTCTACGGCGAGATAAATGACCACTCAGCAAAAGCAGATCAGTATAAGAAGCTGAACAGCATGAATGCTGACAGCGGAAAGATGCTGGCGCTTTCCGAATGCGGTTGTATTCCCGATCCCGATGACTGCAAGGAAACAGGCGCTATGTGGCTGTATTATATGCTGTGGAACGGAGAATTCCTTTGTGAGGCATCCGACAATGGCACAGTGCTGACAGATTTCAACGGAACACCCTCCATAAACAGCGAGCGCATGAGCGTGGAGATGCTTCAGGGCTACTTCAAGAGCGAATATACTGTGACATATTCCGAACTGCCACAGCGCTTCATTGAAGGCAAGGAATTCCCGTCAAAGCTGAAGGTGTGGGAATATTTCAAGGTGGAATAACATCAGCAGATGAACATATTACAGGCAGAACAGGCAGGGAGATTTTCCCTGCCTGTTGTTATTTTGTAGGTCTGTGCGGAGTTATTCCACTGCGTATTCGTCTACAAGCGCCTGCACCATAGGCATTACCTCTGTGGAACGCTGTGTCCAGGACTCCTCGCCGAAGGTGCAGTCAATGATAGACTGTCCGATATATCCCTGCATCTCGGAACCGAAGCCGTAAAGATCCTCAAACACGAAGTCAAATACCTCGGGATCACGCATCTCCACCCAGAGGTCGTAAAGCTCCTCATCCCAGGTCATGCGCCACTTCTGCATACCTGTGTACTTACCCTCGGTATATGTGATCTTTTCGGGGGCAACATGATCCTTTCTCACCTGCGCCTGAATAGCCTCGTCGGTATCGAACAGGCGGTTGCACATGATGAACTCAACAGCGCCGTCAAGGTTCTTTGCGCCCTTAGGGATCATATATCCGAAGCAGTTGGAGCCCTGATAATATGCATCAGCCTCGGGATCACGAGGATACGGCACGAATGCAAAATCAGAAACCGTATCATGGATATCGTTCTCAACGCCTGTGAAGTTCTGCACGTTCTCGGTCATTGCGATATAGCCCCACTCAGGCTCCAGACCGATGAACAGTATCTTGTCGCAGTGCTGAGCAAACACCTGCGGAGATACCCATGCACCATAGGGATGGCTAGTGGGATAAAGCAGACCGCTTCTTCCCATCTCGGAAAGATACTCCACCGCCCTTGTAACATCGGGATCAGCGAGATTATTCTTTACACCGCCGCCGGGGAGATAATCTATACACACCGCACCCGTGGTGCATACGAATGCATTTACATCGCCGTCTGTGGCATAGTAGCCGATATTTTCATCAGAGATATTGCAGAAATCCACCATGAGCTGGCGCCATGCATCCCATGTCCATTCGCCGTTCTTGTACAGCTCGTAGGGATCGGTGAGACCTGCGTCGGCAATGGTCCTGCGGTTGTACTCAAGACCTCTCCATGCAAGCATTCTGTGCGGGAACACATAATGCTTGCCCTTGTAGTTGTAGGATTCTATAACATCCTTCATATCAGCCCACAGAGGATCGTTGATATCGAGATGCTCATCGAGCGACTGATAAAGTCCCTTGCTAACTCCGAACGGGAAAGCCTGCGGCTCTAAGGTAAGCAGATCGGGAGAATCATCTGCCGCTATCAGCGTTGCAAGCTTATCGAAATAAGCGTCGCCGAATGTTGCGCTTATCCACTCGATCTTGCCGCCGTACACATCTGTCTCAAAAACGTCCACCTGCTGCTTTCCCTTCTGGTCAACAGTGATATCGTAGTAGCCGTAATACTTGACAGTTCCTGCATTTCCGCTGGGGACATATGCGCTTGTATCAAGATCCTTTATCTCCTCATCGGTGGCTGCATTTGCATCGGGATCGGTAGTGGTGTTTGCACCCGTTGATGCCCCCTGTGTGGTGATGGCACTGCTGTTCTGTGCAGGTGCTGCCTCGTCGCAGGCTGTCATGCCGAGTATCATTGATGATACCAGCACTGCCGATAATATGGGTCTGAGTTTTTTCATTTCGTTCCTCCTTATTTCATGAACACAAAGCTCTCAAGCTCGAAAAGGCATCTGTCCTTATACCAGTCAACAAACCAGCCCTCGTAATTGTGCTCTATCACAAAATATACCGAGTGCCTGCCTGTGACATTCTGCACCACTGCTGAATACTCGCC
Source organism: Oscillospiraceae bacterium (assembly GCA_045532595.1). Taxonomy (GTDB): domain Bacteria; phylum Bacillota; class Clostridia; order Oscillospirales; family Ruminococcaceae; genus CAG-115. Next base: position 10,245 of record JAZSGG010000067.1, on the reverse strand, counting down.
GCTTGCCGCTCCGATGACGCACTTTCCTATCTCCGTGCCGTCCTCACCGTCGATGAGTATCCTTATCGTTGCGTTGCAGCCTGTGCCTCTTACCTTTGCGGCGAACTCCATGGTCTTTGAGCTGAAGTCATCGCCGAAATCGTAATACTTATATCCGATGACCGCATTGGGCTTTATGTTTGTGATTATCCTTGTAAAGCGGTCAAGCTCCGTCACAAAGCAGCCGCCTTTAAGCACGCAGGCGATATCGGCATCTGTTATCCTGTAGGGATTGAGCGACTTCTCAAAGCCGAGCGAGGTCATCTCCACCTGCGGAATGGTGCCGTCGGGAAGGATCTCGATGCGCTCAACGCAGGCACGTCTTGATGTGATGGTCGCATTAGTCATGCGGTGATAGAAGATGTACCACTGACCATTTATGCAGCATATCGAGCCATGATCGTTGCCTGCGGGATAGTCTATACCGTTATCCACTATGGTGCCTCTGTAGGTGAAAGGGCCTGTGGGAGAGGGTGCGGTCATGTAATCCAGCCTGTTTCCCTTGTTAGGGGAATAGATGAGATAATATGTATCGCCCACCTTGCGCATGGAGCAGGCCTCAAAAAAGCCCTTTTCGTCCTGCTTGTCGGCTGGGATGATGTCACTGATATAGCTTTCGGGAATGACCTCGTACATATTGCTTTTAAGCTCCGCCATATAGGAGCGCTCAAAGCCGCAGTAGATGTACACTCTGCCATCATCATCCACCAGCACGCCCGGATCGACGAACGCACCGCCCTCCACCTTATCATCGGGGAGATCGTATTTATACTGCGACAGCAGCCTGAAAGGTCCCTCGGGTCTGTCGCTTACTGCCACACAGCCCTTGTTCCACAGGATATAGCAGTAGAGATAATATTTACCGTCCTTCTCCACCGCATCGGGGGCATAAAGAGGATTATCCGTCCAGTCGGTATCTGAGGGATGGTCACGGTCGGGTCTTGTGTGGAAGATATCACCGTGACACTGCCAGTTGTTAAGGTCGTCCACAGGTGCGGACCATACTTTCAGCTTATAGTCGCAGAAGCTGTCCGAGCCTGCATTGTCATGAGAGCCGTAGATATATACTCTGTCGCCGAAAACTCTCGGCTCGCCGTCAGGGATATACTCCCACAAAGGAAGAAAAGGATTAGCCATGATATTACTCCGTTCTGTCGTTATACGACGTTTTATTCAGAAAGGCGGCTGATAAGCGCTCTGTCCGCCTCGTTCTTTATCACGCAGGAACTGCGGCTGTAGAAATTGTTGCTTGTGTCCCACAGGACAGGCACAAAGCCGTGTTCGTTCAGCTTGTTCAGCACGATCTCAAGACATTCGGTGCTGTCGGTGTGGAAAGCGTCTGAGGCGAAATTGCTCTTCGGGTACATTCCCGTGGTCTCGCCTACGAAAACAGGTATTCCCTTATCGGTGAACGCTTTTTTAAGAAGCTCACACTGGCTGTCGATATAATCCAGCCAGTCCTGACCGCCTAACTTGTTGCTCCAGTAAACAGCATTGTCAACATAATGCACCGATACCATGAGTCTGTCCGCAACCGTATCCGCAGGCACTATGAATTCCTCCGAAGTGGTGAGATCAATATTAGTCCAGTAGCCCGAAACTATCAGCACACGCTCAGAATTGTTACCGCCCGTTGCACGGACCGCATCAACAAAGGTCTGATTCAGCGTGTTCGCCATTCTGTAGGCATCAGCTCTTTCAGGATCAACGAGCTTGCCGCTATCATCAAACTGACTTCCGCCGAGATACTCATTATAACCCTCAAAAACAAGCGTGTAAGGGTAATCAATGAACTCCTCTGCTATCTGAGTCCAGAGGTTCGTGAATATCTCCTCACATTCCTCAAGGGAATTTCTTCTTATGATGAACTCGTCGAAATGGTGAATGTTGATGACCGTGTAAAGTCCTGCATTCTGTGCATAATCAACTATCTCACGGACTCTCACCATGTAATCGGGATGGATGGTGTAGGTACCGTCGTTCACCATCATATTGCCCCAGAAAACAGGGATACGGATAGTGTCAAAGCCAGCCGCCTTTATTCCGTCGATGCATTCCTGAGTGGTAACAGGCGCACCCCACTGCCTTTCATAGTCATAGGGAGTATTTCCACCGCAGGTGGGTATCCAGCTGTATGCTATCGTTTCACATCCGCCTGAATTATAGGCATCCATCGTATTGCCGAGATTGAGTCCTATACCCATCTCCTCCGCCATCTGCGTTGCTGTGATATATCCCTCCGCTGCAGGCTTGACAGCCGAGCATCCCGCAGATATCATCATTGATACCGCAAGGGTCACGGCAGCTATTATTTTTGCGATCTTCATTCAGAACCTCCTGAGTTGTATCATTGTCTAAGCCCATTATATTTTCTTTTTAATAAAGAGTCAATAGTGTGTATTCGGATAGTCCACTTTTTATTCAAAATATGCACTCAACGCACATAACGCCATGAAACAACAGGCACGAAAACAGGGCGGATATATCATCCGCCCTTTGTCAATATACTTCATCAAATAACATCTCAGGCGCCCAGCAGCGACTGATCGAACGCAAACAGCGCCTCGTTTATCTCAAAGATATCGTAATTTCCGTGCTGTATGAAATACTCCACGATGATATCGCTCTTGCTGGAACGGGAGAGCGCATAGCCTGCCTTCATCAGCATATCCTTTACTTCGGACAGCGGCAGCTCCAGAGCTATTGCAAAAGCGAGCGCCGTCTGCTTTGCGGGACGATAGTTCACATCGCTGCGAATCTTTGAAAACAACCTCCTGTCGATGTTTGCTTTCTTGTAGCACTGGGCGTCTGTCATGCCCTTTTCGTCTATCTTTCTCAGCAGCATCTGAGAAAAGCTCTCGTCTATCTGCTTCAGCGCATCCTCTAAGCTTGCGGCAGCATTGGCGACGGTGTACAGCTCTGTTTGCGGCAGTGCTGCGCCTGCGCACATATCCGCCATATCCTCGCTGAAACTGCGTTTTTGGGGCGCAGGCTTTGACTTTTTCGCCTTTGCTTCAAACATATCCGCAGCCACCTTCGGCTTGATATACGGTTTTGCTGCGGCAGGTACGGCATTGTACATCCTCGGCTCATCAAGAGAACGTGAAAGACGGTCATCATGTGCTGCGGCGTAGTTGTCGTCGATAAACTGGTTTATATCCGCATACAGCTTTGAGCTGATGGAGAAGCTCTCGGTATCGAATATCACGAGATACACTGTCATGTCGTTTTCAGTGAGAAATTCCGTAATGGTATCCGCCGCCACACGGATAGCCTCCGCTCTCGGGTAGCCGTAGATTCCTGCGGATATCAGCGGAAAAGCCACGCTCTCGCAGCCGTTTTCCTTTGCAAGCTGCAAGGAATTGCGATAGCAGGAGGTGAGCAGCTCCTTTTCGCCGTGATCGCCGTCCTTCCATCTGGGACCCACCGTATGTATAACATGCTTTGCTGGCAGCTTATAGCCCTTTGTTATTTTGGCGCAGCCTGTCTTGCAGCCGCCGAGGGTCATACATTCTGCAAGCAGCTTTGCGCCTGCCGCACGGTGTATCGCTCCGTCCACTCCACCGCCGCCCAGCAGCGAGCTGTTAGCGGCGTTGACGATCGCATCCACCTGCATCTTTGTTATATCGTTGCGTACAATTTCAAATGGCATAGCGTTACTCCTTATTTATCGTGCCGACGTAATCACGCCGATAGCTTCTGGGTGAAAGCCCCGTGTTCTTCCTGAACTGCCGTGAAAAGAGATTTGAATCCTGATAGCCGCACTCGGGCGCTATCTCGGTTATGGTCATATCTGTTCTGAGCAGCAGCTGTATTGCCTTCTGCATACGCAGCATTACAATGTACTCCTGCGGCGTGATGAGATAGGTATTCTTGAACTGCCGCTGGAAATGCCGCACGGACATCCCTGCGATATCCGCTATCTGCTCAAGGCTGATACGCTCAGTGAAGCTCTTCTCCATAAACGCCACCGCCTTTGTAAAGGTGGTGGCGCCAGCGGAAACGGTCTGCTCCTCGCTGTAGCGGCGTGAAATATAGCTCACCAGCTGGATGAAATACGCCGTTACGGTGGACACAAAGCCTGCACGGCAGCTTGTATATTCCTCGATCATCCTGTCGATAAGGCGCTCGGTCTCCTCGAAATCGGTGATGTTGAGTCTAAGCCTGCTGCGGAAAGCACCGCCCTCATGTTTACCGAACAGCTCATGAAATCCCGGAAGGTGCTGAAGATCGGGAAACGGAACGAACATCTCCGTTGGACGGAACATCATATTGCATATCCTGAAGCTCTGGCACTGGGTGAAGCAGTGCTCCGAGCGATCGTCAACACAGAACACATCGCCCTTTTTAATGAAATGGCTCTCGCCGTTCACAAGGTGCATGGCTGTGCCGTCCAGCACGATGGTAAGCTCGTAAAAATCTTCGTGTATATGCATATCATTGGAAAAATCATGGTGTCCGTATTGTATGAAGAACGGGAAGCCGCTTGCACCCGTAAAGTTTTTCAGTGTAAAGCTCTGCATATTATCTCCCTGTCGCAATTATGCTTATTTTTGTCTTTTCCTGCATAGAAAAGCGTAGCGGAATGTGTTATTATATTATTAACCTCATAACTTAATGATAACATTTTCTGTCGCAATTGTCAATATAGGCTTTTTGAACATCCGCAATGTTCATATTGTTGAAGTATGTTCATATTTTCTTCTTGAAAAACAAAAAACGATATGGTAAAATATCACTGTAAAGCACGGAACTGACATCGGGCGTGCCGATGCATTTATAACGAAAGGATGAATACCCATGAACATGAAGCGTATCTCTGCAGCTGTTATCTGTGCAGCAACTCTGCTTAGCCTCACAGCCTGCGATGAGTCTGCTCCTGCAGGCGGTGTAACCACCTCCGGCGGCGGTCTCAACACCACCACATCCGCAACCACTACAACGAACACTCTTGACGACGATATCGTAAACCCTGTCGATATCACAGATTTCGTTACTGCGGATACTCTCGAGAACCCCAACCTTGTATATTTCGGCCACTATGATATGCGTGTGGCAGGCGACATCAAGCCCGGCGTTAAGCTCTTCGAGGAGACCTACGGCGGCAAGATCGACTACCTGCAGTGTGCATGGGGCGAGCGTATAGACAAGCTCCAGACCCTCATTGCCAGCGGCGATTCTCCAGATCTTTTCGACAAGGAGGATATCACCTTCCCGAACCTCATCTCCAAGAACGTTTTCGAGGATCTTACAAATTATATAGATCTTTCCCAGCCTCAGTGGGCAGGCTATGATGTTCTGGTTGAGCAGTATGCTTACAACGGAGGTCACTACTATTATCCCTTCACAGCCAATGCACTTCCCAACTGCCTTATCTACAACAAGACCAAATTTGATGGTCTGGGTCTTGAGGATCCCAAGGAGCTGTACGATGCAGGCAACTGGACATGGGATACCTTCAAGGGCGTAATGATCGACTTTATGGACAGAGATCCCGACGCTGTAGGCGGTGTTTACGGCCTGCTGGGTCACGATATCATCACCAGCACAGGCACTCCGCTCATCGGCATCAACGAGGGTCAGATCATCAACAACATGAACACTGCTGAGGTGGAGCGTGCAGCTACATTCCTCACAGATCTGCGTAAGGAAGGCCTTGCAGTTCGTGGCGACGGCATGTGGAGCAACGAGTCTGCGCCTCTTGCCAGCGGTAAGGTAGCATTCCTCGGCGTAGGCCAGTGGAAGATCACAGATTTCTGCTCTCAGTTCAAGGAATACGAATTCGGCTTCGTGCCTTATCCCCGTGATCCCAGCGCTGATGATTACTACTACGGCACCACATCCTTCGGCTACATGGTACCCAAGGGTTCTGAGAACGTTGAAGGCGCTGCAAGATTCATCGACATCATGCGCCGCTGCGGTACTGATCCCGAACTGAAGGCTGTAGTAAAAGAAAGCATCATGAATGACAAGGAGTACAGCGAGGAACAGTACGAGTTCCTGACCTCCTTCGAGAACGTTGCTGATTACAACATGGTGCTGTCCGTTCACGGCGGTATCAGCCAGAACTTCACCACCGTTGTTGACGACATGGTAACAAACCTCGCATTTGAGCAGGGCGAGAACCAGAAGAGCTGGACTCAGCTGCGTACCGAGTACGAAGGCGTTATCACAGGCGAGCTTGCGAATTTCGGCGCATAATATAACAATATCACCTCCCGATATATGATCAATGTGAATGAGTCCGATACAACATCGGACTCATTCCTTTTTCTGCAATAAAAATATGCACCTGAACGTATCTGTATCGGGTGCATATCATTATCTCTGTCAATTTATGTAGTGCTGCCGAAGCCGCCGTTTCTTACGCCATATGTCATATCGTCAAAGGTGATGCCATACTCCACGAAGATTCCCTGCGCAAAGCCAGTGCCTGCGGGGATCTCAACGGTCTTGTCCTCGTTGGTATCGTTGGTGATCTTTATGAAGATGTGACCCTCATTATCGGAATAGTAATAATCGCTGTCGATGATGCCAACGGTGTTGTTCAGCTGCAGGCGGAACTTAAAGCCGAGTCCGCTTCTCGGATACAGCTTCAGCACCCAGCCCTCCTCTATCCAGACACGGATGCCTGTAGGAACGGATATCGTCTCGCCCGGATGCAGCAGGATGTGGAACGGAGCGTAGAAATCATATCCCGCAGAGCCGCTTGTGGCCCTCTGAGGGAGCCTGATGTTCTCGTATATCTCCTCCACAGGCTTGCTTCCGTTATAGCCTGCGGCAAACTGCTCGAGGCTCACCTTTTCAAATCTTGCAACTCTTTTCATATCTTCTCCTTAATCCCATAAAACTATCTTGCCGTGCGAAAGAGTCTCCTGCACGTCTATGACACGCTGATTGGAGCTGCCCTTCCAGTGCAGCTTTGCATCGAAAAGGCTCTTCTCGAATCTGCCGTCCACCAGCACATCCGCAAGACCCACAGCTTCAAGCCCGCAGATATCCTCCCAGTTGTAGCCTGTGTACAGCCAGATAGTCTTTTCGGGGTGCTGCTGCTTTACCTTTTTCGCAAGGCGTGCCACCTCGTCCCTGTTGGCGGGATGCAGAGGGTCGCCGCCGCTGAAGGTGATGCCGCTTATGTAATCCGCAGAAAGCTTCTCGAAAAGCTCCTGCTCCGCTGCCTCGTCAAAGGGTATGCCGCCGTCGATATCCCAGGTGATGGGATTGTGGCAGCCCTGACAGCGGTGCGGACAGCCTGCCACCCACAGCACGGTGCGCAGTCCGTCGCCGTTGAGCATATCGTCTGTTGTTATGTTATGATAACGCATATAATTCTCCTATCAACTCAGGTGTCTATCCTTTCAAGCTGCACCAACGCCCTGTTTCTGTATACAAGGTCATCCCTGACTGTAAAGCCCATCTTCTCCCAGAAGCTGTTACCACCGATATTTCTGTCGAACACCACAAGCGCTACCTTGCTGATACCAACTCTACCGAGACTATCCAGTGCCACTCTGACAAGCTCCGACGCAACCCTCTGCTTACGATATTCCTCCCGCACAGCGGTATGGTAGATATATCCACGTCGCCCGTCATTACCTGCAATGATAACACCTGCAATGTTACCGTCCTGCTCTGCAACAAAGCATGTATCGGGATTACGTCTCAAAAAGCGCTCTATGCCTTCTCTGGAATCATCAAGATCATTCAGTCCCATTCCTTTGCAGGACATCCACAACGAATAGACATCATCATAATCTTCAATTGTCATTACTCTGATATTCATATTTACATACTCTTCCTGTCCTTGATCTCCGCCATCTTTGCGGAATTGAGCCTTGTATCGCCCTTTACACGGGAGTATGAGAGATAACCGTTCATGCGGTCTATCTTAGTGAGATTGGAGCTTCCGCACTTCGGGCAGACATCCATTTCAAGCTGCTGATGACCGCAGTCGTCGCAGTAAGCGAGTGAGAGATTCACGCCCTCGTAGAAGCCCATCTTCATAGCACGACGAACAAGGGTCTTGACCGCTTCCCTGTTGTAATCAATGGGATAACGCACATACTGTATCTTTCCGCCGTTGAACAGATCCCAGAAGCGCTTTTCCTTGTCCTGCTTCTCGATGGGCGAGATATCCTCCGAAACGTGGCAGTGGAAGCTGTTGGAGACATATTCACGGTCGGACACGTTCTCGATGATGCCGTACTTCTTGCGGAACTGCTGTATCTGCAGACCGCAGAGGTTTTCGGCAGGCGTGCCGTAGATGGCGTAGAGGTGGCCGTCCTCCTTCTTGAACTCCTGAATGCGCTGATTGATATACTCCATCGTTTTCAGCGAGAACTCGCCGCCCTCGGCAATTGACTTGCCTGTGGCGATCTGCTCCAGCTCGTTCAGTGCGGTGATACCAAAGGATGCAGTGGCATACTTCAGCAGCGGCTTGATCTTATCGTGGATACCCAGATGTCCGCCGAGGAAGCCGCCCTCGCAATAAGCGAGAGGATTGGTGCTTGCTTTCAGTTCGCCGAGATATGCGTAGGTGCGGATGTGCAGCTTTCTTATCAGGTTGAGATAATAGTCCAGCACCTCGAAGAAATCCCTGCTCTCCTGCTGTGCCTTTGCATAGATCATAGGCAGATGCAGAGAAACCGCACCGATGTTGAAGCGTCCTACGAAAACAGGCTTGTCGTTATCGTCTGCAGGCTCAAAACCGCCTCTCTCAAACCACGGGGAGAGGAACGCACGGCAGCCCATGGGGCTGATGATACGACCGTATTTTTTATAGATAGACGCCACATAGCCGTCGCCTGTAAGGCTGAGCCAGTCGGGATACATTGCCTTGCAGGAGCATTCGATGCCTGCTTCGAAAACATCCTCCAGCTCACAACCGGGGCCGTGGAGGTTCTCGTCATACAGGAATACTATCTTCGGGAAAAGCACAGGCTTCTTGCAGGTCTTTTTGCCCTGACCCTTGCGGCGGACTTCAAGCATGATGATGCTTGCCATCTTTGCAAACTTGCTTCTGCCTGTGCCTGCGGTCATGGTGATAAAGGGATAATCGCCACGGCTGGAGGAAACGGAGTTGAACTTGTACTCCCATCCCTGAAAACCCTGCTCAAAATCCACTCTTACATCCGCCATAGCCTCACGGTCTGCAACCTCGTCAGTGCAGCCGAGAGACTTGTAGCGCTCAAACTGCTTGATATAGGTCTTTTCCGCATAGGGAGCGAGAAGCTCGTCCACGCTTGCCACAGTGAATCCACCGTACTGCTGGCTTGCTGCAGAAAGCGTGATATCGCCGATGACATCGAATGCAACAGCGAGAGTTTTCGGCTCGTTATACCAGAGGTTGCCCATCTCGAAGCCGCCTTCCATTACGTTCTTCATATCGAACAGGCAGCAGTTCATCGTATCACGGCGGGCGCTCATGTCATGAACGTAGATGTAGCCGTCACGGCATGCCTGAAGCTCCTCGGTGGTCATAAAGAACTTCTGGTAAAGCTCCTTGTTGAGCTGATTGAATATCAGGCTGCGCTTGGTGGAGACCAGTGCGCTGTCTGTGTTGGAATTCTCCTTATCACCGATGTACATGATGGACTGGCTCTTTTTATACACCTCGTCCAACATGTGTACGAAATCCTGCTTGTAGTTGCGATAGTCCTTATAGCTCTTGGCAACAGCGGGATTTGTAGCCTCCAGTGCTCCTTCGACGATGTTGTGCATCTGTGCGATGGATATCTCTTCCACGCCGAGAGCCTCGGCACGTTCCGTTACAAAACGGCAGATGTAGTCTATCTCAGCGTCGGTGAACTTGTACAGTACACGGGTAGCGGACTTGTTGATAGCGTCCACTACCTTCTGTACGTTGAATTCTTCCTTTGTATTATCCTTTTTAACGACCTTTATCATGTATATCTCAGCCTTTCGTATATCAATATATTGTAGTGTTGTTAATATAATAACACACAACATAGTGTTTGTCAACAACTTTCACAAAAAAATCCGCACGATCATATTCAAATGGATCTGTATATTTTCTGTCAGATTCTTCCGCACGGAGTGCGGATCTGTTTTTAGGTCAAGCCTTTTTTCAAAGAGGCTTGTGGGGTAGGGGCCAACCCCCCATTACTCGGAGCGCAGCTCCGAAATTGCGTCCAGGGCGCTAAAGGGGTCGGGGGGAAAACAAGAGTTTTCCCCCAGTTTGTTTTG